>NZ_MOME01000028.1:0-98406 GCF_001983005.1 Protofrankia sp. BMG5.30 | reverse complement strand
AAAACCGCACTGAAACGATCAAGCAGATATTGATCTTGTCGGCGCCCGTTCTTATCTTAGCGGCATTGATTCGATCCGCGCCGAGAAGGCTTGCTGAAGCCACACCACGCGTCGCCCCACCCTGCCGGGCGCCGCTGYTCCGCGCCCCACCGCGCCCACCGACCGGCCCGAAAAGGTGGGAAATCGTTCTGCCTCGCGAAAGCTTTGGCTGGTCCGCCCGACCACAGCCCTCGGACTGAAAAGCTCACCGGCAGGGCCAGCCTTCAAACCGGCGCAGCCGAAGACTTCAGTGAGCCTTTCCCGGTAACGAACCGTTGTGCTCAGTGATCGATCGTTGTCTGTGACGGTCGGGCGGGAATGTGGGGCCGGTGGACGACCGGTACATGTCAAGTCAAATGTGACAGTTGGTCGTTGCTCGGTTGGCTTGGAACTGGCTGGTTGATCCACAYGGTCTTGGGCAGGCGGGGTGGCCGTGGCCGGCGGGCGAACCGCTCGGGGCGCGCGGCGCGGCCCCAGGCCGCGGGCTTGATTTCTAAATCCAGGGATTCGGCAGTCCGCCGGCTCGTTGGTGCAACTCCGTCGCGGTGGGGAGTGCTTCATAGGCTCCGGGACGGCTGATGGTGAGGGCTGCGGCTGCCTGGGCCGGGAGCAGACAAGAGGGGCTACTCGAAGGTGGCGGCGGCTTCGCGGAGGGTGCGGATCAGGGTTTCGGGGTCGTCGGGGGCGGGCGGTCCCGGAATGTAGGTCACCGATTTCAGGCGGCCGGTGTAGCGGAAGCTGCGGTGGCGTTCGTGGACGGGCCAGGAGATCGGGGACCTGCGGTCCACGCCGACGCTGATCCCCTGTAGCGGGGCCATGCCGATGAGCTGGTGCACCTCGGCCAGCAGGCCGGTTTCGGTGCCGTCGACGAGGATCCGCCACTGCCAGCGCAGGCCGGGGATGGCCTGGGCGCGGACGCGGACGGTGTGCCGGCCGGCGGGCAGCGGCCCGGCGTCGGCCTCGTGCAGCACGCCGTACTCGTTGTACGCGAAGCGCAGCCGCCCGTCCTCCACGTACACGCTGTAACCGCCGCCCTGGTCGCCGTGCGAGACCAGGACTCCTTCGTCGCCGACGGCATGCTCATCCAGTTCGATGATGATGTCGAAGGAGCGGAAGGTGATGAGCTTGGCGGAGCGGTAGCGCTCCAGCTCGGGGGTGCCGGCCAGCAGGGTCACCGGCCGCCGCAGCCGCTCCTCCGCGGGGTTGCGGATGACCAGCGCGCCACTGCCGTCGGCGAGCGGGAAGACACCGTTGCGCCAGGCCGCGTTCTCCCAGGCCGCGGCCAGTTCCTTGACCACGTCGGGGTGCGCGGCGGACAGGTCGACGATCTCGGTCGGGTCCCGCGTCACGTTGTAGAGCGCCCATTCGCCGTCGTCGTACGGGGCACCGGGGCGGTGCAGCGTGACCAGCTTCCAGCCGTCCCGGTAGTAGCTACGGTTGCCGATCATCTCGCAGTACTGCTCGTGGTGGGTGCTGGGTGCGTCCGGGTCCGCGAGGACGGCGGCGAAGCTGACTCCGTCGAGCTCCTGGACCGGCTGCCCGTGGCGCCGCGCCGGCCGGGCCACCCCGGCCAGGTCGAGCAGCGTCGGGGTGATGTCGGTGACGTACTGGTACTGCGTCCGAATGCCGGCGTCGCCGGCAGGTGTCCGAATGCCGGCGTCGCCGGCAGGTGTCCGAATGCCGGCGTCGCCGGCAGGTGTCCGAATGCCGGCCGGCCAGGACAGGATGAACGGCACCCGCACCCCGCCGGCGTAGGTCTGGCCCTTGTACAGCCGGAACGGCGTGTTGGAGGCCATCCCCCAGCCGCGCGGATAGTGCACCAGGCTGCGCGGGCCGCCGATCAGTTCGGGGTCGCGCTCGACGTCGGGGTCCCAGTCGGCGGGCAGGTTCGTATGCTGGACGAAGCGCTTGAAGTAGCTGCGGGTGCCCTCCGCGCCGCCCTCGCCCGTGCCTCCGTTGTCGGAGGTGAAGATGACGATCGTGTTGTCCAGCTCGCCGAGCGCGGCGAGGGTGTCCAGCAGCCGCCCGAGATTCTGGTCGATGTTGTCGACCATGGCGGCGTAGACCTCCATGTACCGGGCGTACAGCCGCTGCTGTTCCGGCGTGAGCTCCGCCCAGGGGCCCACCTCGTGTCCGGCCTCGAAGTTGCGCCGCGGCAGCCGGGTGTCGGCGGGAAAGAGGCCGGCCGCGCGCTGCCGGCCGAAGCGGGCCTCCCGCAGCGCGTCCCAGCCGCCGTCGTAGCGGCCCCGGTAACGCTGGATGTCCYCAGGCTTGGCCTGCAACGGACCGTGCACGGCGTTGTGCGCGACGTAGAGGAAGAACGGCTTGTCGGCGTCGTGCGCCCGCAGCGACGTCACCATCGAGATCGCCTGGTCGGTGATGTCGTCGGTGTAGTAGTAGCCGTCGGGCAGGTCGTCGATGTCCAGCGGGCTGTTGTCCCGTACCAGCTGGTGCGGGTGAAACAGGCTGGTGAGCCCTTCCAGCACGCCGTAGTACTGGTCGAAGCCCTTCTGCAACGGCCAGTTGCGCCGGTCGTCGGCCGCGCTGGACGCCGAGTCGCGCGCCAGGTGCCACTTGCCGACCGCGTAGGTGGCGTATCCGGCGTCGTGCAGCAGCTCGGCCAGGGTGGGGATGTCGTCGGCGATCTCCATGCCGTAGCCGGGGAATCCGGGGTCGGCGTTGGCCACCATGGCGTATCCGACGCGGTGCGGGTTCAGGCCGGTCAGCAGGGCTGCCCTGGCTGGCGAGCACAGCGGCATGGTGTGGTAGTTGGTCAGCCGCACACCCTGTTCGGCGAGCCGGTCCAGGGCCGGCGTGGCGATCTCGGCGCCGAACGGGCCGATGTCGCTGTACCCCATGTCGTCGACGAGCACCACGACGATGTTGGGTGCGTGCCCGTCCGGGCGGACGCGGGATGGCCACGCCGGCTCTGACTCGCCGAAGGTGCGCCCGATCCGGCCGCCGAAGCCGGCGTACGGGTCGCGCCGCGTGCCGGCGGGAGCGGGACGCGGGACGGGCCGGGGCCCGGTTCCGGGCTCGCGGGACGTCGACATGTGCTTGTTCCCTACCTTGTCACTGCTCGGATCAGGCTTGTCACTTTTCGGATCAGGCTTGTCACTTTTCGGATCAGGTGTCCTTGTTCGGTCTTCGCGGAGGTCCCGCTTGTCTCACCGGCCGGATGCCTCCGGCGCCGTACGGAAGCGCGCGGTGAAGACGTGGGTGCGGTCCAGCAGGCTGCCGGGCCGACGGCCATGGCCCCAGCCGAGCCAGCGCCGGTACTCCCCGAACCGGTCGTGGGCTTCGAGGAACGCCTCGTCCCGCAGCGGTGACCCGGCCGGCGCCGGGCCCGCCAGCGGCGCCACGAACAGCGCGTCGGCCGGGCAGTAGGCCTCGCACATGAAGCAGGTCTGGCATACGGACTGCCGGGCTATCACCGGATGGCCGCCGTCAACCGCGTCGAAGACGTTGGTGGGGCACACCTCGACACAGATGTTGCAGTCGATGCACCGGCTGTCGTTGACCACCTCGATCACAGGACCGGCACCTCCTCGGGACGGCGAACGCCGGGAACGGCGCCGGGAACAGTGGTAGCGGCGGCGCTCCCGGCGGCGGTGGTCTCGGCGGCCGTCCACACCTGGTCGAGGCCGCCGACGCGGATGCGGTGAGCCAGGGCCGGGTCGGTCCCTGGCCGGTCCAGGCGGACCTGCAGCCCGCGGCTTTCCGGCCGGGACAGCGCGCCGCGGTACATCCACCGCGCGTGCGCGAGCATCGCCGCGGCCTCCCGGGTGGGGGTGATGCTGTGGGCGTCGTCGTCCGGCGCGAGCCCGTCGACGACGGCCGACCACAGCGAGTCGAGAACGGCCAGCGACTCGCGCAGGTCCGCCGCCGTCCTGAACCTGTTGTGCCGCAGCGGCAGCACCCGCTCCTGGACGGCGGCCACCACCTCCTCGTGCCGCAGGTCGCCACGGCCCGTCCGGGCGCGCAGCCCCGCGCCGCCAGCGGGGGTGAGGGGCGCCGACGGCCAGCCGGCCGGGCGCCGTGCGGCGAATCGGGCCGCCGCCGCGCCGGCCCAGCCGCCGGAGGAGATCGCCCAGGAGCCGTTGTGGCTGCCGCCGCCGCTGATCGCGCCGGTGACGAGTTCGCGGGATGCGGCGTCGCCGGCCGCGAACAGCCCGGGGACGGTGGTCGCGCATCCGTCGTCGACCACGCGCAGCCCGCCCGTCCCGCGCACGGTGCCCTCCATGACGAAACGGACGGGGAAGCGCTGGGTGAACGGGTCGATGCCCAGTTTGTCGAACGGCAGGAAGAAGTTCGGCTGCGACCAGCGCATCGCCTCCCGAAGGTGCGGCGCCGCCCGCTCGAGCCGGGCGTGCACCTGGGTGCGCAGCGCCGCCCACTGCACGTCGAGCAGCCCGCCGGGGAACGCGGCGGCGGCCAGCTCGGCACCGTCGGCGTCGGTGAACACGGCGAACTGGTACATCAGGCCCTTGGTCTGCGCGCCGAAGGCGGGCGCGGTGCCGTACTGGCAGGAGAACTCCATCCCGGACAGTTCGGCGCCGAGCTCCGCGGCCATCAGCGCGCCGTCACCGGTGTCCACGTTGAGTCCCAGCGCGCCGGACCGGAAGGCGCAGCCTCCGGTCGCCAGGACCACAGCCCCGGCACGCACCCGCCAGGGCTCGCCGGCCCGCTGGCGGTGGACGCCGGCGGCGCCGGTGACGACACCGTCGGGGTCGACCAGCAGCTCAAGGGCGGGCGACTGGTCGAGGATGACGACGCCGGCGCGCCGGACCTGGCGGCGCATCAGCCGCATGTACTCCGGGCCCTGCAGGCTGCCGCGCCGCGGGGTGCCGTCGTCGGCCACCGGGAACGGATAACCCCAGTCCGTCAGCTGCTCGACCGCCCGCCACGTCTGGTCGAGGACGCGTGCCATCCAGCGCCGGTCGGTGAGATGGCCGCCGGCGATCTCACGGGCGGCGATGGCCTCCGACCGGGAGCTCCCGCCCGGTGGCAGATACCACAGGTTGTTACCGGCGGCCGCCGTCGAACCGCTGGTGCCGCAGTAGCCCTTGTCGGCGAGCGTGACCCGCTGGCCGCGGCCTGCCGCCGCCAGCGCCGCCCACGTCCCGGCCGGGCCTCCTCCGAGCACGAGGACGTCGGTCTCGGCGGGGACCTCGACCGGCCGCGGACGGCGTCTTGATACGGCGCTCACCGCGAGCCGCCGACGCCGGCCTGGCCGGCACATGTCGAGGACACGTCGCGGTGTCGGTGTGGCTGGCGGGGCTGGTCACTCATCAGGATCCCTGTTCTCGGTTCTCGGCAGCCGGTCGAATCATGATCAGGACGGGTGGGCCTCCAGGCACCGGCCGGGCCGGGCCGGGCCGGGGGCGTTGGCCGGCAGCGACACTTCTCGGCGTCCCTGCTCCTCGGCGCCCTTCTCGGCATCCCGGGCGTTCGATATCCCGAGCGCACCGGAGCGGATGCTGGAAATTGGCGGAGAAACTGTGGCGACCGAGCTTCCGAGGAACCCGGTGAGGCCGTGCCGAAAATTTTCACGACTTCGCCGGCCATCCGCGAACCGATATCACCGCCGATATCTTTTACGGCCCGAACAATGATTTCTGCCACCACCGTCGGCGACGGACAGAGTCGTGTTCGAGTGACTATTAAATAGTTCCAGACAATACCACGAAAATGCCAGGACGGATCAACCTGGATTCGACCAGAATTGACACAGGTCACTGGCGACACGGACATGATCCACCACTCGCCGGACCGACAGCCTGTTCCCCGACATGTTGGCGACTATGTCGGCAGGAATGGCCGGCTGTCAACCCGTCCACGGGGCGGTCGACACGGCGCGAAGGCTGAGCGATCATGCTTCTTCCGTGTCCGGGGCTCCCCGCCGCCGCCCTGGGCGGAGCGGCATCCGCCCACCCCGGAGGCGGCCCGGACGGGAGATACCGGTACAACCGTCATGACCCGCCGCACCGCCACCCGCGGGTTCCCCATCAGGCACGACGAAAGGCCCGGCCGTCACCCGCGTGGTCCGTGGGTGTGCTACACGCCCCGTCAGAGCATTACTCATCGTGCCCATATCGTCCGCCGATGAGACGGCCGCCGAATTATTTTCGCTGGACCACTAAATATTGACCCGCTCCGCGGCGGACACGAGCATGGCGGCACGGGCCGACGAGGAAACCGTCGGGGCCGGTCGCCGGAACGCTTCTCCCCGCCGGCCGGGAGGAGAACCGGCAGGAAAACCGAAGGACCGAAGACGGCGCGGCCATGCCACTTCCGCGGCTTCTTCCGCGCCGTCGGACACTCACGTTCCCGGACCGCCAAGGAGCGACATGGCCGTCGTCAGCACGGATCTCGACATCCGCAGGGTAACCGGACGGATCGGCGCCGAAATCGTCGGCGTGGACCTTCGTGACGCGCTCGACGACGACACCGTCATCGCGTCGATCCGGGCCGCGCTCGTCGAGCACAAGGCGCTGTTCTTCCGCGGGCAGGAACTCGACGACGCCGGGCAGCAGCGTTTCGCCGCCCGTTTCGGCGCGCTCACCACGGCGCACCCCACCGTCCCGTCCCTGGCCGGCAGCCCGAACGTGCTGCGGGTGGACTCGACCGAGGGCCGGGCCAACAACTGGCACACCGACGTCACGTTCGTCGTGTCCCCGCCGGCCGCGAGCACCCTGCGCGCCGTCGTGATCCCCCCGGCCGGCGGGGACACCCTCATCGCCAACTCCGTGACCGCCTACCAGGACCTCCCGGGCGACCTGCGCRAACTGGCMGACCGGATCTGGGCGGAGCACACCAACGACTAYGACTACGTGATCCCGCCGGCTGAGACGGCGCAGACGAAGGCGTACCGCGAGATCTTCGTCTCCCGGAAGTACCGGACCGCTCACCCGGTGGTCCGCGTCCATCCCGAGACGGGTGAGCGGGGTCTGTTCATCGGCGGGTTCGCGCAGCGCATCGTCGGCCTGTCCGTGACCGAGTCGCGTGACCTCCTCCGTCTGCTGCAGACCTACGTCACCCGGCCGGAGAACACCGTCCGGTGGCGGTGGACCCCCGGCGACCTCGTCTTCTTCGACAACCGCAGCACCCAGCACTACGGCGTCGACGACTACGGCGACCTCCCGCGGCTGCTGCACCGGATCACCGTCGCCGGCGACGTGCCGGTCGGGGTGGACGGCCGGCGCAGCTACGCCATCGAGGGGGACGACGCCTCCCACTACACCCCGCTCGCCGCATAGCCAGCCCGGCCGGGCGGGATCATCAGTACTGGCCAGGATCATCAGTAGTAGATCGGCCCGCGGCTCCCGCCGCCGCAGGCGATCGTCTCACCGGTGACCGACACGCTCAGCGGGGACGCGAGGAAGGTCACCAGCGTGGCCACCTCCTCGGCGGTGACCACCCGGCCGATCGTCAGCGTCGCGGTGACGGCGTCCAGCCGGGCGGGATCGTCGCCGATCAGGTCGGCGAACCGTTCGGTGACGGTGGGCCCGGGATGGACCGCGACGACGTTGATTCCGTGCGGGCCGAGCTCGTCCGCGAGGTTCTTGGTAAGCGCGGTGACGCTGGCGTTGCGGATGGACGCGGCCGTCCGCCCGGTCGAACGGGCCGCGAGACCGCCGATGTTGATGATGCGACCCCAGCCGGCCCGGATCAGATGCGGGGCGACCGCCTGGGCGGTGCGCAGGTAACCGATGACCTTCACGTCGATGTCGTCGGCGAGATCCGCGGTGGTCAGCGCGGAGAACCCGCCGGGGCCGCCGGCGCCGCCCGGCTGGGCGGCGTTGTTGACCAGGATGTCGACCCCGCCGAGCTCCGCGACCGTCCGCTCGGCCAGCCGCGCCACGGCGTCCCCGTCGCGGGTGTCGGCGGCAACCGGCAGCACGGTACCGCCGGTCTCGGCCGCAAGCTGCCTGGCGGCCACCGCCAGGGCGTCGGCGTCCCGCGCGGCGATCACGACCTTGGCCCCTTCGGCGGCCAGCGATCTGGCGATGGCCCGCCCGATGCCACGGCTGCCACCGGTCACGATCGCGCGCCGCCCGTCCAGCTGTAGATCCATGTCCGGCTCCGTCGGGTCTCGTCCGCAAGGTCCTGATTGAGTCTGATCCCGCGTGAGGTTACATTCAGGCGGTGCGCACAGGGCGTCGGCTGCCAGCGATGATTCTTGATCCGTTCTGGATCTCCCGTCGCGCGCATCATTTCGACCAGATCTGTTACTGGTCCTGAAAGCCTGCTGAGCGCGCCGGTACCGCAGCGGGTATCACACCGGCCATCCGTCGGAACGGTTTTCCGCTGACGGCCGCCGGGCCCGGACCGTCCACGGGTGACGACGTTCACCGGTGACAACCTGTGAACTCGGGCCCGACTGGCACGGCGACGCTCCTCCCGGCTCTCCTCCCGCACCGCGCTTCGTTGTTTTTCGCTGCTTCTTTGTTGCTTTCACGTTGCACATGCCCTGACGACGCAACGACCTTTGCGACAGTTCGTATGCAGATCAATTACTTTAGGTCATGTACGGGAAGGCGGTACGAGCTCCGGCAGCCAGCCCGCACTGACTGCGCCGTGTTCACCAACACCCATTTCGATCATGTTCCGTAACCGCTGACATCCGTGTCCGTCCTGCCAGGCGGCAGCGAGCGCCGCCGGACAGACCCGGCAGCGTCGCTGGTTGCGGCCGTGACCGTGGCCGACGGCTTTCCAGGAGAAGGCAGTTGATGAAGATCAGATTGTTCGCCGGCGCGGCAGCCCTGGCGCTGGCGGTGCTCACAGCCTGCGGTTCGGACGCTTCCGGCGGCGCGGCGGCGGACCCGGCGGCTGGCGCGACCGGCGCGACCAACTCGGACGCCACCGCGACCATCGGTCTCGTGCTCGAGCCGGGCAGCCTCGACATCACCAAGGCCGCCGGGGCCGCCATCGGCCAGATCCTGMTCAACAACGTCTACCAGGGGCTGCTCCAGCGGGACGACTCCGGTGTCATCGCCCCGGCGCTGGCCACGTCCTACAAGATCTCGGAGGACGGGAAGACCTACACCTTCACCCTGCGGGACGGCGTGACCTTCCACGACGGCTCACCGCTGCGTGCCGCCGACGTGGCGGCCTCCCTGAACCGGGCCAGCGCGCCGGGATCGGTCAATCCCAACGCCGCCGATCTGGCCTCGGTGGCCTCGGTGACCGCGCCCGACGAGAAGACCGTCGTGCTCACCCTGAAGGACCGCGACACCAACCTGACCTACCGGCTCACCGGAGCCGCCGGCGTCATCATCCGGGATGGCGCCACCGACCTGGACAGCAGGCCGGTCGGCACCGGCCCGTTCCGGTTCGACAGCTGGCGGCACGGCGACAGCATCACGCTCGTCCGCAACGACCGGTACTGGGGGCCGAAGGCCGGCGTCGCCAGGGTGGTCTTCCGCTACATCACCGACCCGAACGCGCAGAACAACGCGGTGCGGACCGGGCAGGTCGACATCGGCAGCATCACCGACATCGAGCTGGTCAACTCCTACGAGGGCAACCCGAACTTCACCGTCTCCACGGGCACCAGCAGCGACAAGATCACCCTCGGGTTCAACCACTCGCGGCCGGCGCTGTCCGACGCCCGGGTCCGCCACGCGATCCGGCAGGGCATCGACAAGGACGGCCTGATCCGGATACTCGGCGGCGGCACCAGGATCGGCAGTTCCGTCCCGCCGCTGGACCCCTGGTACGAGGACCTCACCGGAATCGACAGATACGACCCGGCGAACGCCCGCAAGCTGCTCGCCGACGCCGGCTACGCGGGTGGGCTGACCCTCGGGCTCACGGTCCCGAACATCTACCCGCCGGCCATCGCCGAGTACGTGCGCTCCCAGCTCCAGGACATCGGGATCACGGTGCGGACGGCCAGCGTCGAGTTCCCCACCTGGCTCACCCAGGTGCACCGGAACGCCGACTACGACCTGAGCATCGTCGACCACGCCGAACCACGGGACCTGGGCAACTACGCGAAGCCGGGCTACTACTGGCGTTATGACAGCCCGGCGGTCCAGCAGGCCTATCAGGCCGCGGTGACGGCGGCCTCAGACGCCGAGCGTGACCAGAACCTGCGCAGGCTCGCCCGGCAGATCTCCGAGGACGCGGCCAGCGACTGGCTGCTGCTCGGCCCGGCTCGGCAGATTGTCCGGGCCGGCGTCACCGGCTACCCGACCAACAACCTGTCGTCCCTCTACGACGTCTCGAAGATCCAGATCAGGAGGTCCTGACCCGGCCGGCCGCCGTCGTGTTCGACGCCATCCCCTGCCCCGGAGGGCGACAATCATGATACAGAGAGTCGTGATTCACGAGATCATGATTCGGAGGGTCGTGGTACGGAGGATGTGGGGAGTGCGAAGGGCGGGCCCATGGCGGTGATCCTGCTGCGGCGCCTCGTCCTGCTGGCCCTGTCGCTGGTCGCCGCGAGCCTGCTCGTCTTCCTGCTGCTGCGGCTGCTGCCCGGTGACGTGGCCGACGTGATCGCGGGGACCACGGCCACCCCGGAGCAGGTCGCCAGGATCCGCCATCAGCTCGGCGTCGACCGGCCGCTGATCACCCAGTACGCCAGCTGGGTCGGCGGTGTCCTCACCGGTGACTTCGGCGCCTCGGCGGTGAACGGGGTGTCCGTGTCGGCGCAGCTCGGCGAGAAGCTGACGGTGACCGTCCCACTGGTGGCCGGCGCGACCGTCCTGGCCGTCGCGGTCGCGCTGCCGCTCGGGATCATCTCGGCGGCCCGGCACCGGCGGGCCGACGGGCTGGCCCTGTCCACACTCAGCCAGCTCGGCATCGCGGTGCCCAGCTTCTGGGTGGGGCTGATGCTCATCACCCTGTTCGCGGTCGAGTGGGGGGTGCTGCCCGCCGGCGGGTTCCCGACAGACGGCTGGGACGACCCGGCGGCGGCCGTGCGCAGCCTGACGCTGCCCGTGGTCACCCTGGCGCTGGTGGAGGGCGCGGTGCTGATGCGGTTCACCCGCTCGGCAACGCTGGAGGTGCTGCACGTGGACTTCATCCGCACCGCCCGGGCGAAGGGGCTGACCCGCGGCCGGGCGCTGCTGCGGCACGGGGTCCGCAACGCGGCCGGGTCGGTCCTGTCCGTGCTGGGCCTGGAGTTCGCCACCCTGCTCGCCGGCACGGTCGTGATCGAGAACGTGTTCGCGCTGCCGGGCGTCGGGCAGATGCTGATCGTCGACATCGGCAACCGCGATCTGGTCAAGGTCCAGGGCACGGTGCTGCTGATCACCGTGGTCGTGCTGGTCGTCGGCTTCCTCGTCGACGTCGGCCATCGGCTGCTGGATCCGAGACTGCTGGATCCGAGGCTGCCGGCCGCCGGGACACGGGGCCCGCGATGACGGCTCCGCCGCGCGGGACGGCCCGGCCGCCGAGGACCGCCCGGCCGCCGAGGACCGCCCCGCCGCTGCTGACGGCCCTGCTGCGCAGCCGTTCGGGCCGGCTGGGTGTGCTGCTGTCCTCGCTCGTCGTGGCCGCCGCCGCGGTATCCCTGCTCTGGACGCCGTACGACCCGACCCGGGTGGACGCGGGCGCGCCCTGGCTGCCGATCAGCGGGCAGCACTGGTTCGGCACCGACAAGCTCGGCCGGGACCTGTTCAGCCAGATCCTGGTCGGCGCCCGGATCACGGTGTTCGCCGCGGTGACGGCCACCGCCGTCGCCGCGGTACTGGGAGTGGGGCTGGCGCTGCTCGCCACCGTCACCCCGCGTCTGGTCGGCGAGTCCACCGCCCATCTGGTCGACGTCCTGATCGCCTTTCCGACCCTGCTGCTCGCGATGGTGCTCGCCGCCGTGTTCGGCGGTTCGACCTGGACCGCCGTCGTCGCGACAGGCGTCGGCAGCGGCGTCCAGGTCGGCCGGGTGACGCGGGGGGAGATCGTCCGGGTGCTGGCGTCCGACTACGTCCTGGCCGCGCACGCGGCCGGCGCCGGCACCAGGCGGATCGTCCGGCGGCACGTCCTGCCGAACATCGCGCCGACGCTGTACGTCCAGCTCTCCCTCGCGCTCGGGATCGCCGTGCTCGCCGAGGCCGCGCTGTCCTACCTGGGCCTGGGCACCCCGCCGCCGACCCCGTCGTGGGGCCGGATGCTCCAGGAGCTGCAGCCGTACATCACCCTGCGGCCGCTGGTGCTGCTCTGGCCGGGCCTTGCCGTGGTGCTGACGGTGCTCGGGTTCAACCTGCTCGGCGACGGCATCCGCGAGGCCACGGACCCGCGGCTGCGGGACGCCCAGCCGGCGGCGATACCGAACGGCGATCCGGACAGCACACCGTCCGCCACCGGAGAGCCACGCATAGGACAGTCACGCTCCGATACCACAGAGGCGTCACGGTGAGCGAACAGAGACCGCCGACGCCGATACCGACATCCTCGCCGGCAGCACCAGCACCAGCACCAGCGGCAGCGGCAGCAGCGTCGGCGGCAGCGGCAGCAGCGGCAGCGCCCGGACCGTCGGCGGCGCTGGCGGGGCGGGAACGGGGCGGGACGTCGTCCGGGCTCCTCGAGGTCACCGATCTCACCGTCCACTTCGGCGACACCGTGGTCGTCGACCGGATCGGCTTCGGCCTGGACGTCGGTGGGCGGCTCGGGCTCATCGGCGAGTCCGGATCCGGGAAATCGATCACTGCGCTGGCCGTCCTCGGGCTGCTGCCCGACGGCGCTGCCGCGACCGGAAGCATCCGCTTCGACGGGCAGGAGCTGCTCGGCCGGTCCGACCGGGAGCTCTCCCGCATCCGCGGCGACCGGATCGCCATGGTCTTCCAGGAACCGCTCACCGCGCTGAACCCGCTGTGGCGGGTGGGCCGCCAGATCGGCGAGCCGCTGCGCCTGCACCGTGGGCTGTCCCGGCGGGCGGCGGCCGCGGCCGCGGTCGAACTCGCCGCGAAAGTCGGGCTGCCCGACCCGGAACGGCTCGTCCGCGCGTACCCGCACCAGCTCTCCGGCGGGCAGCGCCAGCGGGTCGGCATCGCCATCGCGCTCGCCTGCCGACCCGCGCTGCTCATCGCGGACGAGCCGACCACCGCCCTCGACGTCAGCGTCCAGGCGGACGTCCTCGCCCTGCTCACACGCCTCGTCGACGAGGCCGGCACCGCCCTGCTGTACATCACCCACGACCTCGCGGTGGTGGCCTCGGTCGCCCGGGAGCTCGCGGTCATGCGCGGCGGGCGGCTGGTGGAGACCGGCCCGACCGAGACCGTCCTGCGGTCCGCGCGGCATCCCTACACCCAGCGGCTGCTGGCGGCGGCGCGCCGCACGAGCTGGACCGGCCCCGCCGGCGGCCCGGCTCCCGAGCTCGCGGGCAGGCCGGTTGCCGAACCCGCCGGCGACCTGGCCGCCAGGCCTGTGGACGGCCGGCCGGAGCGGACGTCGAAGGCGGGCACATGACACTGTTCGAGGCCAGTGGGCTGACCCGCGGCTACCGACTGCCGCGCACCTCGCTGTTCGGCCCGGCCGGCGTCCGGCACGCCGTCCACAACGTCGATCTCTCGCTGCCGGACGGTCACAGCCTCGGCATCGTCGGCGAGTCCGGGTCGGGCAAGTCGACCCTGGTCCGGCTGCTGCTCGGGCTGGAGCGCCCGGACGCCGGGACGGTGCGCTACCGGGGCCGGCAGGTCCGGCCCGGGCGCCCCCGCGACCTGCGCTGGCTGCGCCGCGAGGTGCAGGTCGTCCTACAGGACCCGCTCAGCTCGCTGAACCCCCGGATGCCCGTCGGCGCGATCGTCGCCGAACCGCTGGAATGCCTCGGCACCGACGGAAACGACGGAAACGACAACAGCGGCAGTGGCGATCGCGGTGGCGGTGGCGGTGGCGGTGGCGACGGCGACGGCGACGGCGACGACAGCCATAGCGGCGGTGGCGACGGTAGGCACGCGCGCGCCGGCCGGCACGCCCGCGTCGACGAGGTGCTGCGCGCGGTCGGCCTCGACCCGGACGTCCGCACGCGTTACCCGCACGAGTTCTCCGGTGGGCAGCGGCAGCGCATCGCCATCGCCCGGGCGCTCGCGCCCCGCCCGCGGGTGCTCGTCGGTGACGAACCGGTGAGCGCCCTGGACGTGTCGGTACGCGCGCAGATCCTGGACCTGCTGGCGGCGCTCGCCGCGAGCTACCGGCTCAGCCTGGTCGTCGTCTCCCACGACATCGGCGTGGTCGCCCGGCTGTGCGACCAGGTGATCGTCATGCACCGCGGCGAGGTGGTGGAACGCGGCGTCACCGAGACGGTGCTGTCCGCACCGACCCATACCTACACCCGGACGCTGATGGCGGCGGTGCCCCGGCTGCCGGGGGCGGGATGAGCCGTGAGCCCCGGCGCACCGGGCCTGGCACACCGGGTCGCGGCATGCCGCGGGACGCGGAAGATGCGACAGGCGGCTCTGTGTCGGGTGAGCGGACGGATCCCGGCCGTACCCGGCGGGGCCTGGCACACCAGCGGACCCGGCGGGCAGGGCGCGCCGGAACAACCGGCGGGCAGGACATGCCGGGAAACCGGCGGGGAGGATGAGGACACGGATGACGACAGCCCCGGACAACGGTCACCCGGCCGGCGGCAACCGTCCGTCCCGAGACGATCTCCAGTTCCGGAATGATCGCCCACTTTCGAACGATCTTCTGAGCGGCGAGGATCGCCTGGCCGGAAGCGATCATCCGGTCGGGGACGGCCGTCCGTTCAAGCTGGGCTTCCTGACCCACGTGTTCGGCCGGGAGGAGCCGGCGGAGCTGCTGCGCCGGCTCGTGGAGCTGTTCGTCGCCGCCGAGGAGCTCGGGTTCGACGGCGGCTGGATCGCCCAGCACCACTTCTCCCCTCAGTACGGCCGGCTGCCCTCGCCGCTGGTGCTGCTCGCCGCGGCCGCGCAGGCGACCCGGCGGATCGAGCTCGGCACCGCGGTGGTGGTGCTGCCGCTGGAGAACCCGATCAGGGTCGTCGAGGACGCGGCCGTCGTCGACGCGCTCAGCGGCGGGCGGCTACAGCTCGGGCTGGGCACGGGCGCGGCCAACTCGCCGGCGTTCGCCGCCTTCGGCCGGGACGCCGGCGCGCGCCGGGAGCTGTTCACGCAGGCCGTCGGCCTGCTGCGGGACCTGCTGCGCGGCGGCGACGTCCCGGGCACCGACGGGCTGCGGCTGCAGCCGCCGGCGCCGACGCTGGCCGGGCGGCTGTGGGACTCCGCCTCCAGCGCCGAGGGTGCGACGGCCGCGGCGCGGGCGGGGGACGGGCTGCTGCTCGGCGTCGGGCCCGCGGGGTCGGCACAGCGTCCGCTGGCCGAAACGTACCTGCGCGCATACACCGCGGCCCGTTCAGGCGCGACCGCCAGGCCGAACGGGACGGCTTTCCCGGCCGGGACGGCTCACCCCGCCGACGGACCGGGCGGGGACGGCCGATCCGTCGGGACGGTCCGCTCGGGCGCGGCTGCCCGCTCTGCCACGGACGGCCCTTCGGTCACGGATGGCCCTTCGGCTGCGGGTTGGCCCTTCGGCTGCGGTTGGCCGCTTGAGGGCGGCAGCCCGGTCGCTGTGCCCGGACGGCTACCCGCAGGCCCGGCTCGCCGTCGCGCACGGTGTGTTCCCCGGGCCCGATCGCCTGGCCGCCCAGCGGGACCTGGCCGCCGACATCGCCCGCTACCGTCCGTACCTGTCCCATTTGGGGCTGCCCGACACCGCCGACGACGCCGCCGCGCTCGACGCCATGAACGTCCACCACGGCCCGGTCGACGTGATCGTCGAGAGCCTCGCGACGAACCCGGTGGGGCCGGGGTTCACGTCCTACTTCATCGCCGCCGTCCAGGGTGAGGCCGGCGGGGCGGCGAGCTTCGACGCGACACTGCGCCGCCTGGAGATCATCAGCACCGAGATCGCCCCGGCGCTGGGTTGGCGGCCGGCGACCGCCGCCCCCGGCACTGCCCCCGCCCCCCGCCCCGGTCGGCACAGACGCCCAGCCGAACACCCCTGATCCACCGACGACACCGGTGATCCACTGACGATCTCCGCGTCGACAGTCGTTGAATCGCGCAGGTGCGGGAACGGACGGTCGTGGCAGCAGCCGTTTCCACCCTCACTTTCGTGACTGAACCCCTGCGGTGGGACGGGTGGCTGTGGCTGTCTGGCCACCATCGCGGCCGGCCCGTCCCCGGACCCGGGTGTGGGCCCGGACCTGGGTGCGGGCACAGGCAGCCGTCCTGGCCTGTTGGGACCGGCCAGAACGGGGAGAGAACCAAGAAGAAAACGGTGCGAGAACGCGACGAAGACAACGATGACGGACACGACGAAGGAGCTGGCGATGCCGCGAGCTGTCCGGTTCGACGGGTACGGCGGGACAGAGAAACTGCGGGTGGTGGACKTGCCGCGGCCGGCGCCCGGGGCGGGTGAGGTACTCGTCCGGGTGAAGGCCGCCGGGATCAATCCCGGCGAGGCGAAGATCCGCGAGGGGCTGCTGCACGGCCGGTGGCCGGTGACGTTCCCCTCGGGGCAGGGCAGCGATCTGGCCGGAGTCATTGAGGAGACCGGCCCTCGGGTGACCGGCTTCTCTGTCGGGGACGAGGTCCTCGGGTTCACCAACCGCCGCGCCAGCCACGCCGAGTACGTGGTGGTGGAGGCGGACAACCTCACGGCGAAGCCGGAGAAGGTCTCCTGGGAGGTCGCCGGATCACTGTTCGTGGCCGGGACGACAGCGTACGCCGCGGTGCGCGCGGTCTCGCCGCGTCACGGTGACACGGTGGTCGTCTCCGGCGCCGCGGGCGGGGTGGGGTCGATCGCCGTGCAGCTCGCCAGGCTCGCCGGCGGGCGCGTGGTCGGGATCGCCGGGCCGGCCAACCATGCCTGGCTCGCCGACCACGGGGTGAGCCCGGTCGCCTACGGGGACGGCGTCGCCGACCGCGTCCGGCAGGTGGCGGACCATGTCGACGCCTTCATCGACACGTTCGGCCAAGGCTACGTGGACCTGRCACTCGAGCTCGGGGTGGCCCCCGACCGGATCGACACCATCGCCGACTTCGACGCGGTCAGCCGGCACGGGGTGAAGGCGGACGGCAGCGCGGCGGCGGCCAACACCGGCGTCCTCGCCGAGCTGGCGCAGCTGGTGGCCGACGGCCGCCTGGAGGTCCCGATCGCCGGCGCCTACCCGCTGGCCGACGTCCAGGACGCCTTCCGCGAACTCGAACGCGGCCACGTCCGAGGCAAGATCGTACTCATCCCCTGACAACTCGTTTCCCGACAACCGGCCAAGGTGCCCATGCCAGTCACCGACCGGGCAGCGTGATGCCAACGATCTACCGATCGATATACCTATCGCCAGGAAAGTACTTGCGTCGGTGTCGGCGTGATGCTGTCGGGCCTCAGAGCCGGATGTGCTGCGGCGCGGTGTCAGCCCGCATGACTTCACCGAAGGTCGCGGTTACGGGGAACACGATGCCGCCGTACTCGATGCCGCCCTACTCGATGCCGCCGTAGGTGTCGCTGCCTGCCTCGCTGGCGATAGTGGTTGTCCAGATCAGCTCGTCGGCGACGGGGAGAGCAACGGTGATGACGTCCCCGTCAGCATCCATCTGGCGGGTCAGCCAGCCGACGATGTCCGCTGGGAGCACCGTGGCATAGACAACATCCCCGAGAGGGTTGGCTGGCGCGGACCGCATTGCCCGGCCCTGCTCCTCAACGCCGAGCGCGGCCGCGATGCGTTCGGCGAGCAGATGCCGTTCCCAGCGAAGCTGGTCCTGCGCGACACGCACCACGACGCCATGCAGCTCGTTCTCGAGATGGACCTCGGTCCCGATGGCCTCACGGTCGTCGAAGTAGTCGGCAAGCACACCCGGCTGGGCATCCCGCAGATCTGCCGCTGTCGGCTGGACCACGGCGAGCCCTGGGCACTGCGGCGACCACGCCGCCCGCGAGTCACCGTCACGCCGGACGATCACAGCGATGGTTCCAGCCATGGCGGATCACCTCCAGTGCCTCGTCGACCGACAGCCCAACGTCCTTCACGAGTATCTGTCGAACCATCTGGTGGAGGTGACAAGGGCTCACACCGACGAGACCTGGCTCGCGCTCCTCGACCCACTGGTCGGCCATGGCGCGACGGCGACCGACGTCCCGTCCGCCGCCGTCGCGCACCCCTGATCCGCGACAACACCGGACAGGCATGATCCTGCCAACGGGCGAACCACCACCCCGCCAACCGTCTGGGCCGAAGCCCCGGACGCCCCTTCGGCCACCGTGAGAGCCGACGCCGTGGTCCGAATTTCCCACTGTCGGATTTTCGGAGGTATGACATGATGATCTTCATGGCAACGTGCACCCGGCCGGCACCCAAGAAAGGGGCATAAGTGGACGAAGCACAGTCGCGTCACTCGGGCACAGTGGTGGAATGCGCCCAGTTGCGCAGGAAGAACCAGCTCACCCTGCCGCCACAGGTGCGCGACGCGCTGCACCTGTCCGAAGGGGACGAGGTCCAGTTCACGATCCATCCGGACAGATCTGTCACGCTGCGTGGCATGACGGCCATCCCAGCTGATCAACGATGGTTCYGGACCCAGGAGTGGCAGGCCAGCGAACGGGAGGCCAGCGCCCAGATCGCCGCCGGCGATCTACATGTGTACGACGACATGGCCACGCTGTTCGCCGAGCTCGCCTGAGAGGCGTGGCCACGTTCGCGCGCACTCCTCGGTTCAGCCACGGCTTCACCGGAAAACGCGTTCGCGTCGGCGGCCGGCCGGCCGGTCAGGCGCAGAACTCGTTTCCCTCCGGATCGCGCATCACCACCCAGTAGACACCGAGCTCCTCCACGGCCCGGACCCTGGTCGCGCCAAGCTTTTCCAACCGTGCCACGGCCTGTTCTGTCCGGGCGCGTCGGACGTCGAGGGAGACATCGAGAGCACCACCGGACTGAAGATCCAGATGTACGCGGTTCTTTGCCGTCTTCGGCTCCGGGACGCGCTGGAAGAACACCCGCGGCCCCACACCGGACGGATCGACGATCGCCGCCGCCGAGTTCCACCGCTCCGCCGGCACGCCCCGCGCCGCGAGGAACGCCGGCCAACTGTCGAGACCCGGCGGTGGCGGCTGCGCCTCGTAGCCGAGCGCGTCAGCCCAGAAAGCCGACAACGCCGCGGGATCCGCGCAGTCGAACGTCACCTGGAACGTCATCCGGGAATCTCCTTCCGTCACCGATCCGACGGCCACAGCATGTTCCCGTCCCACGCCGGACGCCCGCGGGCAGCCAACCCGACCGCGGCGCGGGCCGTCATGCCGCCGGTGCGTTCCGGGCGACGGCGTCCGCGCGGATGACCGGACAGGTACCGGTCACGACGGACGGGGGGCGAAGGCGCGCAGGAAGGTGGCCACGCCGGCGGCGGCGGTCTGGTCGCGGTGGGTGGAGGTCACGGTGTCCGGGGCGAAGACCGTCAGCAGCGGCAGGTCCCCCAGGACGAGGCCGACGAACTGGGTGGCGGCCGTCGCGGGGTCGGCGATCTCCAGGTAGCCGGCGTGCGCGAGCCTGGCCATCCGGCCGGCCAGCGTCTCGATCACCTCTTCGCCGGAGGCCCACATCGTCCGGAACAGATCGGGGAAACGACCGGACTCCATGTACATCAGACGGCGGGCGGCCACCGACTGCTCGTCGCAGACGCACGCCGCCAGCCCGTCGGCGACGGCACCCAGCTCACCGACAAGGTCGGCTGGGTCGGTCGGGAAGTTCCTGAGCACGGCGAGGGTGCGGGCGTTCGCCCGGACCGCCGCGTCGACCATCACCAGCCGGAACAGCTTCTCCTTGCTCCCGAGATGGTTGTAGAGGGTCGGCTTGGCCACCCCGGCCTCGCTCGCGATGAGATCGACGCTCGCGCCCTCGTACCCCTTACGGGCGAACACCTCGAACGCGGCGGCGAGGATCGCCTCCCGCTTGTCCACCCGGCCGCGGCCGGTCACCGTGCCACCGGCCAGAGCGGGCGCATCCATCATCCGAGCATATCCGTCACGGAGGTCACCGGCTTCCGCCTCCACCGCCTCCACCGCCTCCACCGCCGCGTCGCCCTCGCCGGGCGCCGCCGTGCGGGTCTGACGAGGATGCCGTGCCGCGGGATCGGCGGGGTCAGCTCACCGCCGATCCCGCGCGGGCTACAAGCCACGGTTGGCGGCGACCGCACGGTCGTTCTCGTCGAAGATCCGCTCGAGTACGTCGACGCGTTCGGCTCCGGTGCGGTAACCGGAGTGGTCGCCGGCCTCGTGGTCGCGCCCGCCGTGCTCGTGCCCGCCGTGCGCGCCCATCGTGCGCGCGCCCATCGTGATCATGAATTTCGTGTCCACGGTCGTGCGCGGTGCCGTCGTCGTGGCGGTGGAAACGTCCCGCGCCTATCCCGCCTCCGCAAGCTCGAGCGAAGTGATCAGGAACTCCTCGCCAGCGACGATCTCGAGGTCGGTGTCCGCGTAGTGGCCGCGGACGAATTCGGGGACGCCACCCAGCTCGGTCGTGTCGCCGCAGGCCGGGCAGGCCCGGCAGGCCCGGCAGACCCGGCAGACCCGGCAGACCCGGCAGACCCGGCAGACCCGGCAGACCAGCTTCGCCGGCACGCTCTCGACCGCGATGCGTGAGCCGTCGAGCGCGGTGTCGGCGGCGACGAGCGACCAGCAGCGCACGAGGGTGGCGGCCGGAGTGCGGATCGTCACCGGTGACACGAAGATGGTCGACGCCGGGCACGGCGGCCGGCGCCCGCGTCGACCTGCGGGCCGGGCAGATCGTCGGTACCTCGGCGCTCATCGCGATCCGGGCGCGGATGGCGCTCGGCGTCGCCGGGCCGACCCCGTTCGCCGGTGAGCTCTCCGATCCGGGCGTCGGCGTCCTCGGGGGCCACAGCCGCTTCCAGCAGATCGACCCGGCCGAGCCCTGGCGCGGCGGTCGCTGGGTACTGGAGGCCGAGGACGGGTGGCACTACCCACTCACCCTGTCCATGTTGCTGTTCGACAGCTCCGGCGTGCTCAGGGACCCCGCCCTCGACGAGCACCGCGCCGCACTACGAGCACTCACCGAGGCGGTGGACGCCGCCGATGCCGACCCGTTCGTCTCCGCCGGCGCCCTGGACTGGCTTCTCTACGACTGGCTCATGGCCCACCGCGAATCCCCCACCAGCGGCGCCATCGAAGTCCGCAAACTCCCCGACGCCCAAATGATCGTCTCCGCGGCCGCCGCTGTGGCCACCACCCGCTCCCACTTCGAACACGCCCTCCTCAACATCCCCACCACCATCCCCTGACCCCACCCGGCAACAGCCGCCAGCAAACACCCCCGCGGCAACACGCAGACCATAATCGTCGAAATTTTGTCATTGTGTACGCTGATGCGGCCAAAAAGCGTACACAACGACAAACTTGCGCCGATCTCCCCCAATGACCGACGCCCATCGATGACGCAGGCCATCGCTGACCGGCTCCCGCGGTACCGCCCACCTCCGCCAGACCGGCGCAGACAGTGTCCGTCGCACCGAGGCGCTGACCGCCAGTCGGACAGCTTGAGATCGTTGATGCCGACACGGGTGAGGGACTTCGCCCACGGCCCCTGGACCTCAGCCAACGCTTCGATCTGGCCCCAGTACCGCATGACCATCTTCAGGATCTCCCACATGTTCATGTGTCCCGCCTGGGTCAGAAACAGACCCTTGACCGAGTGGGCATGCAAMAGACGCTTCTCGATCAGCCGATAGCGGATGCGCCGGTCGCGGGTGATCAGGAGAAGGCCGGYCGCCCCGACAACCGGGAGCCACATATCATCAAGATCACCCTGTTGGACACGGGTATGACGGTGACCGGGAAACACGACATCGCCGCGCACGGCGGCAAGCGCCTTCCCGAGCGGCAAGGTGTTCTCGTCGACGAAGAACCGTGCTGTGACCAAGGTGTTCCGGCCGCTCAGGCTGCGTTCTCCTGTCCTTTGATGCGGCTTTCATAGCGGATCGCCGCCTCGACGTCGGATACCGCGATGTTGTAGCCGTCCGCGATTTCGGCAACCGAATCCCCCRCCGCGAACAGGTCATAGAGATTCTCGGTGCGTATCCCATGAACGGCCGGCGCACCGAAGCTACGCAGCGGGTCGACGACGACCGGGCTGGACCTGTCATCCGGATGGATGCGGAGGACCTCCCCGTCACCGGGAGCGAACTCGACTTTCTCCACGAACGCGGCCGCGCCGGGTGCGAGTACGAGCTGGCCGTTACGAATGACGACCATCGCGAGATCCCGGTCGATACCGGTCTCGTCCTGAACCTCGAGAACGAGCTCACGGTTCGCGACATATGGTCTGGCGTGCGCGAGCGGATAGGGGACACCGAGACGCTCCCGCAGAAGCTGCACGACCGGACGGAGACGTTGCAGAGAGACCCTGTGACGTATCCGGTACTCGCGAAGATAACCGGCCTCGACGAACTCTCCCCAGGTGACGGCCTCTTCGCCGGTCCGTTCGGGCCGGATGACCGGCTCGTAAACCGATCCGCCACGGGAGTAGCCGTCGATCCATCCACGCAGCCGCGCCGGTCGCACACCGAGGACACGCGCCGCCTCGCCCATCGAGTAGACCTCGCGGTCCAGGACGGTGATCCCCATGCCCGCATCATGCCGCATCAGCGCCGTGGCATGACGCACGCACACAGCTTCAGACCGGAACAGCCCACATAAGACACTGATACGACGAGCGGTCGGCCGCCTACCGGACGGGGCGGAAGAGACCGAGGCCGAAGTGAGAGAGAGCGCCGAGGGTGRTGGGGCCGATGGCATGCCAACCGGCGGGGTCCTTCGAGTACAGGGCAGGCAGCCAACGATGATCACAAAGCTCCGCACTGGCCGCTACGTAGMCAGCGCGGACGCTCACGCTTCCCCATCCACGACCGGAGCAGGCGAGGGCATGCTGGGAGCACGCGTAGTGAGCCGCTTGAGACAGCGCGGGACCGTCTGGACCAGTTGGCGGACGAGGCCGAACGGACCGGGCCGATCACGTTGACCCGGTCTGGCCGCCCCAACGTGGTAATCGCCGCTCTGGAGGACTGGCAGYGCCTGGCAGACCTCGCGTCAGAGGAGGGTCCGGACGTCTTCAGGTTCAGGCCATGACGCCTTCGCCGGTATGGGACAGGGCGCCGGTGACCGCGGCGAATCCACCGCGCCCGTCCACAAAGATGATCATACAAGTGATGGTGCGGGTGCCGGCGCGCCAGCTCTCGGCGGCAAGATGGAGCGCGCTGACCTGCATGGTCTCGGTATCCCGGAACGGCCGCCCCAGAAAGCGGGTGGCCACCGCCTGGYAGCGGGAGCGGGCCAGTTCCTCGAAGGCCGCCTCGGACGGGGGCTGGCCGTCCGAGGTGTTGGGCAGGGTGGCTGTTCCGGTGACCTCCGCCTGGTGGGGGGCACCGCAGGGAATCTCACCTTTGGTTTCGGTCGTCGTCAGCTCCAGGCACGTTCCAGGGGGATAGACCCGTGCCTGGTCGGCGCCCTCGACCACACCGGTGAAGGGGACGAGTCGGTTCGGGGTGGCGGCGTTGCCGGCGGCGATCAGCCCACACACCAACGCCCGGTCACCCGATTCCCAGCCGAACCGGCTGGGACGAATGATTCCGCTCGCGAAACGACCGTGCGGGTCGAACGGATAGCCGAGGAAATCACGCGCGACCGGTTCACAGTAACGGTCGTTGATCTCACGCCACCGCGTCTCGGTCGGATAAGCGCTGTCAGTGGGGTAGTCGGAGGCGATATCCAGCTTCCTGACGGCCTCGAACAGGTGTGGTGACGCACAGGGCACTTCGTCCGCGTCCGATATGCGATCATCCTGATTCCAGATGTAGCAGCGCCCACGGTCGAACGACCACCTGTTGAGTTCGGGCTGGCCAGGGCTCGCGCTCGCGGAGGGTGACGGCCCGCCGGCGGCGGTGGTGTCGGTCGATGCGGCACCGTCGCCCATGCGGACGACCGCGTAACCGGCCACGAGCAGGATTCCGACGCCGGCCACGGCCAGGGCCGCGACCAGCCCACGACTGCGGAACCGACGTGGCCGGCGGGACCCGAGCGGCCCACCCGATGAACGTGGCCGCCCCGGATCGGTCGTGCCCTTCGAGCCGCGCGGCAGGGTACTTTCCGACGTCGGGAACGTGGCCGCCCCGGATCGGTCGTGCCCCCGAAGCGGGCGACGGCGGCCCGGGTCCGCGCCGGCGCTTCGTAGGCCGTCGCCCCGGCGACGAAGTCGTTGTCAAGGATCAGGCCGCGAACGGGTCGCCGTCCCCGGCCTTCCCGCCTCCGGGACCCGCCTTCTCCCCGGCATCCCCGGCATCCCCGGTTTCCCCGGTTTCCCCGGCTTCCTCGATTTCCCGGGAATCCCTGCCCTTCCCGGAGCCTTCTCCCCTGGATCGTCCGCTGGCTTCTTCGGACACCGCTGACCCGCCTTCCGCACCATGCACCATGCACCGAATCACGGCCACGCCGGGCGCCGTTCCGGATCATGGTCGGATCACGGCGGGGAGATGCCACCCGCGCCGGCAGCCGGCCCATCAACTACACGGCGCACGCATACGGCGCCGGACTTTATCCCAGCGCCACCGCCATCCCCGCACCGGTCGCGGCACCGGTCGCGGCACCGGTCGTGGCACCGGTTCCCGCACCCGGAGGGCATGACTCCGCCCGCGCAGGGATCTTCCACGGTGGTGACAATGAATCCGTGCGCATCCGACCGGTCCGGTTCGAGGAACTGTCAGTGCTCCAGGACATCGAGCGTGCCGCTGGCCGGTGGTTCCGCGACATCGGCATGCCCGAGATCGCCGATGACGAGCCGCTCACCGTCGACGAACTCGCGCTCTATCAGCGGGCCGGCCATGCCTGGGGTACCGCAGACGGGACCGGCCGTCTGGTCGCCTACCTGATCACGGACCTCGTCGACGGCAACATGCACATCGAGCAGGTATCGGTGCGGCCGGACAGCGCCCGCCGCGGGGTGGGGCGGGCACTGATCGAACACATCGCTGATCACGCAGCTGCCGAGGCCATACCAGCGCTGACCCTCACCACATTCGTGCACGTACCGTGGAATGCCCCCTACTATGCGCGATGCGGGTTCCGCTGCCTCACCGAGGCCGAGCTGACACCAGGGCTGCGGGAGATCCGCAACCGGGAGACCGAGCACGGCCTGGGCCGATGGCCACGGGTGGCCATGCGTCTCGGGGTGGGACGGTAGGCGTCGGCGGCTACTCCGTGGGGCCGGTGGGGATGACGTAGCCCAGTTTCCGGAGAGCGGTGCGGAAATCGGCCTCGTGCTGGACCGGTACGGCGATATGGCGATCCCCCACCGACTGGCAGAATCGGCGGAGCCTGCGGTCGGCGGTGATGAGAGCGGCCACCGCCGGGTCGGTGCATTCGACCACCCGCGCGAGCCCGAGGTCACGCAACTGGCCGACCCGGGCCGTGGCATCCTCGAAAAGCCTGGTCACGGTGGCCGGTACGGCATGGTCGGCGTGGTCGTCGAGAAAGCGCCGCAGTTCCTCCAGTGGGCGGCCGGCGTCGACCGCGGCCAGCAACGACGTGAGGTTCAGCGACCAGACACGGTCGGATGAACGCTGCCCGTAGGCGTCCAGGAGAAGCTCGTCGGCGGGCTTCACCGCACCGGTTGCCACGATATCCAGATTCGGCAGGACCTTGAGCTCCGGGCCTGCTCCGCCGCCGCTTTCCGGCTCCGGCTCGTACTGTTCGGCCAGTCCGAGGACGTATGCGCCGAGCGTGTTCAGCCGGACGGCGTACAGGCCGTCATAGCGGCTGAGATAACCCAGGCCGTCGGCGCCCCAGTTCGCGTGGAAGTCGTCGCGGGCATCGACCGGATCGCCGTATTCGAGGTCGAACAGGCCGAGCGCCCCCGCGTACTCGAACAGCAGGCACAGGGTGTATCGGCCCTCCAGCAGCGGCCAGTCGTGGAAGCCGTCGTATCCCAGGCTGCCGTACTGCGGATCCTCGAGGTACAGCTTCCAGGTGTCACGCGCCACCGTGAACGAGGAGCCGTCGCGCCGCATCCGGGTGAACAACTCGTCCACCGCGATCCACTCCCCGGGCGGACAGATCGCGAGCGCCGCGGTGACGGCCCTGCGCCGCGGGCCGGCCGCGGTCAGGGCCCGGGCCGACCGCTGGCCCTTGATTGCTTCGATCCGGCTCATCTCGTCGATCACGGCATGGCCGGCCCAGCGCCGCCAGAGATGACGGATCGTTTCCGCCGCGGGCCTGGCCAGCGCGCCGCGACCCCGAGCGGTCAGCTGCAGCCGCCCGCCGACGACCTCGGCCAGGCCACCGGCCTGCAGCAGCAGCGGCCACGCGAACGCGGCGATCGGCTCCTCCCGGTAGAAGTCACCGCCGGTGAGGACGCCGGCGACGGTGGCGACGGTCGCGGCTGCCGGCCGCTGCGTCTTCTCGCTGCACCGCAGCCTGCCGGCCGCGCACAGCCGCAGGACGGTGAGCACGTCGGCAGTCGCCTCCCTCGCCCTCGGGCGAACGGTCGGCCCGCCCGTTCCCGACGAACCGTCCGTCGGCGCGTTCACGTTCTGTACCACCGCCATACCCGCTGACTGTAGAACCGCGTCGGCAAGCAGACTCAGCCGGCACGGGAACCGGGATGTCGGCCGGTGGCCCGGGCGGCGCGGCCTTGTCGTGACACGGCGGCGGCCGGACGCGTCGTCGTGTCGGTGATGGCCCGGCTCACCCGGTCGTCCGGCACGCGACGGTCGTCCGGCACGCGACGGTCGTCCGGCACGCGACGGTCGTCCGCCAGCGCTTCCTTCGGCGCCTGACCACAACCGGACGCGCGCCTCCCCCACCGCGGCCATGCCGCCGGCCCGACAGCTCCGGCGCTTCACCCGTAGCGATGATTACTTATAGTGATAACAGCATTGGGCTATGCGAATCTCACCTTCACTGATCTTGTAGACGAGCCGGTGTTCGTCGTTGACACGTCGTGACCAGTAGCCCTGGAACCCGTGTCTCAGGGGCTCCGGCTTGCCGATGCCCTCGTTCCCGTTGCGGGCGATGTCCTGAATCAGGGCGTTGATCCGCCGCAGTAGCTTACGATCCTGGGCCTGCCACCACAGGTAGTCCTCCCAGGCGTTCTCATCCCAGACGATCTTCACTCGGCAAGGTCTCGTACCACGCCGCCACCGCTTTCGAGCCGGTCGATGGCCGTCAGTAGTCGACGGGCGTTCTCCGGGCTCCGAAGCAGGTATGCAGCGGTGACACCGGAGATCAGCGCCCTCGGTCCCAGCCGGTCAGGCGGGCTGTTCGGCCGGGCTGGCAGGTGGGGTGGGGACGTCGGCGTTCCAGCGGGCCGTCCACGTCTGGTTCTCGACGGCAATCGCATCTTCGCATTCGGTGACGAAGGCGGTGTCCAGCCGGGTCCGTTCGGCGGCGGAGACGGTGGCCGGGGCGGGCAGCCGCCACCGGTCGCGCAGAAAGCGCAGCCGGCGGGCGGTCTGTTTGTAGGCGCGGGCGTCGTCCTCGTACCGCGAAGCGGCCGCGTACGAGCCCACCGACGCCCCCACCATGGTGATCGCCGGCGCCCAGGCGGTGACCGCCGCCCCGCCCGTGGCCGCCTCCAGCGCGCCGAGCACCGCCGCGGCGAGGCTCGCGACCAGCCCGGCCCACTGGAACTGGGTGGTGCGCCGTTCGGCGACGGCGGCCTGCGACTCGTAGTAGCCGATCTGGTCGTCGACCCGGTGGGTCACGTAGGAGGCGATGTCGCCCGCCCGCGGCCACCGCTGGGGTGACGACAGGTCGCCGGCCGGCACCGCGGGCGGGAGGACGTCGGCGGCCTGCTGGATCGCCTCGCAGCGCTCCAGCAGCTGGCGGCTCCGTTCGGCCGGCGAGCCATGGTAGGAGCCGACACCGGCCAGGTAGGTGTAGATCTCGGCCTTCACCGCTTCGGACACCGAACGTAACTGCGTCCAGGTCCTGATGTGGTTGGGGCCGGTGAAGAAACCGGCCACGATCGGCGCGCTGGCCAGGGCGGCGGCGGCCAGCGCGGCCAGTACCCGGCCCGCGCTCCCGTCGGCCTGCGCGGCGGCGGTCACCAGGACTGTCCCGGCCACGCCCAGCCCGAGGGTGGCCCGTCGGCCCCGGCGAATCCGCTGTTTCGCCTTCTCCGCGGCCACGGACCACTGCCAGTGGGCCACGATGACGCTGTCAACCCCCGCTGTGTTCATGACGGTGATTGTCGCGGTACGCGTCCGGGCACAGCGGGCTGCCCGGGCGGTGACCCGCTGAGGTCAGCCGCCGTCCGCGCCAGGCCCGCACTCCCCGGGGACCGGCGAAGCCGGCCGGGTCGGTGGAGCCGACCGAGCCGACGATTTCGACGAAGCCTGCGATTTCGACGAAGCCGAGGACGTCGACGGCGCCGACGGCACGCCGACCGGCAGCCCCCCGCCTGCCGCTGACGCCCCGCTCGGTGACGGCTCGGTGGAGGGCAGCGGTATCTGCCCGGCAGGCACCGGCTGAGGGGGACGACCCCCGCGCAGCAACGACGCGCACGCGGCGAGCAGCGCCAGGACCGCGGCCGTCACGAACACCACCACGAGACCACGGTGGAAGGGCTCCGATATCAGGTTCGGGAAGAACTCCCTGCCGGTGAGGGTCTGCTGGTGCTCGGGCGAGAGCGTGGACAGCCCGCCGGTGGACGTCAGCAGGTGCTCGATCGGGTTGGCACCGAGAACGGTCGCGAACAACGACGACACGGGCGGTAGGTCGGCGATCCCACGTGCGGTGTCGGGCGGCACGCCCTGCTGTTGCAGGCCGCTGGTCAGCGCCTCCGGAAGGCTGCTCGCCAATCCGACGATCATGAGTGAGAAGAACACCCCGATCGACAACGTCGTGCCGGCGTTCTGGAAGGTCGAGCGCATCCCCGAGGCGGCACCGCGCTGGCTCGCGGGCACGCTGCCCATGATGGACGACGAGTTGGGAGCGCTGAACATGCCGCCGCCGACCCCGTTCGCGGCGATCAGCAGCGCGAAGGCCCAGTAGGGGAAGTCCACGGGCAGCAGCGTCAGGCCGACGAAGCTGCTGGCGAACACCAGCATCCCGGCGCTGGCGAGGCCGCGGGCGCCGACCCGGTCGGAGAGGAACCCGGACACCGGGCCCGCGACGATGACGCCGACGGTCAGCGGAAGCAGGTAGATCCCGGCCCAGAAGGGCGTGTCGTGGTAGTCGAAGCCGTGCAGCGGCAGCCAGATCCCCTGCAACCAGATGATCAGCATGAACTGCAGCCCGCCGCGGGCGACGGAGACGGCGAGACCCGCCATGCTGCCCGCGATGAAGGCCCGGACCCGGAACAGGGCGAGCTCGAACATCGGCTCGGCGGCCCGGCGCTCGATGACGACGAACGCCACGAGCAGCAGGACACCACTGGTGATCATGGCGATGACCGTGGGGTTCAGCCAGCCCATGGTGTGGTCCCGATACGGCTGGATGCCCTTGGTGATGGCGACCAGGATCATACCCAGGCCCACCGCGAACGTGATGTTGCCCCACCAGTCGAGACGCCCACCTTCCCCCCGATGGCCGGTCTCCCGAAGCTTGCGGTACGCCCACAGCGTCCCGAAGACGCCGACCGGCACGTTGACCCAGAACACCGCCCGCCAGTCCAGGGCCGCCAGCACACCTCCCGCGACCAGGCCGACGAACTGGCCGGCCAGGAAGGCGACCTGGTTGATGCCCAGCGCGAAACCACGCCGGTCGACGGGGAACGCGTCGGTGAGGATCGCGGCCGAGTTCGCCATCAGCATGGACCCGCCGACCGCCTGCAGCATCCGCCAGCCGATCAGCCACAGCGCCCCGTGGCCGCCGTCGAAGGGATCGAACGACAGCAGGATGGAGGCGATGGTGAACACCACGAAACCGGCGTTGTAGATCCTGATCCGGCCGAACATGTCACCGAGGCGGCCGAGGGTGACGACGAGCACGGCCTGGACGAGGCTGTACCCCATGATCATCCACAGCAGGTAGCCGACGTTGCCCAGCGCCAGCGGATCCAGGTTGATGCCACGGAAGATCGACGGCATGGCGATGATGACAATGGATCCGTCGAGCCCCGCCATGAACATGGCAGCGGTCGTGTTCGCCAGGGCCACCCACCTGTAACGGTCGTCCCCGCCGTGGCCGGCCGGCCCCACCGCCTGCCCGACAGACGGCCGCCCGCCGCCGCGCCGTGGCCCGCTCGCCGGCGTCATATGCTCTGCGCCAGTCGCTCCAGCAACGGCGCCGCCGCCATCAGCTGTTCGAGTTCCGCGGGCGTGAAGCCGCTCGACAGCGCCTTCGCCAACTGTTCGGTGCGCGCGTTGCGCCTGTCGCGCAGCGCCTGTAGGCCGGCTTCGGTCGCCGATAAGATCACCCGCCTGCCGTCCCGTGGGTCGGGACTGCGCTCGACAAGACCGCGRGCCTCGAGCGCGCCCAGCGTCGCCCCCATCGACTGCGGGCTGATCTGTTCGATCTTGGCGAGCGCGGCCGCCGTGGTCGGGCCACCGCGCTCGAGGCGCACCAGCGCCGAGGACTCGGGCATTGTCAGCTCGCCCGTGGGCTGCGCCTGGCGCAGCCGCCGCAGCAGCAGCCCGATGCTCAGCCGAAGCGTGGCCGCAACCTGATCGATATCCAACTCCCCGGTCATTCAATCAGCCTAGGCTTATAAGTGTAAACTTGCAAATTTTCCAGCCGTGTAGACGACACCCTCGCCRCCGTCGGGTCTGGGACGGCTCGTCGGTCAGGCTGCGACGATGGGGCATATGGGGGGAGCAGATCCGGGCGCTGGTCCGCCGGGTCCTGACGGATCGTGCGTTGACGGTGCCCGACGCCGGTGCGCGGGCGATGGTCCTGACCGCTGCCGCGGCCCGCCGGGGTGCTCCTTCCCCGGAACTCGCCGCCGCCGCCGGGCTGCTGGCCCAGGTCCGGGTGGCGGCGGGCACGCTCGATGTCGTCGCCGAGGTCATCGACCTGTACGGCCGGTATGACTCCCTGGATGCCGCCGCCGGGCTCGCCAGGTCCACACCGGCCGGGCCGGTCGCGGAGATCGCCGACACACTGCCGTCCAGCAAGGTGGTGGAATGGCCGCTGGAGATCTCGACCCAGGAGATCGCCGCCGCCGCGGCGGTCCGGGCGGTGGGCGCGGCGGCGATGGTGCTGGTCGCGGTACGCGCCGGGCGCGGGCGAGCCGCTCGTAAATGGTTACGGGTCGCCGAGGGATTCGTGGCGGGAGCGGAGCGGTTGTCGCCGGGCGCCACCGGCGTGCCCGCGGCGGTGGCGCGGTACCTGTGGGCGGCGCGGGCCGCGCTCGACCCGAAAACGCACCCCGACGACGCGGGCCTGGCCGCCTCGGTCGCCTGGTACCTGTGGGACCGCGGCCACCGTCCGGCGGCCGTCCGATATGCCCGCGAAGTACTCGACCATCTCGCCGGCCCGCTCGACATGCTGGTCGGTGGACGCGACGACGGACGGATCATCTTCGACGCGGAGGAGTTCCTGCACGACGCGCAGGCGGACGACGCCGCCCGCGCCTGCCTGACCGCGCTGCTGGCGATGGCGGCGGCCGGCGACGGCGACGGCGGCGGCGGCCGGGAGCTGGTGGGACAGCCCGCCGGCACGCTCGACCTGGACGCGTTGCGGGGCCTGTCGTCGCTCGCTTTCGCCGAACGGGCCGAATATCTTGCCCGGATCGCGATCGGGCTGCACCGCGCCGGGCAGTCGGACGCGGCGATGGAGATGCTGGGACTGGCGGTCAAGTCCAGCATGACCATGGCCCGGCGAGGCGAGCTCGCCCCGTTCGAACGGTTGTGCCAGGCGGTGGCGGAGCTGCTCCCGCCGGACGAGGCCCTCCTGGTCTGGACGCGGTGGCTCCAGGCGGCAGCGCGGTCGGACTCGTATCACGCGCTCGGAATGATCGCTTCGTACGTCCGCTGGTCCCCCGCGGCCGACCTGGCGGGGATCACGGTCGACCCGCGAACCGGCGACCTGACCGCACGCCCAACCACGCGAGACAATTACTAATCTTCTTGGATCTGTGACTACGACGACCATCGCGCTCCCGTAGCCGACATCCGAAGCCGGAGCGCGCCTGTCCAGGCCGGTGCGCCGGCGACACAGGTGGATTACGAAACGAAAACGGCTGCCATGGCGACCGCTTGTTCCCTCGTTCCTGGTTCGACCATATTTGATCATCGATCTCTGATCGACTGCGAGGCGGAGGCGCGGGACGGGGCCGTTGCTGGGCCGGTCTTTCGGTACTGCCACGACGGTTGTTCAGGTGGACTCGTCGGTCCAGGGGGCCAGGGCGCGGGTCACGAACGTGGGTGAGGCCGCCGCCTTCTCGTCCAGGGCGAGCAGCATCGGCATGTAGCTTTTGCCCGCGCCGTCGTCCGTGTCGAGCTCCGGGTCGCCGGCCCGCTCGAAGCCGTGACGGGCGTAGAGGCGCACCGCGGCCGTGTTGGTCGGCACGACCCACAGCCGGAGGCCGATCGCGCCGACTGCCCGCGCCCAGTTCACGGCGGCGTCGAGGAGGGCGTCGGCCGCTCCCGTGCCGCGCGCGGCCGGCGCGACCCACATCGCGGCCAGCTCCCGGAACTCCGGTGCCCGCGACGGCCGGTAGACGTCCACCATGCCCGTCGAAGCGCTGTCACCCGTCGAAGCACTGTCGCCCGTGGGAGTGCTGTCACTCGCGGGAACGCTGCCGCCCGCCGTGGTGTCGTCCTGTTCCAGCAGGAACGTGGCGTGCGCGTCACCCGCCGAGTTCCGCGACGCGCGAGCCCGCCAGTCCGCGTCGGGACGGGCGCTCTCGGCCGCCAGGGTCTGCCAGAAGGATCCGGGCGCGTCGGCCAGCGCGGCCAGGCGGACATCGCGTAACCGCTCGGCGTCACCGGGCGTGATACGGCGTACGTGGAATACCAGGCCCACGTCAACGACCGCCCGGACGCATGAACGTGACATGTCCCGGACGTGTGAATTCCGAACGCACCGGACATACGGACATGGCGCCACACATGCGTGCGGCGAGGCGTGACACCACCCGCGCCAGACCCGGGAACCGCGCAACCACCACCATCCGCACGCTACCGGGCGTGACCCCGCCTGGGTCGAGGGCCCCCGGCGAGCTGTCCGGCGACCGCGTAGCGCGGACACCGGATGCGGACGCCGGACAGCGTCCCCCCGGGCTCCGGTCGAGGCATCCGGACAGCCAGCACGGTGGCCGCATGCCTGTTACCGGGCCTCTCCCGGCGGCGCTGTGATCGTTGCGACTGACACGCATCGAGGTCTGCCGCCACTCACACATTCACAAAAAGCGACCAATCCAGCCCTGACGCGGATGCGCTTCACCTGTTCTCATCGACAATGCGGACGATCCCGCACCCCCGTCCATCATGCAAAGGACTCCTAATCATTAGGTGTACAATTCGCTTGCTAAGGTCCGTTGGTGGGCATCGGCGTCCCCCGCCGTGGCCCTGGCGCCGGGGGCGACCCGCGGTGCGTCGACAGCTACAGATCACGATGACGGGAGACGGCTGTGCCAACGACAGGCGGAGCCCGCACAGCGGCGGGACGCGCGGCGTTCCCCGCCGTCGGCGCCGGCCGGGCCACGCCGCCCCGGTTACCCGGGCCGCGCGCGTGAGACCGCCAGGCACCCCCGAGGAGCGTCACCCAGGGCTCGACGCGAAGATCGTCGCCGCCCTCGACCGGATCGGCGAGGCTCTCCAGGTGCTGGCCCGCCGCGCGGCCGAGGCGCACGAGCTCTCCCCCACCCAGCTGCGGGTCCTCGTCCACCTGCACGCCGGGCCGCCCCCACCGGCCCGGACCAGCGCGTTGGCGCGTGAGCTCGACGTCGCCGACCCGACCGTCAGTGACGCCCTGCAGGCCCTGCGCCGCAAGGGGCTCGTCGAACGCGAGCGGGACCCCGACGACCGGCGCCACTACCGGCTCCACCTGACCRCCGACGGCCAGTGGACCGCGCGTGCGGTGTCGCGCTGGACCGCCCCCGTCGAGGTCGCCACGTCGCGGATCGACCGCGTGGACGGCGAGCAGTTGCTCGCGACCCTGCTGGACGTGCTGGAACGCATGCACTCCGAGCATCTGATCAGCGTGACCCGGGCATGTACCACCTGTCACCACTTCAGACCCGCGGTCCGCCGGGCGAGAACCGCCGTCCACCGATGTACCTTCTTCGACTACCGCCTTGGACCGTCCGACATCAGGGTCGACTGCCCCGAGCACGTCACCCGCGAGGAGTTCGCCCGCCGCGCCGCGGCCAGCGGCCGCTGACCAGCTCGACACACCGCGCAGCATCCCACCCGGGGCACTGCCCGCGCGGGGATCTTCCCCCGGAGCCGCCGCATACCGTCGCGGCCCGCCCGGGACACCGCTTCCGTTCTCCGAAGTTCCGCCGGGCTCTGCCGCGTTCCCCCGACCCGTTTCCCCTGACTCGTCTCCCCTGATTCCGCTCTGCCTCCGCCTGGGTGCCAGCGGGCTTCGCCTGGGTGCCAGCGGGACGCACGTGCCGTGCCAGCGGAATGTACGTGCCGTGCCAGCGCGGCCCGGCAGCCTGTGCCGCATGACCTTCGCCATCCACGCCGAGGCGCTCACCAAGCGGTTCGGCGACACCCAGGCGCTCACCGGCATCGATCTGGCGGCGCGGGAGGGCAGCGTGCTCGGCGTGCTGGGCCCCAACGGTGCCGGCAAGACCACGGCCGTGCGCATCCTCGCCACCCTGCTGCGTGCCGACTCCGGGCATGCCACGGTGGCCGGCTTCGACGTGGCGCGCAGTCCGCAGCAGGTCCGCCAGCACATCGGCCTGACCGGCCAGTACGCCTCCGTGGACGAGGACCTGACCGGCCTGGAGAACCTGGTCATGATCGGTCAGCTGCTCGACATGCGCGCCGCCGAGGCCCGGCGGCGGGCGGTCGAGCTGATCGAGTGGTTCGACCTCGTCGAGGCCGCCGGCCGGGTGGCCAGAACCTACTCCGGTGGCATGCGCCGCCGTCTCGACCTGGCCGCGTCGCTCGTCGGCCGGCCATCCGTGATCTTCCTGGACGAGCCGACCACCGGCCTGGACCCGGTACGCAGAGAACAGATGTGGGACGTCGTGCGCAGCCTCGTCCACGACGGCTCGACGGTGCTGCTGACCACCCAGTACCTCGAGGAGGCCGACGCGCTCGCCGACGAGATCACCGTCATCGACCGTGGCCGGGTGATCGCCCACGACACCCCTGACGGCCTCAAGAGCGTGGTCGGCGGCCAGCGCCTGAGCGTCCGGCCGGCCGACCCGGGGCAGCTCGACACGGTGCGCCAGCTGCTCGCCGAGATCACCGCGTCGCGGCCGGAGCCCGCGGGCCGCGACCACCTGACCGTCGCCGTCGACGGCGACGAGGTGCTGGCGGAGGTGATCGCCCGGCTGCGGTCGGCGGGTGTCCGCGTCACCGAGCTGTCCCTGCACCTGCCAAGCCTGGACGAGGTGTTCTTCACCCTCACCGGCRGCCACACCGGCAGCCGCGCCGAGATCGAGGAGGAACCGGCCGCATGACGGTCACGACCACAKCCCCCGCGCCGCGCCGCCGGCCACCCGGCATGCCCGCGTCGCGACCGGCCGTCCCGCCGGCGCGCCTGCGGGCCCTGCGCCACGCGCTGGTGATCGCACGCCGAAACCTGGTCAAGACCCTCCGGACGCCGGAACAGCTCATCGACGTGACGCTGCAGCCGGTCATCTTCCTGCTGCTGTTCGTCTACATCTTCGGTGGCGCGATCGGCGGTGGCTCCCAGCATGACTACCTTGAGTTCCTGCTGCCGGGCCTGCTCGGCCAGTCCGTCGCGATGGGCAGCATCGCGCTGGGGCAGAACCTCAACGCGGACATCGAGAAGGGCGTGTTCGACCGGTTCCGGTCACTGCCGATCTCCCGGTCGGCGCCCCTGGTCGGGGCGGTCCTCGCGGACGTGGTGCGCTACCTGCTGCTGTGCGTCATCCTCGTCGGGTTCGGGTATCTCATCGGGTTCCGCGTCGCCGCCGGCCCGCTGTCGCTGGCCGCCGCGCTGGCGCTGTCGGTCGCGTTCGCACTGTGCTTCTGCTGGATCTCGGTGTGGATCGGCATGAAGGCGCGTACCTCCGGCTCCGTGCAGGGCATCATGTTCCTGCTCGTCCTGCCGCTGTCGTTCGGCAGCAACACGTTCGTCGACGTCGCGACGATGCCGGGCTGGCYGCAGGCGTTCGTCCGGGTGAACCCGATCTCGCACCTGGTCGGCGCCGTGCGCGCGCTGATGCTGGGCGGCCCGGTCGCGTCGAATCTGGCGTGGACGGCGGGGTGGATGGTGGCGCTGCTGGCGGTCTTCGTACCGCTGGCCCTGCGGGCGTATGGCCGCCGGACCTGACGAACGCGCACTGCCGTGGGGCTCACGGGCCGCCCCTCGGGCCGGTCACCGGCTGCCCCGCGTCACCTCGAATCCGGTGGTGTGGGGCAGCCGGTCCGGGTCGAGGCGGGCGGTGGCCGCGGCGCGGTCCAGCGCCCGGCCCCGGCCGTACGCGGCGGCGAAGCCATCGCCGAGCTCACCGCGTAGCCGCGCGGACAGCTCGGCGACGTCCAGCGCGGTGGAGTCGTCACTGCCGCGCAGCGCCTCGCACGCGCCGAGGATCTCGGCCGCGACGACAGGCTCGCCCACCCGGGCGGCGACGTCGGCCACCACCACCCCGACCGCGGCCAGGACCGGCAGGTCCTTCGTGCCGACAGCCGTCGGGTACGCGCGTCGCAGCCTGGCCCGGGCCCCGGCGAGGTCACCATCCAGGGCGTGCATGCGGGCGGCGGACGCCAGCACGAAGGAATCACCGTGACCGTGAATCGGATGGGTGGGGGAGATCGCGTCGAAACGCCGGAGCGCCTCGGTGTGCAGCGCCCTGGCCGCGGCCAGGTCACCCGCCTGCCTTTCCAGACGGGCCTGAATACTCAGAGTGATCACAGTCTCCAGCGGCGTTCCACTGGCCTCGCAGCCGGCGCGCGCCGCCGCGAGCTGGCCGCGGGCGGCCCGCAGGTCGCCGCGGCGCATGGCCAGGTCGGCCAGACGTATCCGCAGCATCGACTCGTCGTCGCGCGACCCCATCTCCCCCATCAGGGCCAGCGCCTCCTCGTACGCCGCCGCGGCGGCGTCGAGCTCACCGTCGAGGGTGTGCAGCATCGCCACGGCCCGCAGCGCGCCGGCGGTGCCCCAGCGTTCACCGAGCGCGCGGAACTCCGCCAGGGCGGTGATGGCATCGGCCCGCATCCGTTCGACATCGCCGTCGTTCTCGGCAAGGCCGGCGCGCAGCATCAGCACGGCGGCCGACAGCCAGGGGTCGTCGCCTGCGCGTGCCTCCTCGATGTAACGCTCCATCATCGCCATGTCGCCGCTGAGCATCGCCATTCCCGGCCGCAGCAGGCCGATCAGCGGCCATCCGCTGATGTCGACGGAGCCGAGACGCCCGGCAAGCTCGCCGAAACGCGCCAGGTTGGTCTCCACCTCGGCGGGGGACGACGTCGCCGCCATGGCGGCCGAGCTCACGGCGTGGAACGCCTCGCCGATCACGCGAAGGTCCGTGTCGTCTCCCCCGGGCACGGCGAGCGCCTCGGCCACCCATCCCGGGACGTCGGTGTGGTTTCCCAGCAGCATCGCCAGGCTGCCGATTCCGAGCGCGATGCGCAGCGCCGCGTCCGCGTTGCCACGGTCGCAGCGCAGCCGCAGCGCGCCGAGGATGTTGTCACGCTCGGCCTTGAGCGCCTCCAACCACTCGAGCTGGTCGGCCCGGGTCAGGTGCGGCTGCGCCGTACGCACCAGCTCCTCGAAGTACGTGGCATGCCGTTCGCGCAGCCACGCCAGCTCGCCGCGTTCGGCCAGCCGCTCCAGGCCGTACTCGCGGATCGTCTCCAGCATCCGCTGCCGGGTGCCGCCCACGGCCGGCTGGAGCAGCGACTTGTCGATCAGTGCGGCCACCAGGTCGCCGACGTCGTCCGCGCGGACAGCCCCGCCGGAGCAGACGGCGGCCGCGCTGCGCGTCGTGGTACCCGACGGGAACACCGCGAGGCGTTCCGCGAGCAGCCGTTCGGGCTCGGTCAGCAGGTCCCAGCTCCATTCGACCACCGCCCGCAGGGTGCGGTGCCGGGGCAGGGCGGTGCGACTGCCGCCGGTGAGCAGCCGGAACCGGTCGGACAGCCGTCCGGCGATCTCGGCGAGCGGGAGCGTGCGCAGCCGTGCCGCAGCCAGTTCGATCGCCAGTGGCAGCCCGTCCAGCCGGCGCACGATCTCGATGACCGCGGGGGCGGAGACCTCGTCGACGACGAAGCCGGGCCGGACCGCGGCCGCCCGGTCGGCGAACAGGCGTGCCGCGGGGAATCCGAGCACATCGGCGGCGGGCGCGTCCGGGGCGGGCTGGGCCAGCGGAGGCACGACGAGCAGCACCTCGCCGAAGATGCCCAGCGGTTCGCGGCTGGTGGTGAGAACGCGCAGCCGGGGGCACCGCGCGAGCAGCAGGTCGGCCAGCCGCGCCACGGCGTCGAGCAGATGCTCACAGTTGTCCAGGACGACGACGGCCTGCCTGTTCGCGAGCCCCTCGAGCAGCCGGCTGACGGCGTCGCGGGTGGTGCGCTTCGTGGGCCGGTCCAGTATCTGGGCCTCCCGCAGGCCGAGGACGCCCAGGACGGTCTGGGGCAGGTCCGCCGGGTCGGTAACCGACGCCAGCTCAACGAACCACACACCGTCCGGCACGCTGTCGACGACGCGGGCCATCGCCTCGCCCGCCAGCCGTGTCTTGCCGGCGCCACCGGGGCCGACCAGCGTGACCAGCCGGTTGCCCGCAAGCGACTTGGCGATACCCGCCATCTCGGTGTCACGGCCGACGAAGGTCGTCAACGGGGCCCGCAGGTTGGTGCGAGCCTGCGGGGCCGCGCGCCGCGCCGGCCAGTGCCCCGGGGAGTCCGCCGGCCCACCACGCAGGACGGCCAGCCGAACCGCCTGCAGCTCGGCGGACGGGTCGACGCCGAGCTCATCGGCCAGCCGGGCCCGCAGCTGCTCGTAGGTGCGTAACGCGTCGGCCTGCCGGCCGGTGGCCGTCAGCGCGGTCATCAGCTGGCCCGCCAGCCGTTCGTGCAGCGGATGTTCGGCTGCCAGCGCCTCGAGCGCGGCGACGACCTCCAGCTCCCGGCCCGCGGCAAGGTTGGCCTCCGCCCGGTCGAGCACGGCTTTCAGGTACACCTCGCGCAGCCGGGCCGCGTGGGCCGCGACCGCCGGCGAGACGTCGGCCTCGGCGAGCGTGGGCCCGCGCCACAGCGCGAGAGCGGCGCTCAGCTGGGTGGACGCACCCTGCGGGTCACCGGCCCGCAGCGCGGCCGCCCCGGCGGCGGCCAGCCGCTCGAAGCGGGACGCGTCGACGTCGTCCGCGTCGACGGCAAGGCGGTAACCGCCCGCCGACCTGGCGACCAGCGCCCCGTCACCGAGCGAGCGACGCAGCCGTGACACGAGGGTCTGTAAGGCGTTGGCCTCCCCGACCGGCTGCTCGTCCGCCCACACGGCGGCCACGAGTGCGGCGACGCTGACCGGACGGCCTGCGTCCAGCGCCAGGCGGACCAGCAGGGCGCGCCGCCGGGAGCCCGGGATGTCGATCTCCCGATCGTCGTCACCTCGCACCTCGAGGGCACCGAGCACTCCCACCCACATCCGTCCACTCTCGCACGGGCCGACGAGCGGCAGACCCCACACCTGATCCGCTCTTCGCCTGTCCCGTTGTCCCGTCTCCGCGGACGCTGCCCGGCCCGCTCCGGCCTGCCCGCGACAGACCGGGGGGTGGGAGCCGGCCGGGGCCGCCCGCTACCAGTCGGGCCCGCTACCAGTCGGAGTTGCTGGCGCCGAGGCCGAGGATCACCTGGTCGAACGAGTTGCCGTCGTTGTCGTCGGTGTACGCGAGGGCCAGCTGGCCCCACGGCGACACGGCCACCGCCATCTGCTCCTGGCGGCCGGCGGTCGCCTGGCTGAGCGACTGTGCCGGCAGCCGACCGGCGGTGGTGCCGTCCGGGTTGAGGCCACCGGCCCAGACCGCCGGGTCGCCGCCGCCCACCGACCAGCCGACCACGGCGTTGCCCTGGTCGTCGATGCCGGCGGCGGGAGAGCCCGCGCCCGTCCCGGTCGACACCTGCACCTCGGCGTCCCGGCCGGTCCCGTCCGCGCCGAACGAGCGGGCCCAGACCCCGGGTGTGCCGGTGTGGTCGGACTCCCACACGACGACGAGGTCACCGTTGGCGTTCGCGGCGACGGCGGCGTGCCGCTGCTGCCCACCGCCGAGGGTGTTGGCCGAGCGCCGSGAAAGGACCACCGCCCCGTTCGCCCTGGCCAGCCGGGTCAGCCCGATGTTGAAGTAGCCGTTGGCGTCGGTGTCCTCGTCCCACACCACGGTCGCCTCCCCGGCGGCGGACACCGCGACGTCCGGGCTGTGGTGCGATCCGCCGGTGGCGTTCACCGTCACCTCGTACGCCTTGGTGGTCGTACCGGTGAATCCGGCGGCCTTCACCGTCGCCGCGGCCGTGCCCTGGATGTCCTCCCACACCACGGTGAAGGCCACCGCCGTGGTGCTGCCCGGCGCGCCGTCGGGATCGACGGACACCTTCGGGACCACCTGCTGGCCGGTCGAACTACCGTTGGCGTAGCCGGAGCCGATGACCGTGCCGGCCGGGGAGACGACCCGGTAGGGGATGTTGTAGAAGCCGTTGCCGTCGGGGTCGTCGGCCCACACCACGACCGCGTTGCCGCGGTCGTCCAGCCCCACGTCCGGGGTGACGTGCTTCCAGCTCACGCCGGACGTGCCGCCCGCGGACAGCCTGATCTCATAGCTCGACACCCCGTTGCGGAACAGGCGCAGGTAGATCTCGCTGTGTGTGTTGTCGCCGGGGCTGGTGGTGTCCCGGTCGTCCTCCCAGACGACGGCCACGTCGCCGATGCGGTTCGTGGCCACGGCCGGGGCGTCCTGGTCCCCGGTGGCCACGCTGTTCGCGGTCAGCCAGGTCGACGGCCCCGCAGCCACGGCGAACCCGCCCGGCGCGACGAAGGTCGCGATGACGACCAGTGCCGACAGCGACGAGACGACCGCGATCCTCGACAGGAGAATCCTCGGCATGCTCCACAAAAAGGACTCCGGCAGGATGAATCTCGACAGGACGAAACCATGCACACCACGCATTTCGGATCCCCTCACGCGTCGACGAGCCCGGGCTGGCCGTCCTGGATGACGAACGAACGCACGGTGGTCGCGGCCGCCCCGTGCTCGGTCACCGTCGCCACCCCGCGGAAGTCGGCGGCGATGTGGGCGGGGGTGATGGTGGTGCGGACGTATCCGCGGCGGTCGGAGTAGAACCTGATGTGCGGGTTGGTCGCGCCGTTGGGGATGGTCGTCGTGGCGGACCCGTTGCCGCCGGAGGAGATCGAGGTGCCGACCAGTTCGGTACCGATCGTCGGTGACGAGGTGTTGGCGTAGTCGGCCTTGAGGTTGCTGGCCCACGACGCGTGCACGTCTCCGGTGAGCACCACCGGGTTGCGTACCGCCCGGTCGACCCAGYCCTGCTGGATACGGGCCCGGGACGCGCGGTAGCCGTCCCAGGCGTCCATGCTCCCCGCGCCCGACGCGTCGAACCGCCGCGCGAAGAAGACCTGCTGGCCGATGATGTCCCAGGTGCCGAGGTGTTGGGCGAAGCCGTCGAGCAGCCAGGCCTCCTGGGCGGTGCCGGGCAGTGAACGGCTGGCCAGGTCGGCGTCCGCGCACACCTTCCAGCCGTCGCCGCACGCCTGGTCGTCGCGGAACTGCCGGGTGTCGAGCATGTGGAACGTGGCCAGCGTGCCCCAGCGCACCCGCCGGTACAGCGGGATGCTGTTCCCGGCCGGCGCCGCCGACGGGCGCAGCGGCATGTTCTCGTAGTAGGCCTGGTAGGCCGCTGTCCGCCGGGCCGTCCACTCGGCGGCCGTCAGCGCCGGGCTGTTGTCGGCCCGGACCATGTTGGCGTAGTTGTTCTCCACCTCGTGGTCGTCCGGCACCACCAGCCACGGCGCGACCGCGTGCGCTGCCTGCAGGTCGGGGTCGGACTTGTACTGCGCGTAGCGGCGGCGGTAGTCGGCCAGCGAGACGATCTCGCTGCCCAGGTGCTCCCGGATCGACCCGGTCGTGGTGGCGTCCTCGTAGATGTAGTCGCCGAGGTGCAGGATCAGGTCCGGGCGGTCGTCCGCCATCCGCCGGTACGCCGTGTAGTAGCCGGACTCGTAGTGCGCGCACGACGCGAACGCCATCGTCAGGTCCCGCCCCACGGCGGTGAACACCGGGGCGGTCCGGGTGCGGCCCACCGCCGAGATGTGCCTCTGCGCGCGGAACCGGTAGTAGTACTCGGCGTCGGGCGCGAGCCCGCCGGCGACGACGTRCACCGAGTGCGCCTGCGCGTAGCCCGCGGTGACCGAGCCGGACGCGACGAGCGGAGCGAACGCGGGGCTCGTGGACACCTGCCAGTCGACCACGACGTCCGTGTTCGCCATGCCGCCGTGCCCGTCCGCGTTCAGCGGGGACGGGGCCAGCCGGGTCCAGAGCACGACGCTGTCCGGCGCCGGCTCACCGGAGGCCACGCCGAGGGTGAACGGGTACGGGGTGGTGCTGGCCGCCGCCTGCGCGGCCGGGACCGAGGAGAGCGCCCGTACGGGCAGGGCGAGTCCCCCGGCCGCTGCGATGCCCCCGACGAGGAACGTCCGACGGTGAAGCGTCTTCATACGACAAAACGTTAATTTGTACACATAAATATATTTATATATGCAGAAAAATACTATATGTACAGATACGTACAACCCGGATGCGTGTCGCGAGCGAGCGGCGGGCGGACGGCACCCGCCCGGCCGCTCCCGGCAACGAATACTCACCTACGGCGACGAGACAGGACTCGTTCGGCATGCTCCGCCCGGACCGGCCGCCGATCCGTGGGAGCCGGAGCACCGCCTCACCGACCACCCGCTGTCGACATGGCATCATCCCATCGACTTGGCGCCGTCCAGGGACTCGCGGATGATGTCGGCGTGACCGGCGTGCTGAGCGGTCTCCGCGATCAGGTGCAGCAGCACCCGGCGGGCCGACCAGCGCACGCCCGGCTCGAACCAGGGAGCCTCGGGCAGCGGCTGGGAGACGTCGAGATCGGGCAGCGCCGCCACGAGCTCGTCCGTCCGGCGCGCGACCTGCTCGTACTCGTCGAGCAGCCCGGCCAGCGTCTCCCCGGGCAGCACGCGGAACGCGTCGGACCAGGCACGCCACCTCTCGGGTGACTGCTCCATCACGGCCGGGCCCTCGGTGATGAAGGTGGCCCAGTCCCGCTCGGTGAACGTGACGTGCTTGATCAGACCGCCCAGGGTCAGCTCACTGACGGTGGTGCGCTGCGCGGCCTGCCCGTCGGTGAGGTCGCGGGCGGTGTGGCGCAGGAAATACCGGTGCTTGGCCAGCGTCTCCAGCAGGTCGGCGCGCTCACCGGTCACGGTCGTACCAGTCCGGGTCATGACAGTTCTCTCTGTTCCTTCCGTCGGTGTCGGTGCGGGGCATCGTACGGGCCGGCACCGACACTTTTTCCGCCGGGAAGGCGGCGTCGGCGGAGCCCTCCGGCGACCAGGAGCCGCCCCGCCATCCGGAGCGGCAGCCCAACCGATCGCGGGAAGGGTGGGTTGCCGCCCGGCGCCGATATCGGTTTCCCGCTGCCGGGTCACCGTCGCATCAGAAGCGATCCGCCCAGAAGGTACTGCCCGACCATCTCGAAATTCGTCCGCGCGAGAGTGATGTGTTTGACCGCCGCGTTGATATCGCGGAAGCAGCGGTCCAGCCGGCTGGCGGTGTACAGGGAACTCGTTCCGGCCAGGTCGTAGAGCACGTCCACGGCGGACACGGTGTTCTCGCCCACGGCCGCGGCCGCCAGGCGGATCAGGGCGCTGAGATCCTCCCCGCCGTACCCACCGCATGCCGTCACACGATCGGCGGCATCGGCAAGCAACAGAGCGCTCGCCCGCACCAGGGCCTCCGCGCGGGCCAGCCCCGCCTGCACGGTGTGGCTCGCGGCCAGCGGGCTCGTCGCCCTGGCGGGAGTCTTCTCCCGGGCCAGCGACCGGAAGGCGGTAAGGGCGTCCTGGGCGATTCCCAGCGCCGTCGACGCCGTCGTGAACGGAGCGAAGTCGTAGTAGGCGATGCCATAGGCCCGCGAGGGACGGTCGGCGGGGGCACCGCGCAGCAGCGAACCGTCGACCGTGTGCCCGTCGGGGACGACCAGACCGTCGACGCGGAACGTCGCGCTTCCTGTACCGCGCAGCCCTCCGACGAACCAGTCATCGACAAACCGGGCGGCGCCCTTCGGCACGAAGGCCATGAGCGTCCGCGGCCCCCCGGGAAGCGGCGCACCGTCCCGCGGGAGAACGTCGTCCCGCGGGAGAACGTCGTCGCGCGGGAGAACATCGTCGCGCGGGAGAACATCGTCGCGCGGGAGAACATCGTCCCGCGGGAGAGTCGCGGCGCACACCAGCCAGTCGGCGTGCACCGCGCCGCTCGCGAACGCCCACGTACCGTTCAGCCGATATCCACCGGACACGGGTTCGGCCCGGCCGGTCGGATTGATCCCGCCGACCACCAGCCCCGTGCTTTCCCTGAAGAGCCGGTGCGCCACCGGCTCCGGCAGATAGTCCGACATTCTGCCGATGGCGCCCTGAACCCCCATCTGCCAGGCGACGGACGCGTCGACGCGGGCGAGCGCCTGCAGGACGGCCGAACCGGTCCGTACGCTGACCTGCCCACCACCGAAGTCGCGTGCGACCCACATTCGATGGATGTTCTCCTCGCGCAGCGCGTCAATGACCGCGACCGGTGTCGCCCGCTCCCGCTCAGCCTGGTCCCGGTGCCGGACAAGCAGCGGAGCGATCCGCTCAACGCGTGCGGTCCACTCCACGGTCTCRTCAGAGGGAGGGCCACCGTCCGGAAGCACGCGGCACGTACGCCCATCGCTCATCTCGGCTCCCGTGAGAACGCCCACCCCGTGATCACCCGTATTTCCCAGGCGGACGAGGAAGATACCGACAGCGATCATCCATCAGGATGCCTTTGTCCGTATGCCGTTCTCCCACGCGAAACCGTGTGACGTTCTCCGACCGGTCACCACCGCATGCGACATGCCGATCCTCCGCCCGACAGCCGGCTTTTTCCCAGGTTGAGTGGAGCGTCGCGCGCGTCGACGAGGTCGTCCGCGCCGCCGTGCCGACGAGGTCGTGTCCCTAGCATGAGCCCATGGCCCGCGACAGCTTCATCCGGGAAGACCGCCGGCCGCCTCACCCAGCGATCTTTTCGGGAGGACCTTGTGTCGGACAGGACCCTGATCGACGCGGAAAAGCGCCGACAGCCGTCACCGGTACGGCCGCGCCAGGGCGCTGATCCGGTCCGATCGGATCTCGGTCGGCTCACGGTCCAGTGCGCGGACCGCCCCGGCATCGTCGCCGCGGTGTCCCAGTTCCTCACCGATCACGGGGCGAACATCGTCGAGTCGGACCAGGCGACGACCGACCCGGTGGACGGCCAGTTCTTTCTGCGGATGACCTTCCACCGGCCCGGCCTGCAGGCCCACCTCGACGACATGACCAAGAACTTCACGAAAGCGCTGGTCGAGAAGTTCGAGGTGACCGAGTGGTCCCTCCGCGACGCGTCCACCCCGAAGCGCGTAGCGATCATGGTGTCGAAGTACGACCACTGCCTGCTGGACCTGCTCTGGCGTGCCCGGCGAGGTGAGCTGCCGGTCGACATCGGTCTGGTCATCTCCAACCACGCCGACCTCGCGAGCGAGGTCCGGACGTTCGGCGTGCCGTTCGTCCACATGCCGGTGACCCGCGACACGAAGCCGGAAGCCGAGGCCAGGCAGCTGCAACTGCTGCAGGGCAACTTCGACCTCGTCGTGCTCGCCCGCTACATGCAGATCCTCTCGGCCGACTTCCTCGCCAGCGTCGGCTGTCCCGTCATCAACATCCACCATTCCTTCCTTCCCCCGTTCGCCGGCGCGGGCCCCTACGAACGGGCCAAGGAACGTGGCGTGAAGCTCATCGGCGCGACCGCGCACTACGCGACCGAGGATCTCGACGAAGGCCCGATCATCGAGCAGGACGTCGTGCGGGTCCGGCACAGTGACAACATCGCGGCTCTCAAGCGGCGCGGCGCCGATGTCGAGCGGTTGGTACTGAGCCGGGCGGTGCTCTGGCACTGCGAGGACAGGGTCCTGCGTCAGGGTAACTCCACGGTGGTCTTCTCCTGACCGCCGCGGCCATCGGGGCCCGTCTCGGTGCGGAGCGCGCCGAGCGGGGGCAGGGCCGTGCAGGCAAGGACGGTGACCAGGAGCCATCCGGCGACGACGTCGGTGAGCCAGTGCATCCCGAGGTAGACCCGGCTGGTCGCGACGGCAAGCGCCCACGTCGCGGGTACCGCGGCGGCCACGACCCGGGTGAAACGCCGTCGACTACGGTAGGTGAGGGCTACGGCGAGGCCGACGGCGACGAGGGCAGAGGTGCTGGTGTGCCCCGACGGCAGCGCGGGGCCGGACGCGTGCCAGGCCCAGTCCGACGCGGGTGGGCGTGCGCGGTCCACGGCGATGGCCAGCGAGGCCCGGAGCAGCTGCCCCACGGCCAGGGCCGCGATCCCGACCACCGCACCGCGCCACCACCTTCGCCCGGGTACCGCGAGGGCACCCGCAACCGCGGCCAGGGCGTAGGCACAGACGCCGCTCCCGGTAGCAGTGATCACGATCGCGGCGTCCGTCACCGCGGGGCTGCGGTGGTCGAGCGCCCAGCGGTGGACGTCGGCATCCAGCGGGAACGGGGTGCCGTGCCGGCCTGCGACCGCGGCCACGAGCGCCGTCAGCAGAAGGCCCGCCACGGCAGCGATGACGTGCGGCATGCGGGGCCGGCGGGAACCAGTGGCCTCGTCGTGCCCGCCGCCCGGCACCGGCGGCGGTGAGGGTCTCCGGCGCCGCCGCTGCTTCCCAGACCCGGACCGGCTCCCTGTGGGCATGGCCGGCAACGTACGCCGCAGCCGACGTACCCGAGACCAGCGGAACGCTCGGCACCCTCACCGCACAGCCCAATCCATGATCGAAAAAATCGGCTTGTCGATCATCACCTCCGTCTCCTCGCCGAGCTCTCGTACCGCGCGCTTGCCCACCACGTGCCCGTGACCCGTGCTCCGACCCACCGGCTCCGTCCGTCCTGGGTGATGTGCGAACAGCCCAGGACCATCTCGTCCCGTCGCGTCAGCCGGCGTCTCGGCACGCTGGCACCTACCGACATCGATCAGGTTGCCGTCGTCGTACGCCGGTTGCTCCATCACGGATAGCGCGAGGCCACGTCCACACCCAGTCGGGTGGCACGGAGAGAGACCGGCTCCTGGTCAGGATCTCGCTCAGGATGCGGTGGAGCGGGCCTGCATCATCGGGGGTAGCAGGACGGTCGCGGGGCCGGCCCGGTAGAGAGCGGCGGGACGTCCATGTGATCGAAGRCTAGCCCCACCCGCCGCGTGTCGGAGACCGCCAGCCACGCCGCAGCCCGCGCACCCGAAACACCCGACGGGCATGCGCTGCGTCGGGTGGGCCGGGCGGATGTGGCGGACGGCGCTAGGATCACGCGTCGTACAGGGATATCGGGGGATTCGGCATGATGAACGGTGGACGCCGTGGTCGACACATGACAGCTCCCACATCGTGATTATCAACGAGGCGCAGATCGCTGCGGYGCTGCCCGCCTACGAACTCGGCGAGGTCCTCGRCCGGGGAGCTTTCGGGCTGGTGGTGAAGGGCCGGCACCGCGAGCTGGACCGTCCGGTGGCCATCAAGATTCTGCCCGCGGGCACCGACGAGACCGCGGCGAGCAGCCGGGCCGAGGCGCGGCTGCTCGCCGCCCTCGACCATCCGCACGTGGTGCGGGTCTACGACTCCATCCCCGCCGGCGACCTCCATCTGATCGTCATGGAGCTGCTCAGCGGCGGCACCCTGACCCGCCGCCGGGCCGGCATACCGCCCGAGGCCGCCTGCGCGGTCGGGCTGGCGGTGGCCGCGGCGCTGGGCAGCGCGCACCAGCGGGGCGTCCTGCACCGCGACATCAAACCCGACAACATCCTGTTCGACGCGGCCGGGCTGCTCAAGGTCACCGACTTCGGTATCGCGAAGCTGGTGGAAGGGTCCGCGACCACCGCCAGCGCGATCGTCGGCACCCCCCGGTACATGGCCCCCGAGCAGCTCCTCGCCAGACGGCTGGGCCCGGCCACCGACCTGTACGCCCTGGGGGTGATGCTCTACGAGCTGCTCAGCGGCGCGCCGCCGTTCGACCCCACCCTGCCGCCGACCGTGCTCGCCCAGCAGCACATCTACACCGTTCCCGCACCGCCGGCCGGTGTGCCCGCGCCGGTGGCCGCGGTGATCATGCGGGCGCTGGCCAAGGATCCGGCCGACCGCCAGCCGTCCGCCCACGCCTTCGCCCTGGAGCTGGCCCGCGCGGCCGCCGTGTACGGCCCGGGCTGGACCGCCCGCGCCGGCATCGCCCTCCGCCTCGACGACGACCTGCAGGCTGTCGTCCAGCAGCCGGCCTCCGCGCGGCCGCCGTTCCCGAGCGGCCAGGCCCGCCCGGGCGTCGCGCCGACCGCCAACATCGGCCAGCCGCCCGCCCCGCCCTTCCTCCCGCCCGGCCCTCCCGGCCGCGGAGCCGAGATGTCGTTTCCGGGATATCCGCCTCCGCTCGGCGGCGGCGCGCAGCGTGTCCCGCCGCCTCCACCGGCCGCGTACGGGCCCCCGCCGACCCCGTACTCCCCGCCGGCCCCGTACGCGGCTCCGCCTGGCTCGTACCCGCCGGTGGCCCCCGGTGGCCCGGGCGGCAGCGGGCCACGGGGGCAACAGCCCGGCGGCGGATATCCACAGCCACCTGGTTACGGGAACCCCTACGGCTACGGCCCTCAGCCACCAGCCCCGTACGGCGCCCCCGTACGGTCGTACTACGCCGGTTGGGGCGCCCGGGTCGGGGGCACTCTCATCGATCTGCTGATCGTCTGGGGTGTCTCCGCGGTCCCGGCCGCCGCTGCGCCTTCCTCCTCGGCCGACGGAATCAGCGGTCTCATCTTTTTCGCGTCTATGATCATCATGTGCTGTCTCGAGGGCGTCACCGGTCAGACGCCAGGCAAACGCATCGCGCGTATCAGGCTGGTCCGCGAACTCGACAGCCGGCCGCTCGGCTTCGGCCGGGCGTTCGTCCGCCGGCTGTGCCACTTCCTGGACGCCCTGCCGTTCTACGTGGGCTTCCTGTGGCCGCTCTGGGACGCCAAAAGGCAGACCTTCGCTGACAAAATCATGAAATCCGTCGTGATCAGGACCAGATGAGCGCTCGGCCCGGTCCCGCGTTCTCACCGGGGCGACGTCCTCGCCGAGAGCGCATCCCGGATCGCCGCCTCACCACACGGGGCCGCGGTACGGCCACACCCCGCCGTCAGCTTCGGCGTGTATGAACCATCTCATGGTGATCCCCTCCCCCGGACGGTCCGGCTCTCGCCCAGGCGGGCTCTTCGCCGCCATCCGAGCGGCGCTGCCGAGCCTTGTCCCGAGCGAGCAACGGGTGGTCGAGGTGTGCCTGGCCCAGCCGGGGAAGGTGGTCGAGTGGTCGGTCGCCCAGCTCGCTGACGCCGCGGGGACGTCCACCGCCACCGTGGTGCGCGCCTGCCAGCATCTCGGTTTCCGCGGTTTCCAGCATTTTCGCGTCGAGCTCGCCCGGGAGAGCGGCGCCGTGGCGCTGCGCGGCGAGGTCGGCTGGGCGGGCGGTGCCAATCCCGTCGAGCGCCTGGTGGACACCGTCTTCGGCGCGGCGGCCAAGGTGCTCGGCGACGCGCTGGGCCCGCTGGACCGCGCCAGCCTCGCACCCGCCGTGGACCTGCTGGACCAGRCCGGTCGGCTGCTCGTCGTCGGTAACGGCGGGTCGGCACCGATCGCCCAGGACGCGGCCCTGCGGTTCCTCAGCATCGGCCGCCCGGCGGAGGCGCCGAGCGACTCGCTCGTCCAGGAGATCTCCGCCCGGCTGCTGGCCGCCTCGGACGTCTGTCTGGTCGTCACGAGCAGCGGGGCGAACGAGCCCACGCTGCGGGCCGCCGAGGCGGCGCACACCGCGGGAGCCCCCGTCATCGGGATCACCAGCTACACGGCCGGCCCGCTGGCCGACATCGCCGACATCATCCTCGTCGTGGGGACCCCCGACTGGCCCATCGGCAGCGACATGATCGCAAGCCGGCTGGCCTCGCTGCTGCTGCTCAACGCCCTGCAGCTCGCGGTAAGCCTGCGCCGGGAGAACAACCCACAGCGCACTGGGACGATCACCGCCAACATCTTCGGGGTACGCGCGGAGCCGGAGAGCCCAGAGCCATCCTGACTCAGAGTGATCAATCGGCCTCCTCGTACCACCGTCCCACCAGGGACAAGGCCGCGGCGGCATGAGACAGCCCGAAGATTTATTACGATAAGTGACCGCTATCCGTTTCCAGCCCGTCGAGGGCCATTCATCTGCGCCGCCGACCCTGCCATGTAACGACGAACCGGGATAACTTGATCTTCTGGAACGAACGTACATGGAGCGGCTGGTGGCAGAGATCCGGATCGAGGGCCTCACGAGGTACTTCGGGGGCGTCCGCGCGGTGGATGACGTCTCCCTCGACATAGCGGACGGCGACTTCCTCGTCCTGCTGGGACCGAGCGGCTGCGGGAAGACCACGCTGCTCCGCATGATCGCCGGCCTGCTGGAGCCGAGCGGGGGGCGCATCATGCTCGGCGACCGCGACATCACCCATCTCCCCGCCCGCCAGCGTGACCTGGCGATGGTCTTCCAGAGTTACGCGCTGTACCCGCACCTCACGGTCGAGCGCAACATCGGCTTTCCGCTGCGAGCCGCGCGACGACCCAGAGCGGAGATCGCCCGGCAGGTCCGAGATGTCGCCGACCAGCTCGAACTCGGCGAGCTGCTCGGACGGCGCCCCAGAGAGCTCTCCGGCGGGCAACGCCAGCGGGTGGCACTCGGCCGCGCGCTGGTGCGTGACCCGGCGGCCTTCCTCATGGACGAACCGCTGTCGAACCTCGACGCGAAGCTGCGCACGGCGACCCGTACCGAGCTCACCGCGCTGCACCGCACGCTGCGACGCACCTTCGTCTACGTCACCCACGACCAGGTGGAAGCCATGTCCATGGCGACCCGCGTGGTCCTGCTCAACGGTGGGCGTGTCGAACAGGCCGGCACCCCGACCGAGGTGTACGACTCGCCGGCCTCGGTGTTCGTCGCCGGCTTCCTCGGTGCCCCGCCGATGAACCTGCTCCCGGCCCGGATCGAAAACCACGGTGGCACGCTGACGGCCGTCGCGGAGGGACTGCGCATCCCCCTGTGGCCGGGCGCCAGCGAGCCCCGCGACGTCATCGTGGGGCTGCGGCCCGAGAACGCGTTCCAGCTCACCGCGGCCGGGGCCGGCGCACCGGTCGGCACCGCCTCCCCCGCCGGGGCGGGCGCGCGGACCTCGGCCGCCGGACCGGCCCCCGGCATCCACGGCGTGGTCACCACGGTCGAGAACCTCGGCAGCGAGGAGGTCGCCTGGTGCGACGTGGGCGGACAGGCCGTCGCGCTACGCGGTCCGCGTCCGCTCGGTCTCACCGTCGGTGAGCATGCCCACCTCACCGTCAACGTCTCGCGTGTGCACCTGTTCGACCGGGCCAGCGGACGCCGCCTCGAGTGGCGGCCATCAGCCGCCCGGGACCAGGTGCTCTCCGCCGCTCCCACGCCCGCCGATCCCACACCCGTGATCCCGACGCCCTCCCCCGCCAGCACGGCACCGACGGAAGCGGCCTCGACAACGGCCTCGAAAGCGGCCTCGGACACGACCGCGCGCACGGCCACCTCAGCGACGGTCTGAGTCACCCGGGTCGCCGCGACCCGGGCCACCTCCCGCCACGATCTCCAAGGAGCATGCCCGTGGCTCGATCACGCCTACCTCGATCACGCCCGCTGCGCGTCACGCTGCGTGCCACACTGCGTGCCACAGCCGGCCTCACACTGGTCGCGGCGCTGGCCACCGCGTGCGCGACGTCCTCGTCCGCACCCGCGGGTACGGCCGCCGGCACATCCGGCACGATTCCCGAACTCTCCCCGGACCAGAAGGTCTCGATCGTCTTCGAGAGCTACAACCTCACGAGCACCGGGACGTGGAAGCCGGTGATCGAGGGCCTGCTCGCCGACTTCCACACCGCGCACCCGAACATCACGGTGAAGGGCCAGCCGCCGCAGGGGGTGACCGGCACCAGCACCGACTACGTCAGCAGCGTCAAGAACCAGATCCTGGCCGGCAACCCGCCGGACGTCGCCCAGATCACCTTCAACGCGCTGCGGTTCGCCGCCGGCAGCCTGGGCGCCCAGYCGTTCGACACCCTGGTCGGACGGGATGCCGTCCAGGCGAACTTCGGCGGCGACCATCCGTTCGCCCCGACCGCGCGCACGCTCGGCGACGTCGACGGTAGGACCTACGCCGTCCCCTACGTCTTCTCCACCCCGATCCTCTGGTTCAACAGGACGCTGTTCGCCAGGGCCGGCCTGGACCCGGCCAACCCGCCGAAGACCTGGGCGGAGGTGAGGACGGCCGCTCTCGCGATCAGGGAGAGGACCGGCACGGACGGGATCGTCGTGGACTGCCTGACGAAGGCGGCCGGCGACTGGTGTTTCCAGAGCCTCGTCCGCTCGGCCGGCGGCCGGGTGCTCTCCGCCGACGGCAGCAGGCTGTCCTTCGCCGACGCGCCCGCCGTCGAAGCGGTGTCGATGGCCGCCGACCTGGTGCGCAGCGGCGTGATGCCGAACCTCGACCAGCAGCAGGCGTTCAAGGCGTTCAGCAGCGGCCAGCTCGGGATGATTCTCGAGACCAGCGCCCTGCAGGGACAGTTCATGACCGGCGCCAAAGCGAACGGCTGGGAACTCGACGCCACCAGCGAGCCCTCGTTCGGATCGAAGCCCGTCGTCCCCACCAATTCGGGATCGGGGCTGGCCGTCTTCAGCAGGGACCCGGCCAAGCAGCGCGCCGCGTGGGAGCTGATCAAATTCCTCACCAGCGACCACGCCTACACCCAGATCTCCTCCAGGATCGGCTATCTGCCGCTGCGGACCGGGCTCGTGGACGACCCGAACGGCCTGCAGGGATGGGCGAAGGCCAACCCGCTCATCAGGCCGAACCTCGACCAGCTCACCCGGCTCCAGCCCTGGGAGTCCTTCCCGGGTGACAACTACCTCCAGATCGGGGACGCGATGATGACCGCGGTGGAAGGCGCCGTCTTCAGCGGCAAGGACCCCGCGTCCACCCTGGCCGACGCGCAGAAGCAGGCCGCCACCCTCATGCCGGCGCGGTGACCCGGTGACCGGGCAGACCCCGCCGACCAACGGTGCCGACCTGACCGACACGACAGGGCGGCCCGCCGGGCCCACTGCCGGGCCCGTCGCCGCGACCATTGCCTCGACTGTTGCCGCGGCGGTGGAACCACGGCGCGTCCCGCTCCCTTCGGGCCCGATCAACCTCCGGGACGTCGGCGGGTATCCGACCGCGGACGGTCGTACGGTGCGCTGGCGGACGCTGCTGCGCTCGGGCTCCCTGCACGGGCTCGACGGTCGCGGCCGGGCCGTCCTCGCCCAGATCGGCCTGCGCACCGTCGTCGACCTCCGCGAGGACGCCGAGGTGACACGCGCCCCGGACCAGCTCGGCCGGCTCGCCGTGGAGCACCGGCGGATTCCCGTCTACACGCTGCCGGTGACCCGGCAGCGGACTGCCGACGACGTGGCCGGTGGATCCGCGTCCGTGGGCTCCTTCACCGCGACGGAGGCCATCCGCGCCGCGAGTGCCTCCGGCGACCTGGGGAGCATCTACGATCACATCGTCGACCACCTGGGTGCCCGCCTCACCGCGGCCGTGCTGGCATTGGCCGCCCCGGACGCGCTGCCGGCGATCGTGCACTGCAGCGCCGGCAAGGACCGCACCGGCCTGGTCATCGCCCTGGTCCTCGACCTGGTCGGGGTGCCGGCGGAGGTGATCGCGCAGGATTTCGCGCTGACGTCGTACTTCCTGCGTGACGAGGCCGCCGCCACCGTCCAGCGGATGTCCAGCTGGCTCTCGGCCGAAGGCACGCCGCTGCCACCCGCCCTGCTCGACAGCCCGCCGGAGCTCATCCTGCGCTCGTTGGCCCGCATCCACGCCAGCCACGGCGGCACCCGCGCGTACCTGCTCGCGCACGGGGCGACCGGGCACGCGCTGGACCGCCTGGTCGAAGCCCTGCTCGTCCCGGCGGACACACCCGCCTCACGGCTCGAAAGGCCTTCCGTGCCCGCATCCCCGGACCTGGCCGCGTACACCCCCACCCACACCCTGATCCAGATCAGCGACACCCACATCGTCCGCGAGGACGAGCTGCTGCACGGCAAGGTCGACTCGTACGCCACGCTGCGTACCGTCCTCGAGCAGATCGAGGCCGCCGGGACGACGATCGACGCCCTGCTGCTCACCGGCGACCTCGCCGACAGCGGCGACCTGGTCGCCTACCAGCGGCTGCGCGACCTGGTCGAGCCGGTGGCGGCCCGCCTGGGCGCACCGGTGCTCTACGCCGTCGGCAACCACGACTCCCGCGGGCCGTTCCGGGCCGGGCTGCTCGGCGCGGAACCGACGGCGGAGCCGTACGACCACGTGCACTGGATCGACGACCTGCGGGTCATCGTGCTCGACACCACCCGGCCGGGCAGGCACAGCGGTGCGCTGAGCGCCGCCCAGCTGCGCTGGCTCGCGGACGAGCTGGCCACCCCGGCGGCGGCCGGCACCGTCCTCGCTCTGCACCATCCGCCCGTGCCCTCGCCCATCCCGCTGGTGAACGCGCTGCTGCTCGCCGAGCCGGAGAAGCTGACCGACGTTCTGGCCGGCAGCGACGTGAAGATCGTCCTGGCCGGGCACGCGCACCACTCGTCCGCGGGCGCCATCGGCGCGGTGCCGGTCTGGGTGGCGGGCTCCAGCGCCTACCGGGCAGGCACGATCGGCCCGACCGACCGGTTCACCGGCCTGGCCGGCGGCGAGTACACCCGCGTCGACGTGTATCCGGCGGGAGCCGTCGCCACCGCGATCCCGATCGCCGACACCGAAGTGATCTATGACAGGAACATCGAGGAGATGGCAAAGATCGTCTCTGTCCACGCCTGATCTCTGACTGCGCCCGAGACGTACGCAGCCCGTATCCGGCGCCCGTTCACGCCCGTCCCGGCGCGTCGCCGGGACGGGCGACCCGGCGTCCCGTCCTCCCGTGCGCCCGGAGCGGACGCCGGCCGGCCGGCGGTTTTTCGTCCGGTCGCGGGCTTTTTCGTCCCGGACACCCGGAGAGGACGTTCCCAGCCGTGTTCGTCGAAGTCGCCGTCCCCACGGCAGCCACCGGCACCGCCATCCCGGCCGGCACCGCCGGCGCGGCCCTTGTCGACGGTGCCGTCTCCCGCCCGCGCGTCAGCGCCGTCCGGCCGCCGCTGGCCCGCCGGATGCTCGCCGCCGTACCGCCGTACCTGTACCTGCTGCCAGGGATGATCAGTCTGGCGCTGTGGACCTACAAACCGATCATCGAAGCCGTCCAGCTGTCCTTCTACCGCTGGAACCTGCTGCCGACCTCGCCACGGATCTACGTCGGCCTGGAGAACTACCAGCGGCTGTTCACCATCCCGCAGCTACGGGACGCCGCGATGAACACGCTGTGGTACGTCCTTGGCCTGGTGCCGTTCGCCATCATCCTGCCCACCGCCGTCGCGCTGGTCGTCCGTGATCTCAGCGGCCGGTCGCGCACCGTCTACCGGGCGCTGCTCTTCCTGCCGGTGCTGGTCGCGCCGGTCGCGGCCGCCGCGGTGTGGCGGTGGCTGCTGGATCCCTCGGGGCTGGTGAACCACGCTCTCGGGCTCGGCGCGTTCAACTGGCTGCGGGAGGAGTCGACCGCGCTGTTCTCCATTCTCATGATCTGCGCATGGCAGATCCTCGGTTTCGCCGTACTCGTCATCTCGGCCGGGCTCACCGGGATCAGCGCCGACTACACCGAGGCCGCCGAGATGGACGGCGCCTCGCGCTGGCAGACCACCCGCTGGGTGACGCTGCCGATGCTGCGCTCGACGCTGCTGTTCATGCTGCTCATGACGGTGCTGCTGTCCGCGCAGTGGACGTTCCCGCTGATCGACGTGCTGACCCAGGGCGGTCCCGTGGACAGCACGACAAACGTGTACTACCTGCTCTGGGAGTTCGGCTTCCGCAGCCTGGACTCGGGACTCGCCTCCGCCGCGGGCGTCGTCTTCTTCCTCGCCTTCGCCGTGGTGGCGGCGGCGCTGGTGAAACTGGCCGACCACTACAGCTTCGCCGACAACTGACCTCGACCGAAGGACGCGGACAATGACCGGCAGGACAACAGGCGGCGGGACGACAAGAGGCAGGACAACAGCCGGCGGGACGACGGGCGGCGCACGGGTACCCCGCCGGCGAACCGCGGCCGGCCATCTGCTGCTGGCCCTGCTGAGCCTGATCAGCCTGTTTCCGGTGTACTGGATGTTCGCGAGCTCGCTGCGCCAGCCGGGGCACATCTTCCGGCAGTCGCTGCTGCCCTGGCCGTTGAGCCTCGAAAGCTACCGCTTCGTCTTCGACAACCTCGACATGAGCGCGCTGCTCGCCAACACCCTCGTGATCGCCGTCGTGACCGCCGCCGGTCAGCTCATGGTGTGCCTGCTGGCCGCCTACGCCTTCGCCGCCTGGGAGTTCCGCGGCAGGAACATCCTGTTCCTGATGTTCGTCGCCACCTGGCTCATCCCGTTCCAGGTGACGATGATCTCCAACTATCTCGTACTGTCGAATCTCGGGCTGTTGAACACCCTGGCCGGCGTCATCATCCCGAACCTGTGCTCGGCGCTTGCCGTGCTCATGCTTCGCCAGCACATGCAGGCMTTCCCCCGGGAACTGCTCGACGCGGCCCGGATCGACGGGCGGGGCTCGTGGACGATCCTGTGGACGGTGGTCGTGCCGAACCTGCGGCCGGTGCTGGCGTCGCTGTCGATCCTGCTGTTCATCTCCGCCTGGAACGACTACTTCTGGCCCGCGCTGGTCCTGCAACGGGCGAACTCCGTCGTACAGCTCGGCATCCGCGGTTTCCTGACTGAGGAGGGCGACAACTGGGGCGCGCTGATGGCCGCGTCCGGCCTTGCCTGCCTGCCCGTCTTCGCCCTCTACATGGCCATGCAGCGTCAGGTCGTCGACGCCTTCGTGCGGTCCGGCCTGCGCTGACGGGCACTGGCCGGACCGCGGGAAACGGCACCGGCACGGACCCCGTCAGGCGTAGACCTCCTCAAGCCATGCCTGCAGCGCCTTCTCCGTGCCCTGCTGATCCGCGTCGGACGCGAACAGGTGGGCGGCGACGGAGACCGGCGCCCCGAAGGCGTTACGGCCGAAGACGCGGTACAGCGCATCCTCGGTGCGCAGGCCGAGGAAGTGCGGGGCCAGATAGTCGACGGCAGCGTCCAGCGGCCGAAGACCGGGCAGCGTGACACGGACCTGGTCACCCTGCCCGGCTGCGCCGAGCCCGAGGGCACGGCGCAGCGCGTCGAACCCGTCCGGGGTGATCGAGGAGGCCGGCGCGTCGACCGACACGTAGCTCGCCGGGCGGCGGCTGAAGTAGCGCAGGTACTGGCCGAGCGTGTGCAGGTAGAAGTCGGTGTGCCTGGAGGCACCGTCATACTGGTTGTCCCAGTCGTCGGCGAACACCCCGCTGTGCACGTAGCGGACCCAGGTCGTCCCGCCGTCGCGGGCCTCGACGAGGTGTTCGAGCTGGTTGAACCAGCCGTCCGGCCCCTCGGAGCGGACGATGAGGTGGTGCGGCGGCTCCCAGGCCAGCAGCGTGCCGCCGTCCCAGGAACCGCCCACCTGTGGCTGCGGGGCCTGCGTCGGCCACAGCCAGCCGGCGTTGCCGGTGGTGACCGCGTCCCAGTACTCCTCGGGTGTGGTCGGCAGCAGCGTCTCGCGCTCGATCGCGAACTTGCGCCCGGACTGGTTCGGCTGCTCGTTCGACATGGTCAGTTCCCCTCGGTGTGACCGGGCCCGGCCGGGCTCGGGCGTGGGTTCGGATTCGCATTCGGGATCTTCAGGCTGGGATGCAGGGCGATCACCAGGCGGTGCCTGCGCCCGCCCGGCGCCTTCTCGTCGTGGTATCTGGCGACCAGCGCGGTGACGGCGTCGGACAGCTCCGCCGCGAAGGCCGCCCGGTCGGCCGCGGTGGCGAAGCGGATCTCGCTGTCGACGGCGAACGTCGCCAGCCGCTGGCGGGCCGCGGTGGCGCCGGCGAGCAGTTCGCCCACCTCCCTGATCAGGCGGGAGGCGAGGGCGAGCATCCAGCGCGCCGAGGTCTCGTCCCGGGCCCGGTCGGGGTCCGGGGCGACGTCCGCCAGCGCGGCAGGGGAGATGACGTAGGAGCTTGCGGTGGCCCGCAGTACCCGTTCGGTGCAGTTGCCCCTGCGTCGTTCCTCGACCAGCTCGACGAGGCCGTGCTGCTCCAGCGCGCGCAGATGGTAGTTGACCTTCTGCCTGGTCAGCCCGGTGCGGGCGGCCAGTGTGGTGGCCGAGCCGGGCTCGGCCAGCGCGGCCAGCAGACGGGCGCGCACCGGGTCGAGCGAGACCTCGGCGGCGGCCGGGTCCTCGATCACTGCGACATCGAGCATGGCCTCATCATGACAACCGAAAGAAAAATTTGTCAAGGAAGCTTCTACTGTCGGATGTCCGGGAGGCGGGATGCCGGGGCCGGCTGGCCGCGGGGGACGATGAGCTCATGGCGGAGCGATTCGAGTACAAGGTCATCGAACTGCGGGAGGGCCTGATCGGCGGCAAGATGTCCGGCGACCGGCTGGAGAAGATCCTCAACGAGCATGCAAAACAGGGGTGGCAGCTCAAGGCGATCACCACGACGGAGGTCAAGGGACGCATCGGCCCCGGGGGCGTCGACGGGGTCCTCGTGACCTTCGAACGACGCCTCGACTAGCGCCCCGAGAAGATCAGCCCATCGGGCATCGCGCGCTGCCACGCGTCCGAGCCGATCGGCGCGGCGGTCCCGCGGGGGCCCGCTGAGCGCCCGCGGAATGTGGACGCCGCGAAAACCCGTTCAAACATCGGACCTGCCCGCGCCACAGGCGTACCCATACCCGTGACCTGGATCACCTGAGTCGGGATCGGGTGCGTGGAGCGGGACCATCGGAGTGCGAGAGGAGACTGTGCGTGACGTCGACGCAGGATACGACCCGGGTGGCGCAGGCCCTGGGACGGCCGTTCACGGTCGGTGATCTGACTGTGGCGAACCGGATCGTCATGGCGCCCATGACCCGCCAGTTCTCCCCGGACGGCGTGCCCGGTGACGATGTCGCGGCCTACTACGCCCGCCGGGCGGCCAGCGACGTAGGGCTGATCATCACCGAGGGCACCTACGTCAACCACGCCTCGGCCGGCAGCAGCGAACGGGTCCCCCGGTTCCACGGCGCGGACCAGCTCGCCGGCTGGGCCCGAGTGGCGGAGGCTGTGCACCGGGCCGGCGGCCGGATCATCCCGCAGCTGTGGCACGTCGGCGCGACCCGCGCCGCGGGTGCCCCACCCGTCCCCGACGCCCCGCCGGTCGGCCCGTCCGGCCTGGCACTGGACGGGACGCCCACCGGCCGCGCGATGACCCAGGCGGATCTCGACGACGTGGTACGGGCCTTCGCCGACGCGGCAGCGGACGCCGAACGCCTCGGCTTCGACGGCATCGAGCTGCACGGCGCCCACGGGTACCTCATCGACCAGTTCCTCTGGGACACCACCAACCGGCGCGACGACGCCTACGGCGGGGACATCGTCTCCCGGACCAGGTTCGCCGCGGAGATCGTGGCGGCCTGCCGCCACGCGGTGTCACCGGGCTTCCCCGTCTTCTTCCGTCTGTCCCAGTGGAAGTCCGGCAACTACGACGCCAGGCTCGCGCAGCACCCCGAGGACCTCGACCGCCTGCTGACCCCGCTGGTCGACGCCGGCGTGGACGTCTTTCACGCGTCAACGCGCCGGTACTGGCTGCCGGAGTTCACCGGCTCACCGCTCAACCTGGCCGGCTGGGTCAGGAAACTCACCGGCAGGGCCACGGTGACGGTCGGCTCGGTCGGCCTGGACACCGAGTTCGGGCAGGCCTTCATTCCGGACAGCCGGTCCGGTGTCGACACCATCGACGCCCTGCTGGAACGGCTCGAGCGGGACGAGTTCGACCTCGTCGCGGTCGGCCGCGCCCTGCTGGCCGAYCCCGAATGGGCCACGAAAATCCTGAACGGACGCGTCGAGGCGTTGGCCCCCTTCCACAACGACGCGCTCAAGACGCTGCGGTGAGGACAGCCGCCGCCGGCCGCTCGCGTGTTCACGTGTCCATGGTGTTCACGCGCTCGCGTGCGCCGGCGGCGGATTTTTCGGACGTCGGACAGATCATCCAAACCAGGTCGTGCGAATCAGTCAGACTGTGCGGACGGCGCCGAGCCCGCCAGCACCGACACCGGCGGGCTCGGCCGTGACGAACAGAGCGTCGTATTCGTATACGTCGCCGACGTCCAACATCTGCCGAGGCGTCGCCGGTGTCGAGAGCAGCGAGAACATGGCATCGTCGACACGATGCCCGGTCAGCGCCGCCGAAGCCGTGCCGGTCGGTACGTAGGCACTTTCGGGATAACGAACCTGCCAGGACGCCCAGATGCGGTCGACATTGCAGTGGTTGAGATAGAAGACCGGATCGTTGGGTGACGAAGAAGGCAACATGTCGCCCCCGACCCACACGTGCACGCGGTTGTGCAGCCCCGGTGCCGTGTTCAACGGACGCCAGCCCTCAAGCCGGTTACGGAATCCGTTCGAGGTCGTCGACCAGGGCGACCGGTCGTAGGCGTCGAGATCCAGCGCRGCGTCGACGTCCGCGTTCGTCGGCAGGTCCGGGGCGTTGGCCGCGAACTGGCGCCGCAGGCCGCGGTTCGTGCCGCGCAGCCGCCCCTGCACGTCCGTGTCGATCAGCACCCGCCAGGAGTCGGGGTCGGACGGGTCGAACGCGAACGGGCCGGTGGTGACGGGATCCCCCTGCCCGCCCAGGACGTCGCCGGCCCACAACGGCGCGTCGGGCTGCTGTGCCACGGGCAGATCGCCGTCCGACGACCAGTCCCAGTAGGGCAGGCCGAAGTTCTCGTCGTCGAGCACCCGCTGCAGCTGGAGCTCCAACAGCACCAGCATGAAACGATGCCAGGGGAGGAACACCGGCCCCCGGTGAGCGGCGTTGCGGTCGCCCTGTGACGGGGGCGTGAAGGTGTTCATCGCGATGTGGTGCCAGGCGACGAAAAGATCGTATGTACTGACCTGCTGTTGTTGGCCTCCTATCCCCAGGTCGGCGGTGGTCGGCCCGAGGAACTCGGCCTTCAGCAGCCGGACGCCCCGTATGTACAGATCGCGCGATGCGGCGTCGTGCAGGATGTTGCGACGGACGACGGCCATGTTCGAGCCTCCTCAGTCATGGTGCTGGTGCGCGGGCCCGTGGCTGCCGTCGGGCTGGCTGCCGCCGGGCTCCCCCGGCGACCCGAAATCGTCCGGGAAGGCGTCGACCAGTTTCTCGGCCATCTCGACCGCGGACGCGAAAGCAATGTTGGGAATGGCGTGGTAGTGCACCTGCCCGTCGTTGGTCACGCCAACGTGCCCTTTGATCACGTTTCCGTCGACCTCGATCGAATAGGTGGTCCGTACCACAATATGGTGGCCTTTGTACGTCGTCTCACGAATGCTCTCAAGCGTGTGGTGATCGTGCTCATCGGGTCGCGGACGTCGATATCTCCGCAAACTCTCGAGCACCGACCGCGGCTGGGCCAGTGGTGCCAGCTCACTCTTTCTCACGTGTGTCTCCCAGCATGAGAGGATATTGATCCGACCGTGCTCGCGGTCTTCGCCGGTCTCTCCGAAAAACCACGAACCCCGCTGAAAAACCGCGTACGGCCGTCATTTCACCGGCCGCTGCCGGAACAGCGGCCCCACAACGGGCGCCGTGTTGCCACGAACACCAGTCATACCGCCTGGCGGCGCCCGGTCAGCCGGCGTGGATCGGATTCCTGCGACGCCGCCGTCCACGGGACGGCAGGATGCCGGGCATGCGTCCGCCTGCTTCCGGCCCGGCGACGCAGGTGGATGCCCGGATCCGRCTCGCGGGTTCGCAGTGGTTCATGCGTCCTCCCGGAGGCTGTCGACCGCGTCCTGAGCGTGTTTCCTCCGTCACGAGCATTCCCCAACGAGAAGCAACCGGCTGGCTACTGTCGCCACACGGACACGGCGGCACAGCGACACGGCGACAGGCCGGCCACGCAACCACACATCCCAGTCCGGCCCCACTTCGGGCGGCTTTCCATGCTCGGCTGTTCGGACGCGCGCGATCCGCCCATCTTGTGGCCCGGCGGCCCTGGTCGCCCTGCCGGGTGCAACGGGCTCAGGGCAGGCAACGGGCACGCTTCAGGGCAGGCAACGGGGCTTCCAGAGCAGGCAACGGGGCTTCAGGGCAGGGAGGCCCAGCGGTCGGGGTCGCCACCGCCGAGCCAGCGGTCGATGTCCGCTCGCCACCACACCCGGGTGCCGCCCCAGCGCGAGGTGCGGTTGACCACCGCGGCCGGAGCCGGCGCGCGGGGATCGGTCCGCAGCCGATGATCGACGGCCTGCCGCGTCACCCCCAGAACGGCTGCGATGTCGGCAGACCCCACAAGTACCGGCAGTTCGCCCACGCACCCCGACGATAGCCCGCCGACCACACCGTCACGAACGAACCCGGCCAGCGCAGCGTACGGACCACAGCGGCTCCGGGACCAGCGATGACATCATCGGCGGCTTCGCCCATCTTCGATTACCCTGAACACGGGTTGTACTGTCTCAACCGACGCGCTACCGTCGGCCTGCTCGAGACCTCATTCGATCATCGGGAAGGCGCCCCTCCCGACGGGRGGTCCTGCTGCCCCTGCGTTCCGACGGCAGCCGCCCCCCGCTGTTCTGCGTCCACCCGGCTGGCGGGATCAGCTGGCCCTATATCGGGCTGACGCGCTATCTCGGCCCGGACTATCCGCTCTACGGCCTGCAGGCACGGGGCCTGGCCGAACCAGAAGAACTTCCGGCCACCCTGGAGGAGATGGTCGCCGACTATCTCAGACAGATCCGCACAGTCCAACCGGCCGGGCCCTACCACCTGCTCGGCTGGTCCTTCGGCGGCGTGGTGGCCCATGCCCTGGCCACCGAACTCCAACGCGACGGTGAGCGGGTCGCGCTCCTGGCCCTGCTCGACGCCTACCCCCTCGGGGAGGAATCCCTGCAGGAAGCGGCGCTCAGCGAACAGGACGTTCTCACCCTTCTCCTCGACGCCGCCGGCCTCGGTGAAGAGGAGCCACTCGACGAAGAGCTGGACCGCGACCGCGTGATGGACCTTCTGCGCCGCAAGGGCACCATTCCGGCGGAACTCCTGGAAGAGCGCGCGCTGGCAGCCGTCATCGATGTTTCCAGCAACAACGTCCGGCTGCTACGGGGATTCACCCCCGGCCGGTTCGACGGGGACCTGCTGCTCTGTTCACCGCGGCTCAGCCCAGCCCCGACAGCCCGCCTGACGYCCGCCCGACACCACAGGCATGGCAGCCGTATGTCGACGGCACGATCACCATCCACGCTGTCGCCAGCACGCACCATCACATGATGCAGCCCGAAGCGCTGGCCCAGCTCGGACCGATTCTGGCCGCAGCGCTCGAAGAAAGCATCCGTCGCAGTCCCGTCCCGGAAAGCTGAAAACCCATGGCCAACCCTTTCGGGGACGAGGACAGTACCTGCCTCGTTCCCGAAAGGGACAGCTTTCATCTGGACGATCCCCAGCTCGCGAGGGAGCCACGGGAAACGACCCGAACCCCTCCTTGTGTCGCGTCAGAAGAGGGTCAGGGGCTCGGTTGGTATCGGCTGGGGCAGCGCGTCGAGTTCGGGTACGCGTACCCGAACCTCGTCGTGGAAACGGCGGGCGAGCAGCGGCGCGTCGGCGTTGTCCGGGGTGTGCACAAAAACGGTGGGTGACCGGCCCTCGCGCAGCCACTCGACGACAGTGTCAGTCCAGTGCTGCCAGCCTTCGATCGTCCGCTCCGCGGCGTCGCGGCCGAGGTAGCGGACGATCGGCCGGTCGGTCAACGCGAGCGATCGCAGTGGCAGGCGTGGTTTCTTCGTCCACGCCTCCCGTTCGGCGTCGCTGCTTGGCGGGCTCCGAAAGAACGCGGTGGTGTCGAATGGAATCCATTCGGCGGCCACGGTGGCAAGCGCTCCTTCGAGAAGCCGTGCCGCGCGGGGGTCGTTGAAGAAGGCGGGGTGACGGACCTCCACGGCGTACCGGTGGGACCTGGTGAGCCGGTGGAGAAAACGGGCGAGCGCGGGGACGTCGGCGGGGGTGAACGATCCTGGCAGCTGTATCCAGAGGGCGTGGGCCCGCGGGCCGAGCGGCTCGATCGCCGTCAGGAAGGCGTGCAGCGCCTCGTCGGCGTCCRTGAGACGGCGTTCGTGTGTGATGACCTTTGGCAGTTTGATCACGAACCGGAAGTCGGCGCTGGTCTGCCGCGCCCACGAGGCCACGGTGTCCCTGGCCGGGGTCGCATAGAACGTCGTGTTTCCTTCGACCGCGTTGCACCAGCCGGCATAGTGCCGCAGGCGTTCGTGAGACGGGAGCGGATGCGCCAGAAAACGTCCCTGCCACGACTTGTGCGTCCACATCGCGCATCCCACGTGAAGACGCATGACGACCCGAGCCCTCCATGGACGAACCGCGCCTGAGGCAGCCGGGCCCGAGCTCGCCCTCCAGGTCGCGACTGTGGCACACATAGCCATGTGTAGCCGCACATACTGTATCCAGAAACCGGGCCCGCAACGACGACAGAATTCGCCTCCCTGGACCCGAATCAGAGGACCGCCCCGCCCGAACGCCGGCCGGACACGGCCAGGCCGCGGCACGGTGACGGCCGCGGCCGCGGCCGACCGAGCCGAACATGAACGGAAACATCCCGGTCGGACGGGGCCGGCGCGAGCCGACCGGCCGACCGACCGGGATGCCAGGGTCAGGTCAGGAGCAGAACAGGATCAGACGAGGTCGAACCGGTCGAGGTTCGTCACCTTGGTCCATGCCGCGACGAAGTCGTGCACGAACTTCTCCCGCGCGTCGTCGCTCGCGTAGACCTCCGCGAGCGCGCGCAGTTCGGAGTTCGAGCCGAAGATGAGGTCGACACGGCTGGCAGTCCACCTGACCTCGCCCGTGGCACTGTCGCGGCCCTCGAAGGTGTTCGCGTCCTCGGACGTCGGCTGCCACGTCGTGCCCAGGTCGAGCAGGTTGACGAAGAAGTCGTTGGACAGCGTCTCGGGGGTCGTGGTGAGGACGCCGAGCGGCGACTGCCTGTAGTTCGCACCCAGGACACGCAGACCACCGATGAGGACCGTCAGCTCGGGGGCGCTCAGGGTCAGCAGGTTCGCCCGATCGATCAGAAGGAACTCGGCCGGCAGCCGGTGCCCCTTCCCGAGGTAGTTGCGGAATCCGTCCGCGGTCGGCTCGAGCACGGCGAACGACTCCACGTCGGTCTGCTCCTGCGACGCGTCGGTCCGTCCTGGCGTGAAGGGGACCTCGACATCGAAGCCGGCGTTCTTGGCGGCCCGCTCGACCGCCGCGTCACCGGCAAGCACGATCAGGTCGGCAAGTGAGACCCGCTTGCCACCGGTCTGGGCCGCRTTGAAGGCCTCCTGGATCCCTGTCAGGGTGCGCAGGACCGTCGCCAGCTGGTCGGGCTCGTTGACCTCCCAGTTGCGCTGCGGCTCGAGGCGGATGCGCGCGCCGTTGGCGCCGCCGCGCTTGTCGCTGCCGCGGAACGACGCGGCCGCCGCCCACGTGGTCCTGACCAGCTGTGAGACCGACAGGTCCGAGGCGAGGATCTGGCTCTTGAGGGTGGCGATGTCCCCAGCGTCGACGAGCTCGTGGGTCACCGGCGGGACCGGGTCCTGCCACAGCAGCGGCTCGGTCGGGACCTCCGGACCAAGGTAACGCGAGATCGGCCCCAGGTCGCGGTGCGTCAGCTTGAACCAGGCCCGGGCGAACGCGTCCGCGAACTGGTCCGGGTGTTCCAGGAAGCGCCGCGCGATGGGCTCGTAGATCGGGTCGAACCGGAGGGAGAGGTCCGTCGTCAGCGCCGTCGGGGCGTGGCGCTTCGACGGGTCGTGGGCGTCGGGGACGGTGCCGGCGCCGGCGCCGTCCTTCGGCTTCCACTGGTACGCGCCGGCGGGGCTCCTGGTCAGCTCCCACTCGTAGCCGAACAGGGTCTCGAGGAAGCTGTTGTCCCAGGTCACCGGGGTGGGCGTCCACGCGCCCTCGAGCCCGCTGGTGATCGTGTCGCCGCCCTTGCCGGTGCCGAAGGTGTTCTTCCAGCCGAGGCCCTGCTCCTCGATGGGGGCGGCCTCGGGCTCCGGGCCGACGTACCGGTCCGCGTCGGCCGCGCCGTGGGTCTTGCCGAAGGTGTGGCCGCCGGCGATCAGGGCGACCGTCTCCTCGTCGTTCATCGCCATCCGGCGGAACGTCTCGCGGATGTCCCGTGCAGCGGCGATCGGGTCCGGGGCACCGTTCGGGCCCTCCGGGTTGACGTAGATGAGGCCCATCTGGACCGCGGCGAGGGGGTTCTCGAGCTCCCGTTCGCCGGTGTAGCGCTCGTCGCCGAGCCAGACGCCCTCGGGGCCCCAGTAGACGTCCTCGTCAGGCTCCCAGACGTCCTCACGGCCACCGGCGAAGCCGAAGGTCGTGAAGCCCAGCGACTCCAGGGCGACGTTGCCGGCGAGGACGAACAGGTCGGCCCAGGAGAGCTGCTGGCCGTACTTCTTCTTGACCGGCCACAGCAGACGGCGGCCCTTGTCGAGGTTCGCGTTGTCCGGCCAGCTGTTGAGGGGCGCGAAGCGCTGCTGGCCGGCACCGGCACCACCGCGACCGTCGCTGATGCGGTACGTGCCCGCGCTGTGCCACGCCAGCCGGATTATGAGCGGGCCGTAGTGGCCGTAGTCAGCCGGCCACCAGTCCTGCGAGGTCGTCAGGACCTGCTCGATGTCCCGCTTCACGGCGGCGAGGTCGAGGGTCCTGAACGCCTCGGCGTAGTTGAACTCCTTGCCGAGGGGGTTGGCCACGTCGGGGTTCTTGGCAAGGATCCTGAGGTTGAGCCGGTTCGGCCACCAGCCGCGGTTCCCGCCGCCCTGGGTGGGGTGCGGGGCACGCCCGTTCGCGACCGGACGCTGGCCACCACTCTCCGTATTCGTGTCGGGTATGACCGCATCGTGGTTCTCGGACATTGAGATTCCTCCCGGGCCTAGGCGGATCAGGGGCGGTCAGCAACTGCGTGCGGGGAACAGCCGGTACACAGGCCCCAGCAGATGACCTCGGCCTCGTCGATCGAGAAGCCGCGGTCGCCGGACGCGGCCAGGCAGGGTGCCTCACCGACGGCGCGGTCGACGGCACAGTCGACGCCAGCGACGGCACCGCACGACCGGCATCCGACGTGGTGGTGGTTGTCTCCTGCCCGCGACTCGTAGCGGGCCACGGAGCCGGACGGTTGGACGCGCCGAACCGGGCTCGTGGCCGTCAGCGCACGCAGCGAGTCGTACGCGGCCTGGTGGGACACCCCGGGCAGATGCCCGCGCGCGGCGCCGACGAGCGAGTCCGTGCCGGCATACGGATGCGCGTGCACCGCGCTCAGCACCGCCATCCGAGGACGGGTCGCACGCGGGACGGCCCCGCGCAGTGCCTGCCGGAAGTCCAAGGCCGTAGTCACGTCCCCGACCCTGGCCCGTTTTCTGGAATCAGTCAAGAATCCAGAAGGCACGTTATCTTGATCCATATTGGGTAGGGCCCGTGTTCCAACGGCAGGCACGGCCGTTGCTGGACACAGCGGTCCCGACGACCCCCAACAAGATCGACATCGCGGGCGGGCGGTGCTCGGTTCCAGCGGAGCGCACCGGTGGCCACCCGCGCGACGACGCGACCCGAACCGGGCGTCCCGGCATCGGGGTGAGTGGCGGGTCAGTCCGTCACCAGCGAGGCGCTCGATGCCACGGAGACCGTGTTGCCGAAGGAATCCCTGGCAGAGTCACCGTCCACGAGCGGACACACCCCGGCGGCCGTGAGCGCTCGGCCGCCGGGCTCGAGGGTCACTGTCGAGCTGCCGTTCACGTTCGTCTGCCCGTTCGTCCCGGAGAACGTGAACGAGCAGCTGGCCCCGACAACGATCGCCTGGCCGTCGCTCGACAGCACGTCGGACGTTGTGAGCTGTGGGGTGCCCGCGGTCCAGGTCCCGCTCGTCGCCCCGGTGTACGGCGACGAGCCGGCCGTTGCCGAGACATCGGCTGGCCGGGCGGCCGCTGCGCCGGCCATGGTCAGCGCGGCGCGCCGAAGGCGGCGACGATCCGGCTACGCGCCACGGCGTCCCGCAGCGCGTCGTTGTTCACCGCCACCCCGGTCGTGGCGAGCTGCCGGGCGATGTCCGTCGTGCCGAGGCGGGCGAGGCCTGCGACCGTCGTGTCGACCCCGGCGCCCGCGAGCGCGCCGACGATCCCGGACCCGAGCCCGACGACCGCGCCGGACGCCGTCCCGAGGTCACCGGCCGGGGTGTTCGCGACCGTCGGGTCGACGACGACCTGACCGAGCACCGCCGTCGCCGTCTCCCGCGGTAGCCGCGAGACGACGTCACCGGTCACGAGCTGGACGGTCGAGGCGACGCCGCCGAGCTGCTGGTCCGCCGGGAGCGCGGCGAGCACGGACGCCGCGGTGACCCCGTTCGACAGCACCGCGCCGCCGACGACGGCGCGCAGGTCGGCGACGGTGGCGCCCGGGCGCTCGACGATCTCCCTGACCGTCGGCACGGTCATCAGGTCCTCCAGGCCGGCCACGGTCCGGACCACCTCGTCGGGCCTCGCGTCCTGGGGCCGGAACACGATGCCGGTGTTGCCGATCTGCGGCTTGATCTTGACTGCTTCCCCGAGGGTGGTGCCGGCGAACTCGACAAGCTGGAAGTCGTTGCCGGTCTGGGCGATGAAGGCCGTCCTGTCGGCGATCTTGACCGTGCCGAGGACGCCGAGGTTGCCCGGTACCTGCGGGCGCGGGGCCGTCTGGGAGCGCAGGTCGAACAGGTCGTTCTGCAGCGCCGTGAGCTTGCTCTCCAGCTCGTGGACGACGCCGACGAGGTCGGAGCGCAGTTCCGTCACCGCCGCCGCGAGCCGGACGAACTGGTCGTGGACGGCGTCGAACTCGTTCTCGATCGCGTGGAAGCGCGCGTTGAAACCGAGCTCCTCGGGGGTCGCGGAGGCCTGCACCCGGTCCTCGCCGTCGACCCAGTCGGTGTGCGCGAAGGTGCGCGCGTACGTGACGACGGTGTCCGGGTCGACGGTCTGCACGTCGGTCGCGAAGTCGAACGGCGTGGGCCGGGAGTTGCCGGTCGCCCCGACGATCCACCAGCCGAGGATCTCGCCGATCTTCGACTCGGCGAGCCCGGCGGACTTGAGCGTCCCGGCGACCTGCTGGGTCGAGACGCCGTTGACGAGAATGTCCCTGTCGAGGAACGAGATCGGTTGCGGCACGGCGGGCCTCCTGGCTCTGCGTCGGACGGGCCCGGAGGGCGGACGGCTCCGGGCGGCGGACGACGTTCTTCTCGGGTGCGGACGGCGGTCGGTGCGTGATCGTCCAGCCCGGCTCAGCCGGGCGGCCCGTACCGCTCGGTGCCGACGGCGCGGCGGCGGCGGAACCGGGTGTACCCGCGGGAGACCCGGCCGGAGAGGAACTGCGGCGGCCCGCCGTCCGGCGAGACGTGGCCGCGCCGGAGCTGGAAGGTGTTGATCTCCACTCCGAGCGGGCACAGCTCCTCGAGGAGGTTCATCACGTAGCCGTACTGGTCGAGGTCGAGGACCGCGCCGTCGGGCAGCTCGACCCGGACCTCGTACGGGTCGGCCGCGCCGCGCCGGACGTACGCGACACACACGACGAGCGCGACGCCCGGCCGGGTGCCGACGAGCTCCGCCCGGCCGCCGAGCCCGCGGCGGATCTCCAGCGGCGCGGGGGCCCAGCGCAACGGCCGGCGCAGCCGCGGCCCGCCCTGGCGGAACGACCAGTCGAACGCCTCCGGGTCGAGCCGCGACGGCCCGAGGATCCCGCCACCGAGGGCGTCGACCGGCCGCGCGAGGAGCGGTGGCCTGGGCGCTGACGAGTCCGGCGGGGGGAACGGGGTGACGTACCAGCGGTACGCGGCGGGCGCGGGCTCGCCCGGCCGGTTCGACCCGCCGGGCAGCGTCGAGACGGACGCGAGCACGAGCACGTCGGTGCCGTCCGGATGCGGCAGCGCCCGCACGGCGTGGAAACCGGCCGCGGTGAGCGCCGCGAGGTCGGCGACGAGCGCCTGCCGGGCCGCGGCCACCGCCGGGCCGTCCGGCGCGAGGCCCGTCAGGTGCGGATCGACGACGACGCCGAGGAGCAGGTCCGCGTCGTACGCCTCCCGGACCCGCGCGGCGAACTGGTCGGCGGCCGCGGGGACGAGCCCGTCGCCGACGAGCGGCCGCAGCGCCTCAGGTATGCCCGGGACGCCGGTCGCGATCTGTTCGAGGAGGGCGTCGAGGGCCGCTGGGGTGAGGGCGTCCGGGGGCGGCCCGCCGTGTGCGAGGTTCGGCGCGGCCCTGGCCCACGCCTCGTCGACGAGGACGTTGCGGCCAGACCCACCGCCGTGGATCCGCGCGGTGTAGCTGGCCGACGCCCCGGCCTCGAGCACGCCGGGACCTTCGATGACGAGCCCCTGCGACGGCAGTGACGTCAGGTGCAGCGAGCCGTCCTCGAGCGGGGTGGCGTCGAGGCCCGCCGCGGCGAACAGCCAGCGCGCGGCCGGGTCGTCGGCGCGGTCGCGGACCCGCGCGCCGAGGACGGCGCCGACGACGTCCGGCGGCCCGGCCAGCCCCGGATCGGCGCCGGCCGCGGCGGACTGCCGGGCGGCGCGGGCCGCGGCCACCGCGGCGTCCACCCGGGCCGGGTCGAGCGGGTCGATGGTGACCCCGAGCCCGAGGTCGAGCCGCGGGTCGACGTCCTGGGTCATCGCCGAGCGCAGGGTGAGCGCACCGGATCCGGTGAGCGTCCCCAGGACGCGCACCGCCCGCGCGAGGGACGTCGCGACGACGGCGGCGAGGTAACGCCGCTCGGTGACCGGCTGGGCCCGGTCGAGATTGGCGCGCAGCACCTGCCGGACCTCGAGCAGCCGGGTCCGGGTGGCGTCCGGCAGCCGGGCCGCCGGCGGCGTCTCAAGGTCGAGGAGCAGCCCGGTGCGGGCGAGTTCGCCGAACCGTTGCCGCCATGCGCCGCCGGCCCCGCCGGGTGGGACGACCTCGACCATCCGCACCGCGACGGCGAGCCGGTCGACCTCGTCGACGATCCGGAACCGGGCGTCGACCCCGACCGCCGACGGCAGGCCGGTGTTCGGGCCGCCGTCCGCGGAGCCGTCCGGGACGCCGTTGAGGGCCTGTTCGAAGCCGGCCGGGGTGGCCAGCCGCCAGGACGTCACCATCCGCAGCCGGGCGCGGTAGGCGTCGTCGTCCTCGCCGGCGAGCCGGGGGACGCCGTGGTCGGCGCCGGTCCGGTCGAGCGCGCCGGAGCGCGCAAGCGAGACGTGCCGGGATGCCGCGATCTCGCGGGCGACGGCGGCGATCCGCTGCTTCTCCGCGGTGAGCAGGTGCACGGTCCGGGCCAGCCGGCCCTCGACGACGACCGTCTCGACGAGGCCGGCGGCGGCCGCGGCGGCGAGGTCCGTGCCGGTGGCCGCCGCGGCGAGCGCGGTCGACGGGTCGTGCGCCGCAGGCCCGTCGACGACACGGACGGTGACCGTGAGGCGCAGCGGCCCCGCCGCGTCCTGCCCGTCCTGCCCGTCCTGCCCGTCCGGACCTCCGGGCAGGTCGGGGACGAGGAGCGGCAGCAGCGATCCGGCCGCCGACCACGCGGTGAACACGGCCGGCGGCGTGGCCGGCGCACCGTCGCGGCGGACGACAACCGCCCGCCGCTCGAGTGGCACCCGGAGCCGGACGAGGACCGCGGGCGCCCGCGTCGCCGGGACGTCGACGACGCCGTCGACGAGCGGGACGACGTGCGCACCGGCGGCCGCGGCGTACGGCGGGGTGAGCAGGTCGAGGGCTGCGCGCAGGCCCGCGGCCTCGACCGGCCGGTCGCTGCCCCGGCGCATCACGCCACCACGACGTCGGACGGGTCGGTGACCAGCACCGGCACCTCGGCGGGCCCGATCGTCACGTCCTCGCCGACGCCGAACTCCTGGACGCCGTACGGCTGGCCGGCGCCGAGGACGGCGTCGGTGAGCCGGGGCGGGTAGCGCAGCAGGCGCAGGTCGCGGGCGTCGGCGACGCCCGGCTCGTTCATCACCGCCCACATCGCCTCGCTGTACCGGACCGGCTCGCCGATCCGCAGCCGGCCGACGTAGCGCCGGATCCGGTCGACGATCCGGCCGACGAGCGCGGTGGTGCCGGCCGACGTCCCGGTGTCGGACGCCGCGAGGCCGTCCAGCGAGAGCCGGACCCGCAGGCCGACCCCGACCTGGAGTGCCTGCTCGATGGACGGCGCGATGCCGATCGGCCGGACCGTGTCGACGGCCTGGCGCACCCGGTCGGCGAGCTGGCCGGGCCCGTCCCAGACGGCGGACTCGTCGGGGGCGACGAGAACCGTGACGTAGTAGGGGTTCCCGAGGCTGCGCTGCTCGCTGAAGAGCCGCTCCGCGAAGGAGAAGTTGCCGTAGATCGACTGGTTGACGTCGAGGCCGCCGTAGAGGTCCCTGACGAGGACCTGCCGGACCCCGGGGACGAGCGACACCGCGACCCGCAGGGCGTCCGGCGTCCACAGCGTGCGCGGGTAGGCGAGCAGCAGGTCCCGGTAGGTCTCGTCGGACCAGGTGAGGCTGCCGCCCTCAAGCTTTTCACCGTGGGTGATCGTCAGCGTCCCGGCGGTGACGAGCGCGGCCGCGCCCGACGTCCGGGCGTCCGCCGGGTCGAAGGCGTCGATGCGGCCCGGGGTGTCRCCGTCGACCTGTGCCGCCGGGTCGAGGTCGCCGCCCGGGCCGGGCTCGAACGCGGTGACCGCTGCGGTCACGCTCCGGGTCACGCCGTCGAGCCGGACCGGGTCGGCGAGGAACACCGACGTGCCGCCGCGGGACCGCAGCCGGCTGCCGCGCGGCAGCGTGAGCTGTGGGACCTCCGGCGGCAGGTCACCGGCCAGCGCGAGCCTGACGGTGCCGGTCGCGCGGTGGAACGGGCGGGTCAGGCCGAGTTCGGCGCCGAGCCGGGACAGCGCCTCCCCGGTGGCCGTCGAGACGAAGGAGTCGTCGAAGACGAGGCCGAGGTGGCTCCACATCCGGGCGTCCTCGACGCTGACGAGCTCCAGCAGGGTGCGCAGCACGCTGCCGGACGTCAGGTCGACGTCGGCGCCGAAGAGCGCCCGGGCGAGGGCGATCTTCTCGTCGAGGATGCGCCCGACCGGCTTGGGCACGAAGCCGGCCGCGGTCACGCCGTGGTCGAGGCCGCTCGCGGTGCTGCGGGCGAGCGCGTCGAGGTCCGCGCCGGTCGTCGGGTCGGTCATCCGAGGTCCACCTCTCCGAGGGTCATGGGTACATCGGTGCCGAGGACGGTCCGCACCGTGGCGCGCACGACCTGGCGCCGGCTGGCGTCGAGCGGTTCGAGGGTGACGTCCACGACGTCCACGACCCGCGCGTCGGCGAGCAGGGTCCGCACGACGGCGACGCGGAGCAGCTCGTCGCGCAGCAGCGGCCCGAGGGCGAGTGCGAGCACCCGCAGGCCGTCGAACCCGAAGCCGGTGTCGAACAGGTCGCTGCCGACCGGGGTGAGCAGGGCGACCGCGAGGTCCTGGGCGAGGTTGTCCGGGCCTTCGACGAGCCGCGGCCCGCCGGCCCCCCAGGCGAGGTCCACCGCGGGCTGCCCACCCGGGACGGGGACGAGCGCGAGGCCCCGGCCGAGAACAGCCCGGCCGAGGACGGCCTGACCATGGGCGCTGTCGGGCGGCGCGGTCACGCCCGGGTCGGCGCTCACGCCGTCCCCTTGTTCACCTCGACGCCGCTCTTCACCGTCATGACGACCTTCTCTCCGTTGAGCCGGATCTCCTTGTCGGTGGAGATCGTGATGTTGCCATCGGCGTCGATGGAGATCGACGCGTTGCCCTTCTTCGTCTTCACGGTGAGGACGCCGGCGGCGGGGGTGTCGGGGCGTTTGCCGACATTCGGCATCGAGTCCTCGCCGACGGTGAGCTCGAAGCCGAGGACATTGACGACGCGGGCGCCTCTGGCGTCGACGAGGTCGCTCGCCACCCTGCCGTCCGGCGCCGGTGTGACGTCATCCCCGTCCGTTGCCGGGGCGACGTTCGTCGGCAGGGTGAGCCACCAGTCGCCGGCCTGGCTGCTCGGCTCGGTGCCCTCGTCCCACACGCAGCCCGCGACGACCGCGTTGCGCGGGTCGCCGTCGTGGTTGAGCTGGACGACCCGGGTGCCCGGGTAGTGCGGGACGACGAGCCCGGTGCCGCCGTAGGCGAAGGGTGTGACGTAGGGCTTGTCCGTGAGGCGGGTCGCGGGCGAGTCGAGCCTGCCGCGGACGGCGACGTTCGGCGGGGCGGCCTGGGCGAGGCCGTCGTCGAGGTCGAGCCGCTGGGCGTGCCGCCGCTCCGAGGCCGCGACGGACTGCGCGGTGACGATGCCGGCGTCCACCGCGCGGCGTGACCGGGCCATCGTGCCGATCCGGGCGTCGATCGTCTCGGCGACCCGGTGCGCCTCGGCGGTGGGCCCGGGCTGCTTCGCGGCCGCGCCGACGCCCTCGACGCGCAGTTTCGTCGTGAAGCCGGTGGTGCGGCCGAGGGTGTGCGTCACCGAGACGACCCGGAAGTCGCGGGGTTTCGCCTGGGTGGGCGGGGCAAGCAGGCCGACGATCGGGGCCGCGAGCGCGGCGGCGCCGCCGATGGCGCCGACGACGGAGTCGGCGAGACCCGCCGCCGCCTTCTTCTTCACCACCTCCGGGAGGCGGATCGTGACGGCGTCCCCCACCTTGATGTCCGGGCGGCCGAGGAGCATGACGTCCCAGGCGTCGGCGGTGGAGGTGGCGAACGGGTCGTCCCTGGCCGGGTCGTCGTGCTCGTAGGGTGCCGGGGTCGCATCGACGAGACCGGTCGCGGTGTCCAGGGGGTGGCTGTTCGCGCCGGTGAGCCTGGTGGTCCAGGTGCCGACGTGCACCGTCCCGTCGCGCAGCAGGACGGGGATCCGGCCGTGTGGGGCGTCCGGGAAGGCGCCGCGGGCGAGCGCCTGGACGGCGTCCGCGATCCGGTCTCCGGCGCGCAGCTCGGTCCTGCCGTCGATCGTCGGGTGGTTCCCCTCCGCGACGACGGTGACCGCGGGTGTGAGCGAGCCGAGCAGGGCACGCAGCCAGTCCACGACGGTCCCCTGGGCGGGCAGCGGGGTGCCGGAGACGAAGGAGCGCCGCAGCCGCGCCCAGGTGGAGTCGACGCCGCTGAACCGGGTGCGGTAGCGGACGTCGCCCGCGGTCCGCTCGAGCGCGGTGATCCGGCCCGCCAGGACGGTTGTCAGGGTCGACGTCCGGGCCGGGCCGAGGCCCACGGCGGCGAGCACGCTGGCGCCGGCGGACAGGAACGAGCCCGGGGTGTCCCGCCAGCCGAGCGCGATCTCGACCTCGGGGTACGGGCCGCCGAGGATCGCGTCGACGTCCTGCTGGCTCATCCCGTCGACTGTCACGGTGAACGTGGGCGCGCTCCACGTGCTCTCGAAGGCGACCTGGATCTCCGCGTCGTACCCGGAGCGGTCGACGCTGACCGGAGGCCTGCTGCCGGCCGCGGCCGGCGCGGCCCGGAAGTCCAGCCGCCAGCCGGCGTCGAAGCCGACGTCAGACGAGCCCGGCATAGGGGTCCTCCTCCCGGACGGACGGCCCGCCGCCGGGCTGTCCTGCGACGGACCGCTCGGCGGCGGGCGCCGCGGCGAGGGTGCGCCAGCCGACGGACAGCCGGGCGCCGGTGGGCCCGGCGGCGACGAGTGCCCCGGCGGTGACGGTCACCTCGTCGACGAGCAGGTGGCCGCGCAGCCGGCCGTCGTCGAGGACGGCGACCGGCCGCCCCGGGCGCGGCGGGATGGCGGCGAGCACGCGGCGCCCGGCGACGACGAGGACGACGACCCGCACCTCGGCGCCGGACAGGGTCGGCCCGGGCGGCGCGGTGAGCGCCGCGACCGCGACGGACCGCGCGAGCTCCGGGAGGTCCCGCGCCGCGACGGGCCCGGGGCCCGGACGGCGTTCGAGGCAGGCGGCCGACGTCCACACGGTGCGGCCCGGGGCGGCGCCGAGGACGGCCGCGAGGTCGCCGGCCACGGCGACGACGACGGCGCGCAGGTCGCCGTCCGGCACCGGTAGCGGCGCCGCGACCGGCAGGCCGCCGGCAGCGTCGAGCGGCAGGGCGAGGAAGCCCGTGGGGAGAGTCATGTCAGGAACTCCACAGCGGAGAGCACGGCGGTCGCGCCGAGGTCGACGAGCGCGTCGAGGGGGCCGGGCTTCGGGACGTGCCGCAGCGTCACGTTCACCTCGACGCAGTCGATCCGCTGCGCGGCGGCGGTGAAGGACAGCTCGGTGACCTGCATGTGGGTGCGGGTGACAAGGGTGCTGACCAGGGTGATGCCGTCCGGGAGGAACCCGAGCGACGCCCCTGTCCGGCTCGCCGCGGCGATGGTCTCGAGGTTCTTCTTCCAGAGCAGCCGCTGTGGCCCGACGAGCAGCGCGGACAGCGAGACGGTGTCGGTCGATGCCGTCGTCGCAGCCCGGAACGCCGCGGCCCCCACGGGGGGCAGCGCGTACGACTCGCTGAGCGACATCCGGCTCACCGCGAAGAGCGGGACGGCGAGCGGCAGCGCGAGCAGCGTCGCCGACGGCAGGTGCAGGAACTCCTCGACGAAGGACCGGTCGCTCATCGGGTRCCTGCCAGCGGGACGTCGGCGGGCCAGTACCCGTCGAGGCTGCCGTGGTGGGTGGCCGACCATCTGCCGTCGGGGCTGACGGTGATGTCGAAGCGGACCGGCTCCCGGCCCTCGCGCGGGATCTCGTAGTGCACCGACTCCAGGACGTCGACCACCTCGGTGGTCCCGTCCCGCAACGGGATGGCCAGGCGGCGGCCCTTCGCCCGCGCGGTCAGCGGGACGTCCGCGCCGAGCCCGTGCGCGCGGCGCAGCGCGTCCTCGAATCCCCTGTTCTGGACGAGCTGGTTGACGCCATCGGGGGCGAGCATGATCCCCTCGACGAGTTCGGTGCCGAAGCCCGGGCCGACGAGGTGCGCGCGCTGCCACCGCTCGAGGAGCTTCGCGAGCCGGGTGGCGAGCCGCGGTGGCACGGTCTTCAGGCCGGCGATCTGCGCGGGGCGCAGCTGCGCCTTTTCCAGGCCGGCGCGGGCGATCGGCTCCCGCAGCGAGCCCTCGGCGACGACGTCGAGGCCGCCGAGCCGCAGCTCGTCGAGCAGCTGCGCGCGGGGCAGGTCGGCGATGGACGGGGTGGCGGTGAGCCGGGTCCGGATGCTGTCCGCCCGCGCCACAGCCTCGGCGTTGGCGCCGACCCGCGGCGCCGCTCCCGGGGGCAGCGGCTGCCCGGGCAGGACGTCGCCGTGGACGACGACGTCGAAGTCGCCGGCCGCCCGCCGCAGCGCCTCGTTCGCGCTCGCCCACTCGCGCTGGAGCCGGGCGGCCGCCTCGGCGGCCGCGGCGGCGTCCCGGCCGGGGTTGCGGCGGTACGTCTCGAGCGCTTGCAGCAGCCGTTCCATCACCGGGGCCAGCGCCTTCGGATCGCTGACGACGTATGAGACGCCGCGTTCCGGAACCGTCCGCCCCGCCGCCCAGGCCGCGAGCGTCTGGCGGGCCTGCGACCGCACCTCCTCGCCGAGCGACAGCGCGCCGCGCAACGGGAGCACGGGAGCGGGCCCGGTCCTCGGCAGCGCGTCCGCGACCGCGTGGCTGAGCGCTTCGTCGTGCTCGGCGATCTGGCGCTTCACCGCGTCCTCGAAGCGCATCAGGTCCTCCGTGGCGTCCGCGATGACCGCCAGGTCGGCCTCGCGCAGCGGGCGTTCGCGCAGCGTCACCGGCGCCCCGCCGGCCCGTCTGGTGGCCTCGACGTCCCCCAGGATCCGTCCGATGGCGTGGTTGAGGCTGTCGAGCGCCCCCTGGGTGCGACGCTCGTGGGCGCGGGCGACGGAGAGCAGGACGGTCTCAAGAATCTCGTCGGCGGTACGGCCGCCCCCGCGGTCGCGGTAGAGGATCTCGAGCGCCTCGCGCAGCCGTGTCATCGTCGGCGCCTGCTCGCGGGCGAGCCGCGCGAGCCCGGGCCGCAGGGACTCGGCGCTGATCGTCATGGTGTGCCTCCGGTGGCGAGCGGGCCGAGTGCGGCGTCGACCTCGGCGGCGGTGCCGTGCTCCTGCGCCTGGCGGCGGATCCACGGCACGAGGACGGGTGTGATGACGTGCGGCAGCAGTTCGTTCATCACCGCGACGACGGCCGCCTCGTGCACGGCCTGGCGCACGGCGCGCTGGATCATCTCCTCGGTGAGGCCCCTGAGGACGCGCTCGCGGACCTCCGCCGCGGCGAGCCGGACGACGGTCCGCGCGCCCTGCTTCTCCGCGACCCTGAGCCCTTCGAGGGCGGCGGAGGTCAGCGCCCGCGCGCCCTTGCCGACCGCGACGACGTCGAAGACGGAGAACGCGACGKAGATCGCTGCCATCAGCTGGGCGAGCTGGACGTCCTGCCAGTGCTGGAAGAGCTCGGGGTCCTCCAGCGCGTGGTAGAGGTCGGTCTGCCGTTCGGCGTCGAGGACGTCGTGGACGGCGAAACCGATGCTGACCGCACCCGTGATCGCGGCGGCGGCGACGGCTCCCAGCGGTGCGCACAACAGGCCGAGGAGGATGATCCCGAAGGTGGACGYGAACTCCAGGAGCTTGTCCCTGGCCGCCTTGTGGTCGATGGCCTGGTTGACCCCGGCCGCGTAGAGCCGCAGCCCGTGGACCTCGGGCGCGAGGACGTCGTCCGCGAGCTGGTGGATGCCCTGGAGCGTGTACCGCAGCCCCCGCCAGTCCCGGCCCCCCTCGCGTTCGGCGTACTTCGACGCCGCCAGCGCGAAGTGGGCCCCGTCATCGAGATCGGTCGCCTCGCCGGTCATCCGCTCGTTCGCGGCGAGCATGTCCGCGAGCAGCGTGCGCAGGTACCGCTCGAGGTAGCCGCGGTCGAGTTCGCGGCGGAAGACGATCGTCTGCAGGTCCGGCACCTGGTAGAAGAGCGGGTCGCTCATGTTGAGCAGCCGCCGGCGCTGGTTGATCGTCTCCCGTAGCTGGTCGGCGGTCCAGGCGCGGCCGTCGTGGACGGCGACCCGCTCGCCGCCGCGTTCCTCGACGCGGTCGTCGCCGACGAGGTCGAGGATGCGGCGCGGGGTGGTCTCGATCGGCGCGGGCAGCTCGTAGTAGTCGTCCCGGGTGCRCCGGGCCCGGTGGATCGAGAGGATCTCGCGGACCGTCCCGGYGGACCGGCCGACGGACCCGGCGTACTCGATCGCCCGGAGCAGCACCGTCGGCCACAGGACGAGGTCACCGAGTTTTTCGATCTTGCCGCCGATGTCCTCGACGAGGGCGTCGAAGTTCTGCTTCCGCTGCCGGGCGGTGATGCCCGCGCGCGAGCTGCGCAGCTGCTGGAGCATGATCGACCGGCAGGTCTCGGCGAAGACGTTCTCGTAGCCGAAGCGGAGCGCGTCCGCGAGATCGCTGATGAACCGGATCGCCCAGCCGGCGGCGTTCGGCGGGTCGCCGTCGGCGATCCCGACGAGCCGGGCGTTGGCGGCGTCGAGATAGGTCGAGACGACATCCCCCGCGAAGATGTCGACCTCGCGGGCCAGGCCGGCGAGCCGGCGCAGCCAGTGCAGCTCCGGCGTCGGCGACGGCGTGAGGTGGACGAAGCCGTTGTTGCCGGTGGCGTCCGGGCGCACGGTCACCTCGGTCGTCGCGCCGGACGCGATGCTCGCGGCGGCGACGCCCCTGGCCCGGCCGCTGATCGCGGTGGCGCAGTGCAGCGCGAACATGCCGGCGTACCCGCACTCGGGAATGGCGAGCGCGGCGGCGAGCGCGCGCATCCGGCCGACGAGGTTGCGGGTGTCGACAAGGTCGGACAGCTTCGGCTCGACGAGGTAGGAACGGCAGACGAGCGGCGCCCTGAGCGCTTCCGGCGCCCCGGGCCAGGCACGCTGGGTCCCCGTGTCGGACCGCGGGATGTCGGCGACGTCGAGGGCCGACGGCTCGTCGTCGGGCGGGACGACGTCGTCCCGCGCGGTGGGGCTGCCCTGCTCGTCCGGCGCGGCGATGTAGCCGACTCCCGCGCCGCCGCCGGCCTTCAGCAGGGCCTCGGGGAGCGGCTGGCGCGCGAAGACGATGGGAATCGTGTCCGCCCCCTCACCGAAGGACAGCTCGCCCTGCCCGGTGCCGAGTCCGGAGGGCAGCAACGCGGTCCTGGGGCTGTTCGCGAAGAAGATGATCCCGCCGTACCCGCCGCCGCTGTCGACCGTCATGACATGCCGGTAGCGGCCGGGCAGCGGCATGCCGTCGGCGCCGACGGCGTCGACCCGGGTGAGGAACAGGAAGCGGAGGAACGCCCCGCTCGTCGTCCGGATGAAGCCGTGGTATCCGGGAAGCTCCCGGTCGAGCGCCGGCCCGCCGTGCCGGTAGAGGTGCCACCGCCAGGCGATCCGAACGGCCTCCTCGACGCTTACGGCAACCCCGGCCGCCGGCAGCCACGGCTCCCGCCGGTCCGCGTCGTCCCGCAGCGGCACCCGGGCCGTCCCGCCGTCGAAGAACGGGATCTCGTAGGTCGTGCCGGTCGGCGTGTACCGGATCCGGGACGGGTCGAACGGCTCGGCGGGCGGGTCGTCCACCCGCGCCGGGCCGCGGGCCGTGGCTCGGGAGCGGAAACCGGCGCGGGCCGCGCCGTCGGTCGCGCCCCGCTCGGCCGCCGTGAGCAGCGCTTCGGGGACGCGCGGGCCGGCTTCGGACGGGGCCGCGCCGACGGCGACGGTCGTCACGTCACCCGGCCGGATCCCGAGCGCCGACAGCGGGAAGCGCGCGCAGGCGGCGGCGACGGCGTCCGCGACCCCGGCCCGGACCGCCTCCGCGGACACCCCGCCCGCGGCGTCCGGGGTGACCCGGACGCTGACCGGCAGGCGCAGCCGGGGGCCGTACGCGCTCGCCGTCCCGTCCGTGGCAGGCCGCCTCGACCGTTCGGTCGGTGCCGTCATCGTCGTCCCCTCCTTTCCGCGTCCCCGTAGTCCCCGCGTCCCCGCATCCGTGCCGTCCGTGCCGTCCGTGCGGCTGGGCCGGACGGTGCCGGCTGCCCGGTCAGCCCAGCGCCCTGGCGGCGAGCGCTTCCCGCAGCCGGCGGAGCGCGAGCTCCGCGGCCGCTTCGGTGATCTCCTCGACGCTCGGGCCGATCTCGACCGTCACCGGGATCTCGAGCACGACGCCGGGCGGCGCGGCACCCTGGCCGGGCCGCACGACGGCCGCGCCGTCGCCCTCCGCGGTCACCGTCTCGCCGCGGCGGACGAGGGCGATGCCAGTCCGTTCCACGCGGCCGCCGAGCGGGTCGGCGTCGGCGTCGTCCCGCGCGAGCGCGTCCGGGTCGACCCGCCCCCAGCCCTCCACGTGCCCTTCCATCAGGCGGTGCCCTTCTCCATCAGGGGGTGCCCTTCCATCAGGCGGTGAACGTCGGCCGGGCGATGGCCGGACCGTTCTTCGGGGTGACGTCGACGTGCCGGCTGATACCGGAGAACGTCGCCACCGGGGCGCCGCTGACGGTCGCGTTCGACGGGGACGCCGACGTGATGAGGCACTTCGTCAGCACGAGCGTCGAGAAGTCCCACTCGTCGGCGCTGCCGGTCTGCTTGTACAGACCGATGGAGAACTCCCTGCCCTCGAGGGCCAGCTGGGTGAGCCTCGCCGAGGCCCCGCCGATCGCCTTGACGGACAACGAGAACGTGAAGCTGTCGGGGTTGGCGATCCAGCCGACGTGGGTCGCCTCGATCGAGTGCACGACCTCGGTGTTGAGCGCGAACGTCGGTGAGAAGGAGTCGATCGGCGTCAGCGGGTGCGCGGTGTCGCCGTCGACGACCACCGCCAACCGGGTCTTGGTCCACGTGGCCATCGGTGCTGCCTTTCGGTCGTGAGCCCACCGGCGGGCTCGCCGGCTCGGGGAGGGCTCGGTCGATGCGTCGGGAGGGACGCGGTCAGGCGGTCAGCGCGAGCTTGATGTCGAGGAAGTGGACGGAGCCGGCGTACGCCACCGTGACGATGACGTCGACCGCCCGGCTGGTCCTGGTCGACGTCAGCACCGTCTTCGCTCCGGGTGAGCGGTCCGCCTCCTCGGTCTCGAGGATCGGCAGCACCGGGATGTCGACGGTGTAGCCGTCGATGACCCGGGCCGACCGCAGCGGCTCGAGGATCGCGTCGAACCTGCCGCGCAGGCCCTCCATGCCGAGCCGGTCGATGCGGACGTTCCCGATCGCGCCGATGAGGCCGCCCCTGAGCCGGAACTCGAGGTCGTCGAGGACGCGGACGACGTCGACGTACAGGCGCGACGGATCGATCGGGTTGTACGACCGCCCGGAGCCGAGGAAGACCCCCTCGCCTGCGATGTACTCCGGGTCGAGGAGCGGAAGTATCGCCTTCTCGGCGAGCTGGGCGACCTCGGTGCCGGTGAACTGCCGCGGCAGCGGGATCTCGACACCGGCGACCTGCTTGAGCAGCACGCTGATGTGCGGCTGGTACCCCGCGATCGTCGCCATCGCGCACGCCGCGACGTCGCTGGCCGGGACGCCACCGGCCGTCGCCACCCGCGCGGCGACGAGCACCAGCCGGCCCTCGCCGTTCTTCAGCCCGCCGTACGCGGCGTCCGCGGCGTCCGCGAACGTCTGGCCGTTGCCCACCGCCAGGTCGGGGTCGACCATCGCGACGCCGATCCGCCTGGCGCCGGCGCCGCTGGCGTTCTCGACATGGGTCTTCAGCAGTGCGAGCGTTGCCGGGTCGGTGACCCGGGCGAGGCTGACCAGCTGGACCGGCGCGGTCGCGATCGTCGCAAGTGCCGCCGCCCAGTTCGGGCCAGCGCCCGAGTCGTCGGTCGCGACCGCGTACACCCGGGACGCGCCCGGGCGCTGTAGGAGCACCTCCCGTATCGACCGGTAGAGCGGGCCGGCGGCCTGCCCCTTGTTCGCGATCGCCCCGGTGGTCTGGTCGACGTCCGCGAAGAGGGTGCGGGCCTCGGCCTCGCTGCCGACCAGGACCGGTGTGTTCGGCACGGCGGTGCCGAAGCCGCCGGCCGATCCGACGACGGCGACGTTGCCGAAGGCGCGGGTCGCCGTCGCCTGCAGGCCGCTGGTGTCGATCGTGACCTTGACGTACGGGTACTCGGCGGTGGGGACGCTCATGGTTCTCCTTCGAGGCCGGCGGTCAGATCGCGACCGGGACGATCCCGCTGCTGCGCAGCCGGGAGGTGAGCTCGGACAGCCGGCTTGCGCGGCGGGCCGCGTCGCCGGCGGGCTGCTCGCCCGCGACGACCGGCAGGTCCGCGTCGTCGAGCGCGGCCGCGGGGAAGATCACAAGGCCGGGGCGACCCTCGCGGACGGTGACACCGGGCGGGCGGGCCGGCGGGTCCGCGACGGCGTCGAGCCCGAGGCGGGCCGCCGCGAGCGTCGCCACCGCGTCGAGCAGGCCGGTGCCGAGGTCCTCGACGGCGTGGGCGAGGACGGTGAGCCGGTAGGGCCGCTCGACGTCGGCGCCGGTCGCGTCGCTGACGAGCGTGAGGACGAGCCGGCTCGCCTGCCGGGCCGGGCCGAAGGCGTCCCGGACGGCGTCGAGGGTGGTCAGGCCGCGGCGCCGGAGCACCTGCGCCACCGCGTCCCGGGGAGCGTCGGTGACGTGCGCGGCGATCGCGTCGACCGCCGCGTCGAGGTCGACCGCGGCCTCGATCTGTGCCCGCAGCCCGGTGAGCGGCTCGACCTCGACCGCCGTGACGTCGGTCCGGACGCCGCGCGTCGCCGCGGCCACCGTGACGTCGAGGACGGCGTGCACCGTCGGCGCGGCCGCGGACTGCCACGAGCCGGTCACCTGCCATTCCTGTCCGCCGCCGAGGGGCCGGGCCGTCACGGTGACCGGCAGCTCCGGCGCGAGTGCCGGGGCGAGCGCGACGAGGCGTGCGCTCACCCCCGAAACGTCGCCGACGGCGAGGTCGTCGAAGTCGTATGCCGCGTCGAGGAGCGCCCGGCCTGTCCTCGGCGGCAGGAGCGCGCCGAGTTCGGCGGCGTCGAGGAAACGCAGCAGCGTCCGGTCGGTGAACCTCATACCGGCATCGGCCCCGAGGGGAGTCCCCGCCCGACGAACTCGTTCTCCGCCGCACGGGCATCCGGTAATTCGGGACAAATAACCAGCGGGCCAGAGCCAGAGCCGCCGTTCGTCCGTGCGGGCACCGACACCAACTGGCCGATCTCCCGGTCACGTAGCGCGGGAGCCTGGCTCACGACCGATTCGCCGGGCGCCCGGACGGGCTTCTCGCCGCGCCGCGGGGAGTTCCCCCCGTCGCGCGGGATCTCGACGTTCCACCAAGTCACAGGGTAAGCCGATGTCATGGGAACCCTCCGCAGCGGAACGCCATGTGGGAGCGGAGCGCATAACACCACGGCCAGTGACCCCGTAGCTGTTCCTGTCGTCAACGCGACCGCCACAGGCGAGCAGAAGACCCCAAATCCGAAGGTAGGCGTCAACAAGGGGTGAATCACCCGGACTCGATGGCAGCGCCACTTTTCCACGAGGCCGAAGCTGATACGGCCGGCGAAATCAGCCGGTCATGGCGACGCATGATTTTCCCAGCATTTCGCTGAAGGCCACCAGCAGCTTTCGTCAGCTGCTGCCGGCTTCGCCCGTCCCAGCGCCCGCCACCGGTCTTCCGTTCATCCGTTGAACGAAACCGGGACGGCTACAGGAACGTCCGGGAATTCGCGATACCGAGGAGAAAGGCCGCGAGCACGGCAGGTCATTCCAGTACGACAACAGCGGTCCGAGCAGCGAGATGGATCAACCATTCAGACAGGACGGGGAACGCTCCGTCGGTATCGGGGCCGGGCTCCGGGACGGACGGCTGCCGACGCCCCGCCGGACGCGTACGCCTTGAGCGGGGCCGAAATTCCGGCAGGTGGCAAACTCGTCACACAGGCGACTCCGCCGGGGCAGATCAGTTGTAACTCTGACGGTGCCCGGTCTCGTCAGGCCCGGAGGGGCGCTGGCCCGGGCCGGGCCCCTCCGGGCGGTGGACGCGGTCACACCACGGTCAGGTCACACCAGCAGTGCGCGCTCGCGTGGCGGGACGGGCAGGCCGTCGGGCTCGGCGATCCCGCGGGGCCGGGGAAGGAACTTCGACGCGCCGTGGATGGCCAGCACGCAGAGGCCGATAGTGAGGAAGGTCGCGGCCCACACGAGCCCGCGGGAGAAGTCCTCGCCGTCCAGGTGCAGCGCGATGATGACGGGGCTGCCGATGCCGAAGTTCGCCCCGAACATCGTGACCGGGAAGGCGGCGAACAGCGAGGTCAGGCCCCACGGGCTGGAGACGCGCCGCCAGATCTGCACGGCCAGGACCGTGAACAGGACCGTCTGGGTGCCCTCGAGCACGCCGATCACGGCCGGGTAGTTCCAGATCCGCAGCTCGTAGGGGCCGTAGTAGGTGTAGACGTCGACGCCGGTACCGATCGTCTCGAAGACGCACGAGGTGAGGATCTCCGCCCCCCAGATCGCGAACAGCCCCTTGTGGCTCAGACGGCCCTCGTACATCCGCCGCCCCGCGTACAGCGCGACGGCGGCGTACAGGATGATGTAGCCGCTGTGTGACCAGTTGGGCTGCACGACCCCGAAGGCGCTGAAGTGCGACCACATCGCGCCGGGGTTGCCGGCGCTGTCCGCGTCGAAGAACCACAGGTCGAAGGCGACGTCGTACAGCGGCTCGGCGAACRCCCCGACGCCCGCCGCGAGCAGCGCGCAGAGATAGAACGGCGTCCGCTCCCTGCGCCACAGATAGATCGCGACCGCGATCATACCGAGTACGAGGGCCCAGCTCACCCAGGTGAAGATCGACTGCCAGAGCAGATCGAGTTCGTGTGACACCACGTCCTGCGGCATGCGTCCCAACGAGGACCTCCTTAGTCGGAGCCGTTACGGCCATCACAAATATGACGACCGTCACTCCGGACGTTAAGAGGCGTCACGGGAGCGAAGCCTCCCCTGGAAGGATGCACTCCCTCCACCAGGCGAGGGAAAAACAAAGGGGCGGCAGGCAGCCCCGACGAACATCCAGGACCCCACCAGGCGACGCGGGTTGCATTTTACGTCGATCTCCGTGGCTGGGGTTTCCCCGGTCACCGGAAAGTGTTGCGGGTGCCGGTGACCGCCCGCGGGCGGCCGCGCTGGGCGCCGGCCGGCGGGCCCGGCCCGAGGGTGCGGTCGCCGGTGTGGCCGACCGTGCTCAGGCAGAGCAGGACGTAGCGTTCGGCGATCGCCTCCGGCGGCAGCGGCCCGTCCGGGGAGTACCAGGTGGCCACGCTCTGGCACATGGTCAGGACCGCCCGGCTGGCGTCGGCCGGGATGGGGGTGGCGAAGGCCCCCTGGGCGACACCCGCCTCGACCGTGTCGAGCAACATGTGCTCCAGATAGTCACGCAGCGCGACATACCGGGCCCGGTTCTCCGGCTCGAGGCTACGGATCTCGGTGTCGAGGAAGGCCAGCCCACGGCGGTTGGTCATGTAGAGCACGACGCACTCGACCATGGCCGAGAAGCGGGCCACCGGTTCGTCGCCGGCCTCGGCCACCGCGGCCCGGCAGCGGTCGAGAACGTCGCGGATGGAGGTTTCGATCAGGGTGACCAGCAGGACCTGCTTGTTCTCGTAGTGGTAGTACAGCGCCGGGACGGTCACCCCGACCCGGCGGGCGATGTCGCGTACCGACGTGCCGTGGTAGCCGTGCTCGTTGAACGCCTCCATGGCGTGCCTGAGCACCGGGTGCAGGTTCAGCGGCGGGTATTCGCGCCACCGCTTCGCGGCACCGGCGGCCGCATCCGGTGCCGTGTTCACGCGGGACTCCTCAAGGAATCACCAGGGAATTCATCGGGGGGCCATGCGGATGGCGCCGTCCAGGCGGATGACCTCACCGTTGAGCATGGGATTGTCCACGATGTGCTGGACGAGGGCAGCGTACTCCTCGGGACGGCCAAGCCGGCTGGGGTGCGGTACCTGCGCACCCAGGGAGTTACGGGCCTCCTCCGGCAGCGTGGCCAGCATCGGGGTCTCGAACAGGCCGGGGGCGATGGTGACCACCCGGATCTGCCGGTTGGCGAGGTCGCGGGCGACGGGCAGGGTGAGGCCGACGACGCCGCCCTTGGACGCGGAGTAGGCGGCCTGGCCGATCTGGCCGTCGTAGGCGGCCACCGACGCGGTGTTGACGATGACACCGCGTTCGCCGTCGACGGGGTCGTGGGCGGCGATGCGGGCGGCGGCCAGCCGGATGACGTTGAAGGTGCCGATCAGGTTGATCTGGACGACGCGGGCGAACAGCTCCAGCGGGAGCGGGCCGTCCTTGCCCAGCACCCGGCCCGGGGTACCGATGCCGGCGCAGTTGACCGCGACGCGTATCGGGCCGAGCTGCCCGGCGGCGTCGAGGGCGGCGGTGACGTCCTGTTCGCTGGTGACGTCGGCGGGGGTGAAGACGGCGCGGTCCCCGAGCTTGGCGGCCACGGCCACGCCGTCGGAGGACGGCAGGTCCACCAGGGCCACGGACGCGCCGGCGTCCAGCAGCCGGTGCGCGGTGGCCAGGCCCAGACCGGAGGCCCCGCCGGTGATGAACGCGACACTGCCTTCGATGTTCACGGAAGCTTTCCTCTCACAGAGTCCGGTCTTTCCCTGGCGTGTCGGTGGGCCTTCTACCCACCGACACGGAAGAAATATGATGGCGACGCTCGCGCCCCCGGTAGCCCTTCTTTCTCCCGGCGGCGTTCCATTCGCCTTACAGGCGTTTACAGGCGTTTACAGGCGTCAGGCGTTTACAAGCGTTCGATGATGGTGGCGTTGGCCATCCCACCGCCTTCGCACATGGTCTGCAGACCGTACCGGCCGCCGGTCGCCTCGAGGTGGTTGACCAGGGTGGCGAGCAGCCGGACGCCGGAGGCGCCCAGGGCGTGGCCGAGCGCGATCGCGCCGCCGCGGGGGTTCAGCCGCTCCGGGTCGGCGGCCAGTTCGCGCTGCCACACCAGCGGGACGGGCGCGAACGCCTCGTTGACCTCGTAGGCGTCGATGTCGTCGATGGACAGCCCGGCGCGGGCGAGGATCTTCTGCGTGGCCGGGATGACGCCGGTGAGCATCAGCACCGGGTCCGAACCGGTGACGGCGAAGGCGTGGAACCGGGCCCGGGGACGCAGGCCCAGCCGGTCGGCGGCCCGGGCGCTGACGATCAGGGTGGCCGAGGCCGCGTCGGTGAGCGGGGAGGAGTTGCCCGGGGTGACGTGCCAGCCGATCTCCGGGAAGCGCGCCGCCGAGGGGACGCCGAGGAAGGCCGGCTTCAGCCCGGCCAGCCCCTCCACGGTGGTGCCGGGACGTACGGTCTCGTCCACCCGGTGGTCGCCCACGGGCACGATCTCCCGGTCGAAGCCGCCGGCGGCGGCGGTGGCCGCGGCCAACTGGTGGGAGCGGGCCGAGAACGCGTCCAGGTCCTGGCGTTCCAGCTTCCAGCGGGCGGCGATCAGTTCGGCGGACACCCCCTGCGGGACCAGGCCCTCGGGGTAGCGCTGGCCCAGCAGCGTCCCGGTGGTGTCCTGCCCCTGCGCCGGGTAGCCCATCGGTACCCGGCTCATCGACTCCACACCGCAGGCGATGACCACGTCGTAGGCGCCCGCGAGCACGCCCTGGGCGGCGAAGTGCACCGCCTGCTGACTGGAGCCGCACTGGCGGTCGACGGTGGTGCCGGGTACCGACTCGGGCAGCCCGGCGGCGAGCAGCGCGCTACGGGTGATGTTGGCCGCCTGCTCGCCGGCCTGCGAGACGCAGCCGCCGATGACGTCGTCGACCAGGGCGGGGTCGAGGCCGGTGCGTTCGATGAGCGCCTGGAGCACGCCCGCGAGCAGGTCCACCGGGTGAACGGCGGACAGCGCCCCGCCCGGCTTGCCCTTACCGGACGCGGTCCGTACCACATCGACGATCACAGCGTCGCTCATCCTGCGCTCCTTTCACCGGTCGGGGCGACCCGTTCGCTGTCGCCCCTCCCCTGGACCTTCATGATCCCTCGCGCAAACCACGATCATTTATTTATCGATCGATAAACAGGCACGCTAGGCTCCGACGACCGCGTTCGTCAAGCTGCGGCGATCCCGGCACCAGTAGCCACGATATGCCTATTGAACAGCCAGAAGGCATGATCGAAATGAACATGCGGAAGTTTTCTGGCCGCAGGGGATTGACCCTCCACTCCGCCGGTCCTACCGTCCACTTCCGTCTTCTTAGCGATCGGTAAACAAGATTTTTCCGTTCCGATCGAACACCCCGATCGAGGAGTTCCACGGTGGAGCGCACACTCTACGAGCAGGACCACGAGGACTTCCGAGCCGTCGCCCGGGAGTTCGTCGCCCGCGAGGTCATTCCCCACCAGCAGCGCTGGGACGAGGAGTCGCTGGGACGAGGAGTAAAGCCACCACGTTGCCGTTCCGCGACCAGAAATGCTTCGAGACGTGATGTCGCGACCGACGCTCGGGCCTTGTTCATCCGCATTCATCCGTACCCGGCCAGGACGGCGATCGCCCGGGTACCAAAGGCCGCGGCGGCGTCGATGACCAGCCGGTGCTACCTTCGTTCAGAGCCAACCCCTGTTGCGCCGACACCGCCGCCGGTCCTTACCAGGGAGTGTTCCGCCGGAGGTTACTGGAGGCATGGCCAACAGCGGCATCGAAGCACGGCGCAAGGCCGCCATCCAGGACGGCAGCGCCAGCTACGTCGCGCGACGCAAGGAGATCATCCAGACGGCCGCCCACGTCTTCAAGGAGCGCGGGTTCGCAGCCACCCTCCGCGACGTCGCGGAGGCTCTGGGCGCTGACCGCGCCTCCCTCTACTACTACGTCGGCAGCAAGGACGAACTGCTCCAGGAGATCGTCCGCGAGGCGCTGGCGCGGGACATCGAGGTTGCGGAAGCGGTCAGGAACAGCGACTCAGGCACCGAGGACAAGATCCGGGCGCTTATCACGTCGATGGTCACGGGCTACGCCGAGAACTACCCCCACATGCACGTCTACATCGAGGACCTCGGGCGCATCGCCCGCCAGGACAGCGAGTGGGCGAAGCAGGTGATCCAGCAGACCCGGGAGACTACGAGGCGCTGGTCCTGTCGATCCTCACCAGGGGGCGCGAYGACCTTCCTCTGGACGTCTCCGCAATGGCGCTGCTTGGAATGATCAACTGGATGTACCGGTGGTACCGGCCCACCTTTCACAGCGGCCCGGAAGAAATCGCGCGCACCTTCGCGGAACTGTTCCTCAACGGATATACGCCTCCCAGCGGGGCCTGAATGGCCGCGGCACCCGGGTTCCGGGTCCCGCGCGCCGCTCGTCCGGGAGTCAGCCTCCGATGACCTTGCGATACACGCGCGGGCCGTCGTAGTCGTTCACCGCGTAGTGCCACGTGGCCTGGTTGTCCCAGATCACGAAGTCCCCCGGCTTCCAGCCGAAGCCCACGGTGTAGTTGGGCGAGGAGGCATGCGCCAAGAGGAACGGCAGGAGGGCTTCGCTCTCGGCCGGGCCGATGCCGGTCAGACGGAGGGCCGACGAGCTGAGGAAGAGCCCCTTGCGGCCGGTGTGGCGGTGTGTGCGCACCACCGGGTGCTCGATGACCCCGGTCGTCGGCGGTCGGTCGTAGGTCCCGTCCCCGGGGTAGTCGCTGTACACGGCGCTGACCGATTCCAGCAGTCGCCTGAACGGCTCGGACAGGCCGTCGTACGCGGCCTGCAGATCGGCCCACAGTGTGCGACCGCCGATCTCCGGCACCACCTGATAGGTCAGCGACTCGATGGTGAACGGCGGATTCCGCCAGATACCGCCGACGTGCCACCTCGCGGCCCCGCCGGCCTTCTCGAGGTTGAAGACGTACACCAGCCGGTTGTCCTCATGGCGGTACAGCCACTTGGGGTGGTCGAACGGCTCGTCGAAGATCCGTACAGCCTCTACATGCGCGTCTGGCGACAGGTGCTGGTCGCGAAGGACCAGCACCTTGTACTTCCAGAAGTCGTCGCGCAGGGCTTCGGCGGTGGCGTCGTCGACGCCGCTGGCCAGGTCGACACCGACGATCTCGGCGCCGAGAACGGGGCTGGCCTGGCGGACCTCGTAAGGCGCGGTACGGGTGGCGGTCATCGTGGCCCCCTCTGCGTGTGATGTAGACAAAGTCTACTATCTCGATAGGGTTTACGGGAATCCATGTCGAAACCGGCCCGGCCAAGAAGAGACCATGATCGGCATGGTTCCTTACGTTAGGGATCCGCAGCCGTTCACAACCCTGCCCGTGAACGAAACCGGGGTGACTTCAGCGAACAGTCACATTTGTGGTGTTCGTGAAGATTCACCGTTTTTCGTCAGCTCGAGCCGACGGACCTGCCGTCTGTTCGTAGTCGTCCGCCGGCGTCCGTTCACGTTGCTGTGAGCGGTAACCGTCGGCCGCCCGAGATGTGGATGTCCAGCGACAGCTACTCGCCGACGGTGCGGCCATCCGTCGCCCTGAGCCGGAAGGCGGCGCGGATGTCGCGCAGCGGCTGCCGGTAGGGGTGGTCTCCGTTGTCGTCGCCGTTGAGCGGCGGTCTCATAGCGCCGATCACAGCAGTCTCGACCGCGGCTGGTTCGTCCCTGGTTATCCAGGAGACGGACAGGTGCGAAACCTGCCAGCGGAGAAGCCAGGCAAGCTGTGYCGGCGGCAGCAGGACCTTCTTCGCCATCCTGTACGGAGTCAGTTGACCATYGGTCACAAGGTGTGCCGCGAGCGTGAAACGGAAGGTGGAGGAACCGGTGTTCGCGCCGAGATGCTGCCCCACGACGCGTTGCCGGAGGCTGACCTTCGCGATGCCGACGTACAGCAATCCGAGGGGCAGGGAAGGATGAGCCGGTCTCGGTATTCCCGGAAGCGCCCCTGGAACAGCCCACCATGCGTACAGGCCGGGCTTTCCCGGGACGGTTCCCGGGTCGGAGCCGGCAATGCTGCCCGCCGGTACGGGCGCTGCGCACAGTGCCTGACAGACATCTTCCGCGGTCAGGAAGCCGCCATTCGGACCGTCCACCCTGTCAGTGGACCACGGGCGGTTTCACTGCCCGCCCACCGGCACGTCCGCGCCGGTGGGCAGCGACGCTTCGGCGCGGACCTGTTCGGACTCGGCGTCGGTGAACAGCCTCGAGCGCAGCAGGAAGCGCACGCCCAGCGGCGCTTCGAGGGAGAACCCGCTGCCCCTGCCAGGCACCACGTCCACCGTGAGGTGGGTGTGCTGCCAGTAGCGGTACTGGTCGGCGCTCATCCAGAACGGCGTGTCACAGGCAACCCGGCCAAGCAGCACGTCGGCGCCGCCGACGCGGAACTCGCCGCGCGGGTAGCACATCGGGGCACTGCCATCGCAGCAGCCCCCGGACTGATGGAACATCACCGGGCCGTGTGTGTCGACCAGTACGCGCAGGACTTCCTCCGCGGCCGGGGTGAGCCGCACGCGCTCGGTGCGCCTCCCCCGGCCGTCTCCCTGGCCGTCTCCCTGGTCGACTCCCTGGTCGACGAGGTCCATCAGAAGAAGCCGAGCTTCTTCGGCGAATAACTGACCAGCAGGTTCTTGGTCTGCTGGTAGTGGTCCAGCATCATCCGGTGGGTTTCCCGGCCGATCCCGGACTTCTTGTACCCACCGAACGCCGCGTGCGCGGGATAGGAGTGATAGTTGTTCACCCATACCCGACCGGCCCTGATTTCCCGGCCGAACCGGTACGCGGTGTTGATGTCCCGGCTCCACACCCCGGCACCGAGACCGTAGAGCGTGTCGTTGGCCAGCTTGAGCGCCTCGTCCGGCGAGTCGTACGTGGTCACCGACACGACCGGACCGAAGATCTCCTCCTGGAAGATCCGCATGTCGTTGGTGCCACGGAAGACTGTCGGCTCGACGTAGTAGCCGCCCTCGAGGCCGTCGACCTTGCGGGGGCTGCCGCCGGTGAGGATCTCGGCGCCCTCCCTGATGCCGATGTCGATATAGGAAAGGATCTTCTCGTACTGATCGTTGCTGGCCTGAGCGCCGATCATGGTGGCGGGATCGAGCGGGTCGCCGCCCACGATCGCCCTGGTCCGCTCGATGCAGCGGCCGATGAACTCGTCGTAGATCGAGGAGGCGATCAGCGCGCGGGACGGGCAGGTGCATACTTCACCCTGGTTCAACGCGAACAGGACGAAACCCTCGACGGCCTTGTCCAGGAAGTCGTCGTCGACGGCCAGCACGTCCGGCAGGAAGATGTTCGGGCTCTTGCCGCCCAGCTCAAGGGTCACCGGGATGATGTTCTCGCTGGCGTACTGCATGATCAGTCGCCCGGTGGTGGTTTCACCAGTGAAAGCGATCTTGGCGACCCGGCCGCTCGAGGCCAGCGGCTTGCCCGCCTCGACGCCGAAGCCGTTGACCACGTTCAGYACCCCCGGCGGCAGGAGGTCGGCGATCAGCCCGACCACGAGCAGCAGGCTGGCCGGAGTCTGTTCGGCAGGCTTGATCACCACACAGTTGCCGGCCGCCAGCGCGGGCGCGAGCTTCCACGCGGCCATCAGGATGGGGAAGTTCCACGGGATGATCTGACCGACCACGCCAAGCGGTTCCTGGAAGTGATAGGCGACCGTGTCCGCGTCGATCTCTCCGATGCTGCCCTCCTGGGCTCGCACCGCCCCCGCGAAGTACCGGAAGTGGTCCACCGCGAGCGGCAGGTCGGCGGCCAGCGTCTCGCGGACCGGCTTGCCGTTGTCCCAGGTCTCGGCGACCGCGAGCTTCTCCAGGTTCTGCTCGATCCGATCCGCGATCCGGTTGAGGATGTTGGCGCGTTCGGTCACCGATGTCCGGCCCCACTTCGCCGCGGCGGCGTGCGCGGCGTCCAGGGCGAGGTCGATGTCCGCGGCGCTGGAGCGGGCGACCTCACAGAACACCTGACCGTTGACCRGCGAGGGATTGGCGAAGTAGYGGCCCTCGGTCGGGGGCACCCACGTGCCACCGATGAAGTTCTCGTAGCGCTGGGCGAACTGAACGATGCTGCCCTCGGCGCCTGGCGGGGTGTATGCCATGAGTGCGCTCCTGGCCGATGTCGTCCACCGTCATCGGGTGGTCAATGTGTGATGTAGAGCACCCTGCACACGTGAGGTTGGCGAAAGGTTGGTGGCGACGGCCGGCTGCCCTGGCATGTTTCGGAAGTCGTCGTCCGATCAGGAAACCGCGCCCAGCTGGGATGAACCGACCGGTGCCAGATGGGATGAACCGGTGTCAGTGGGAGCGGTCGCTCACTCGCGCAACGCGGCCTGAAGCCGGGCAGCGACGATGCCCCGGCGCGCGTCGTGCGGCGGCAGCAGTCGGTGTGCGTACTCATGGACCTGCGCGTCGAAGGGATGACGCTGGCCATAGAGCAGAGCGAGCTCCGCCTGCTCGGAAGCCAGCACCGCATCCCGCACGGCCACCGCGAGGTGCTCGCGCCACATCGTGATACCCGGTGCTTCCGAGTGCGGTAGCAGCGGCGCCGTATAGCGGCGCACAGCGGCAGGAGCGTCCCTGTCGGCAAGGGCGTCGAGTACATCGGCAGCGTCGCAGGAGATCGGCGCGGTCAGCGCGTACCGGCGGTTCGTCAGCGCTCCGCCGAGGGTCCGACGCAGGTGGGACACCTCGGCCTTGAGAGTGGTGGCGGTGATCTGCCGATCACCGTACAGGGCCGCGCGCAGCCCCTCCGGAGAGAAGCCGTCCGCCTCCAGCGCGAGCAGCGTGAGGATCTCCAGCTGGCGCGGTGGCAACCGCAGGGGCACACCGTCGCACAGCGCCGTGCCGCTGCCGAGGCAACTCAGCCGCACCCCGGGCGTGGCGGCCGTGACCGACCCGGAGGGACRCAGCCGCGACTCGATCGCGGTTACCAGCGTCCGTACGGTGGACATGGCAAGTGGGTGCGAACGGTTCCAGGTGGTGGAGAGATCCAGCACGCCGAGCGTCTGCCCGTTGGGGTCGCGGATCGGCGCCGACCAGCACGACCATTCGTGGAGCGCCTCAACCAGATGCTCGGCGGAGAACACGCTGGCCGGCCGCCCGTAGTGAAGCACGAGTGACATCGCGTTGGTGCCCATCGCCCGCTCGTCCCACCGGCTGCCCGGCGCGAAGTTGACCCGCTCGGCTCGCCGCCGCATCACCCGCCCACCGCAGGTCCACAACATCCCGCCGGACTCGTCGGTGACCCCGACGATGAACCCGGCGTCGTCGGCGATGGCGCGCAGTTCGTCGCCGAGCTCACGTATCGGTTCACGCAGCGGGGAGTCCCGCCAGATGGCCGCGGGATCCAGGTCCTCAGCCGAGGGCGCGCTGTCCCGCGCCGGGTCCACGACGCGCACCGAGCGAGCCCAGGACTGCGCGACGAGCGGTCGCAGCACGGCGCCGTCCTGGCGCGTGGTGATCCACCTCGCCCACTCCCGCTCGAGCGTGCTGCGCTGGTGCCGCAGGCTCGAATCCCCTGTGGTCACGGCTACTCCCGGATCGACCACGAGCGCCCGTACACTGACCCGCCGCTCATCATCCGCCGCTCATTCCGGGCGGGCAAAGATCGTGTTGACGCTACACCTCGAAGTCGATGCGGTCCAGGTCAGTCCGCATGGCGGGGACGCCAGGCATGACAGGGATACGTGCGGGACTCCGAAATCCGGGTTTCAGCCTGTGAACTGGACTTTTACGGTTGACATGATCGCCTGCTGTCGGGCGTACGGGCCCGGTTCACAAACTCCTGCCAGGAACCTGTCCGTTCTTCACCGCGCGGATCGCCCCAGCCAATAGAGCAAACGTATTCGCGACGGCCATACGGTTAACGACGCAGAGTGGTGGGACGGGTGGACCCGAACCCACGGCCGACAGATTGTGAAAATCTTCCGTGGTCCGTCCGCCCGCGTCGATGACTGGTCGGCCAGGCGACAGCCCGCGGCTTGTGCGGTGGGTGGTAGTGGCATGCTGGAGAGGTGACCAGGGGAGGCGACGAGGCTACCGAGCCGGACTTCTTCGTGTCGTATACAGGGGGAGACCGGGCGTGGGCCGAGTGGATCGCCTGGGTGTTGGAAGACGCCGATTACCGGGTGGTGATCCAGGCCTGGGATTTCCGCGCGGGAGCGCACTTCGTGGAAGAGGTGCAGCAGGCGACCGCGCGGGCCACCCGGACGGTGGCGGTGCTGTCGGCGGCCTATCTGGAGTCGGCGTTCACGGCGCCGGAGTGGCAGGAGGCGTGGCGGGCGGACCCGTCGGGTCAGGCGCGGAAGCTGTTGGTGTTCCGGATCGAGCAGTGCCCGCGGCCGGGTCTGCTCGCCCAGGTGGTCATGGTTGACCTGTTCGGTATCCGAAAGGACGTGGCACGCCGCGCGGTGCTCGCCGCTGCCGCGGGCAGGCGGGGAAAGCCGGCTACAGAACCGGACTTCCCCGGTGGCCCGGCCGGTACGGAGGTGGCGGTGGGCGCTCCGGTGTTCCCGCCGGATCTGCCGGCGATGTGGAACGTACCGGCCCGGCTGGCGAACTTCGTCGGCCGTGAATCGCTGCTCACTCAGATACATGACCGACTGGCGGCGACGGGGTCGGTGGCGGTGACCGTGCTGGAGGGAATGGGTGGGGTCGGGAAGACCGCGCTCGCGGTCGAGTACATCCACCGGTATGCCGACGCTTTCGACCGGGTGGGCTGGGTACCGGCCGAGCAGCCGGAGCTGGTCGGCGGGTATCTGGCGGGGTTGGCCTCGATGGTGGGCCTGTCCCAGGATGCGGAACCGGCCGCGGTGGTGGCGGCGTGGGCACGCCGGCCGCGGTCGCTGCTGGTGTTCGACAACGCCGACGACCCCGAAACGGTCAAGACGATCAAGGGGCTTCGCCCGTCACCAGGGGCGGGCCGGCTGCTGGTGACCTCTCGGCGGCGGGGCTTCACCGCTCTCGGCGCAACGGTCACCGTGCCGCTGCTGCCACGGGCCGAGGCGATGTGCATCCTCACCGACCGGTTCCCGGCGCTGGATCCGACGGTCGCGGATCAGATCTGCGACCTGCTGGGGGACCTGCCGTTGGCGGTCGAGCAGGCCGCCGGCTATCTCGACCAGACCGGCACTCCACCAGAGGAGTACGCCGAACTCCTCGCCAAGCATCTCGGCGACATGCTCGCGGAAGGGGAGGTGGCCGATCGGCCGGGGGTCACCGTCGCGGTGCTGTGGGAGCTGTCCGTGCGCCGGCTGCGCGATGAGTGCCCGGCCGCGGTGGAACTGCTGGAACTGTGGGCGCTGTGCGCCCCGGAGACGATCCCCCTCGATCTGTTCGGGGATCCGGCAGGGTTCGACGACGGGCCGCTGAAGAACGCGGCCGCCAGTCGGGCGGTGTGGGCGCACACGGTCGGGGCGCTGGTCGGGTACAGCCTGGCCCGCCGGGATCAGGACACGGTGGACGTACACCGGCTGGTGCAGGCCACCACCCGTCACCGGCTGCCGTCGGATCGGCAGAAGGTGCACACGGCCACCCTGCTTCGGCTGTTCCGGGCCAGCCTGCCCGGCGATGTCGCCCGCAACCCGCAGGTCTGGCCCAGGTGGCGTGCCCTGCTGCCGCATGTTCGCACCGTTCTCGACCGCGGCGGCGACAGCGCGGGAGACGACTCGGCATGGTTGTGTGACCGCGCCGCGGTCTACCTCCGGCAGGAGGGGCAGTTCGCACTCGCGATCCCGCTGTCCCAACGGGCGCTGGCCGAGTGGACGCTGGTCCTGGGCCCCAACCACCCCGACACGCTGACCTCCTGCAACAACCTCGCCGACGCCTACCGGGCGGCGGGCCGCCTGAA
>NZ_MOME01000027.1:0-6355 GCF_001983005.1 Protofrankia sp. BMG5.30 | reverse complement strand
GGCCGCCCGCAACAACCTCGCCAACGCCTACCAGGCCGCCGGCCAGCACGACGACGCCATCCGCCTGTACGAGCGGACGCTGGCCGACAGCGTGCGGGTCAATGGTCCCGACCACACCTTCACGGTCATGGTCAGAGACAATCTTGCCGCCACGAAGCATCGCGGCCCGTCGGCCGGTAACCCAACACGGTCGACGGACAACCCGGATCGACCGTAATCCGCTCGGGGGCGGACGGCATCCGCCGCCGTCGGGAGCACAGGCAGGGTGCACGGCCTGGCGGGGCACCGCTGCCGAACCAGTCATGATCGGTGCCGGTCCGGGCCGAGTGGCCGGTCATGGCAGGCAGCCATCCACCCGGCCGTGGCGGGATGGCGATCCGGGCCGGCGGCCGGCTACCCCGCTCGAGGCGCGACTGGCCCGGCAGGCCCGCGCCGCTGGAGTCGGCGGCGAGAGATGGCGGTCGGGGGGAGATCCGCCAGCGGCAGATTCACGTTCTGATCAACACTTTCTGTCGATCGATAGGCCACCCTTGCCCACAGGATAGACAATCCGCCATCTTTCAGTAGCAGATTGCGTATCACCACACCATGTTGTTACTTTGGTTAACAAACTATGTAGCCGAACTGCATTGTACCCCCTGATGATCCTCTATAGAAAGAGGACTATGCCGACGACTGGGAGCCCGCCCGCTCTCGCCTCCACGACCGCGCCCGGTCTTCGGCGTCCACCCCGTCGTGGTCACGACGCTCGCCGCGACCGTGGACGGCGGCCCCACCGGGCCGGCCACGGGCTCGTTCACGTCGGTGTCGTCGCGCCCACCGCAGACGCACCCACCGCGGACGCGCCCCGACCGGGCCTGGCCCGACGAAACGTGTCCGCGGTGACGCCATGACGGCGAAGAAGAACCAGGGCACCCTGGACATGCTGGGCCCGCTGCTGGGGCGGAACCTGCGGACCATCCGGATCGGCATCGCGCTGACGGTTCTCGCCCAGGCCGCGCTCGCCGCGCTGCCGCTGATCCAGCAGGTGATCATCGACGACGCGATCGTGGCCAGGCGACGCTCGCTGGCGCTGTGGGTCGCGATCCTGGTCGCCGCCGGCGTCGTGAGCTTCGTCCTGCAGTACTTACGCCGCTCGATCGGCGGCAGGGCGGCGGCGCGCAGCCAGCGCGACCTGCAGGTGCAGGTCCATCACCACCTGCAGTACCTGGACGCGGCCGGGCACGACGAGTTCCGCACCGGCGACATCATGTCGCGGGCGACCTCGGACCTCACGGTGATCCAGATGTTCATCCACCAGCTCGGCATCGCCTATGGCAACCTCACCCTGCTGGTGGTCGCGCTCGGCGTGATGATCTGGCTCTCGCCACTACTGTCAGTGATCATGGCGGTCTCGATGCCGGTGTTCCTCGTCGTCGCGACGCGGTTCCGCCAGCGAACATTTCCAGCCAGCTGGACGGACCAGTTCTACAAGGGCTCGGTCGCCGGCGTGGTCGAGGAGGCCGTCACCGGCGTCCGCGTGGTGAAAGCCTTCGGGCAGGAGGCCCAGGAACAGCAGTCCCTCAACGCCGAGGCGCACACGCTGTTCCAGTCCCGGCTGCGGACCGCGCGCATCACCGCCGCCTTCAGCGCCTCGCTCGATGCCTTTCCCGGGCTGAGCCAGCTTGCGGTCCTCGCGCTGGGCGGCTGGCTGGTGATGCGCGGCGAGGTGACGCTGGGTGTCTTCCTCGCCTTCTCCAGCTACGTCCTGCAGCTGGTGACCCCCGTGCGGTTCCTGTCCAACATCCTCACCACGAGCCAGCAGGCCCGCGCTGGCGTGGCGCGCATCCTCGAACTGCTGTCCGCCGAGTCCCGCGTCCGGYAGCGGCCGGACGCGGTCGCCCTCACGGACCCGGACGGGCTGTTGGAACTCGACCACGTCGACTTCGCCTACCCCGGTGGCGAGCCAGTGCTGCACGACATCACCCTGCGTATTGAATCGGGAGAACGGATCGCGATCGTCGGCGCGTCCGGCTCGGGCAAGTCGACGCTCGCGCTGCTGCTGGCGCGGTTCCACGACCCGACCTCCGGCACGGTCCGTGTGGACGGGCGGGATGCCCGCGACTACACGTTGATGTCGCTGCGCTCGACGGTCGGCCTCGTGTTCGAAGAGGGGTTCCTCTTCTCCACGACGATCCGCGACAACATCGCGTTCGGCCGCCCGACCGCGTCCGATGACGAGGTCGAACACGCGGCCGTCGCGGCGCACGCGCACGGCTTCATCGCCGGCCTGCCGGACGGGTACCAGACCGTGGTCGGGGAACGGGGCTTCACCCTCTCCGGCGGGCAGCGTCAGCGCATCGCTCTCGCGCGGGCCGCCCTGGCCAACCCGCGCGTGCTCGTTCTGGACGACGCCACGTCGGCGATCGACGCCCGCACCGAGCACGCGATCCACCATTCGTTCGAGGAGGTGCTCGCGCAGCGGACCACCGTCCTGATCGCCAAGCGTCACTCCACACTGCAGCTGGCCGACCGGGTCATCGTGCTGGACCGCGGGCGCATCGTCGACCAGGGCACGGCCGAGGAACTGCTCGACCRCTCGGAGCTGTTCCGCGAACTGCTCACCGGCCTGGACACCGGGCTCGCCGAGCACGGCACGCCGCCGGCCGAGCCGGTCACCGCGATCGACCCGGTGGCCTGGCCGACGGACGTCTCCCGCCTCGGCGCGCCGAAGGTGAGCACCTATGCCAGCGACTCCGCCCTGCGCTCGACGGTGGGCGGGCCCGGAGGCGGCCGCGGCGGCGACTCCTCGCAGCTGGCCGGGCTGGCGGCCGCGTCACCCGAACTGCTCGCCGAGGTGGACCGGCTCCCACCGCTGGCCGGCGACCCGCGGGTCGACCTCGACGCGGCGATGGCGCCGCACGACGACTTCAGCATGGGCGACGTCTTCCGGCCGTTCGCCCGGCCGCTGGCGCTGGCCGCGGTGCTGGTCGTCATCGACGGGCTCAGCGGCCTGGCGGCCCCGGCACTGATCCGTTTCGGTGTCGACCACGGTGTGCTGCGGCACTCCCAGCGGGTGCTCGCCGTCGCGTGCGCCGTGCTCCTCGTCCTCCAGATCATCATCTGGGCCAACCAGCGGCTGATGACCTTCTACACCCAGYGCACCGCGGAGCGGATGTTGTTCGGCCTGCGGGTGCGTACCTTCGCGCACCTCCAGCGGCTGTCGCTGAACTACTACGAGCGACACCAGRCCGGAAAGATCATGACGCGGATGACCTCGGACGTCGAGGCGTTCGCGCAGCTGTTGCAGCAGGGCCTGGTCACCGCGATGTCCAGCCTGATGACCTGCGGCGGCATCGCCGTGGTGCTCGCGGTGTTCAGTCCCTCCCTCGCGTTGATGATCTCGGTCGTGCTCGTGCCGCTGGTGCTGTCGACGATGTGGTTCCGGCGGGTGTCCACACAGACGTATCTCGCGGCCCGGGAACRCATCTCCGTGCTCTACGCGGACATGCAGGAGAGCCTGTCCGGCGTCGTGGTCAGCCAGGCGTACAACCAGCAGCCGGCCAACGAGGCCCGCTTCGCGTCGCTGGCCGACGCGTACTGCCACGCCCGGTCACGCTCGTACGAGCTGATGGCCCGGTTCTTCCCGTTCCTGCAGCTGCTGAGCACGGCGGCGAAGGCGATCGCGCTGGCCGTCGGCGCGCATCGCATCGCGAACGGCTCGCTCAGCGCGGGACTGCTCATCGCGTTCCTGCTCTACCTCGACCAGTTCTTCACGCCGATCCAGCAGCTGTCGACGGTCTTCGACCAGTGGCTGCAGGCCGTCGTCGCCGTGACCCAGCTGCGCGAGCTCCTGCAGACCCCGAGCGGAACCCCCGACACCCCTGATCCGGTGCGTCCCGGGCGGTTGCGCGGCGAGATCACGCTCGATCACGTCCGGTTCGCCTACGAGAGCACCGGGCTCGTCGCGATGGACGACGTGAGCCTGTCCATCCCGCCCGGCCAGGTCGTCGCGCTGGTCGGTACCACCGGAGCCGGCAAGTCCACGCTGGTCAAGCTGGTGGCGCGGTTCTACGACGCGGCCTCGGGGACGGTGCGGGTCGACGGCGTCGACGTGCGCGATCTCGATCTGGCCGCCTACCGGCACCAGCTGGGGTTCGTGCCGCAGGAGCCGTTCCTGTTCTCCGGGACCATCCGGTCGAACATCGCCTACGGCCGCCCGTCCGCGTCCGACCTGGAGGTCGAGCGCGCCGCACGGGCGGTGGGCGCGCACGAGTTCATCGCCGACCTCCCGCACGGTTACCTGACCCCGGTCAGCGAGCAGGGACACTCCCTGTCGGCGGGCCAGCGCCAGCTGCTCAGCCTGGCCCGCGCGCTGCTCGTCGACCCGGCGATCCTGCTGCTGGACGAGGCGACCGCCAACCTCGATCTCGCCACCGAGGCGCGGGTGCAGCGGGCGATGGGGCTCGTGGTCAGCGGCCGGACGACCCTGCTCATCGCGCACCGGCTGCAGACCGCACGGGCATCACACCGGATCCTCGTCGTCGACGGCGGGCTCATCGTCGAAGACGGCTCACACGAGGAACTGATCGACCTCGACGGTCGCTACGCCGCGCTGTGGGCAGCCATGACCCAACGGCCAACGTCGGCCGTTCGCGACCGTCCGTAGCGAGTCCGACGAAACCTTTCCGCGGCCGCCGGGCCCGCGATCACCCAGGCGATCATCGCGATCACCCTGTGTTCTTCCTGACCTGGTTCGTCGGCGGCTGGCTGGGCCTGGAGGGCAAGCTCCGCGCGGTGCTGTCCACAGCCGGGGCACGCCCGACCAGGCCGGGCTCACATCGAATTCACATGCCGACAGTCATATCGTGCTGCCCATGCGGGTGCTGGTGGTCGAGGACGAAACACGCACCGCCACATTGCTGCGCCGCGGCCTGACCGAGGAAGGGTTCGCCGTCGACATCGTCGCGGACGGCCTCGAGGCGGTATGGCAGGCCAGCGAAATCGCCTACGATGTCATCGTTCTCGACCTCATGCTGCCAGGACTCGACGGATTCGAGGTCTGCCGGCGCCTGCGCGCCGCCGGGCGCTGGGCACCGGTACTGATGCTCTCGGCCCGCAGCGAGGTCACCGACCGCGTGCGCGGACTCGACGTCGGCGCCGACGACTACCTCGCCAAACCATTCAGCTTCGACGAGCTGTTCGCCCGGATCCGGGCACTTATCCGCCGCGGAACCCATGAACGCCCTGTCGTCCTCGACGTCGACGGGCTGCGACTTGACCCGGCCGGCCGCACCGCGAGCCGTGACGGCACCGCCCTCGACCTCTCACCCAAAGAATTCGCCCTCCTCGAATACCTGATGCGCCACCCCGGCGAGGTCCTCAGCCGAACAGCCATCCTCGAACACGTCTGGGACTTCGCCTACGACGGAACCTCGAACGTGGTCGACCAGTACATCGCCTACCTTCGCCGCAAAATCGACAGGCCCTTCGGAACCTCACAACTGGAAACAGTCCGCGGAGCCGGTTATCGGCTGTGCGCCACCACGAGCACACGGACGGCCTGACCAGCCGATGCCACTGCGCATCCGCCTCGCGGCCGTCTTCGCRCTCGGGACGCTGCTCGTGCTCGCCGGGCTGGGAGCGCTGTTCTACGTCCACACCGCTCGGACCCGCGCCCAGGGCGGAACCGGCCTGGGCCTCGCCATCGTCGCCGCGATCGCCACGGCCCACGGCGGCCAGGCCAGCGCCGCCAACCATCCTGAGAACGGAGCCGTCGTCACCCTCACGCTGAGGGTGCACCAACTGGGAGAAGCGGCGCGGCCGGGCAGGGGACTGTTTCAAGATCGGTGTTTCCGGCCCGACACGCCGGGCCCTCGGGGTCCGGCGGGATGGGCACTGTGAGTGATGACATCGGGTGATATGACCCCTCGCAAGCAAGATCGTGAATCGGGGCGGCAGCTGTCGCCGGAGCAGGCCGCTGCGGCGGCTTTGGTCGCGGACGCGAAGGCGCGTGGGCTGGCGCTGACGGGGCCGGACGGGCTGTTGAAGCTGTTCACCAAGGCGGTGCTGGAAACGGCTTTGGCCGAGGAGATGACCGAGCATCTCGGCCATGAGAAGAACCGGGTACCGGCGGAGCGGGAATCGACCAACGTCCGTAACGGCAGCCGGACGAAGACGGTCGTTTCCGAGGCGGCCGGTGAGGTGGAGATCTCGGTTCCGAGGGACCGGGAGGGCACGTTCGAGCCGCGGATCGTGAAGAAGCGGCAGCGGCGTCTGACCGGTGTCGACGAGATTGTGCTTTCACTGTATGCGAAGGGTCTGACTACGGGCGAGATCTCGGCGCATTTCGAGGAGATCTACGGGGCGTCGGTGT
>NZ_MOME01000026.1:0-113655 GCF_001983005.1 Protofrankia sp. BMG5.30 | reverse complement strand
GTGCGGGACTGCGCTCAAAATCCCCGAAGATGGTCCGTCAGGAGTTCTGGGGACTCCTCCTCGCCCACTACGCAATCCGCGCGCTCATGGTCGAGGCCGCTGACACCGACGGGATCGACCCCGACCGGCTCTCGTTCCAACGAACCCTGAACATCGTCCGCCGCCAGATCACCGATCAGGCGGCCTTTTCCCCCCTCGACACTCGCGCGGGCGATCACCAGAGCCATCGCCGAGATCCTTGAACGAATCACACGGGAGCGCAGACCCCGACGCTACCCTCGCGTCAGCAAGAAAGGAAACCGACACAACTTCCCGACCAAGAAGTCATCCGACGGAGGCGTGCGTTTCGCTCCAACGATAATGATCACCGGGCGGATCTTATCTTAGCGGCATTGCTCCCGAGGCTTCCGGACCTTCATCGAAGTAGTCGTGCGTGACCGTGCTTCCGGTCTCGTCGTCGAGGACGAAGCTGAAGGGATGGAACTCCGCGAGGTACAGGCACCCAACGGGAGCCAGTAGTTCAGCGACCACCGACGCCCAGCGGCTGATGTCGGGAAGCCAGTTCAGTGCCCCGAAGCTGGCATAGACAATGTCGAAGGTCTCCACCTCGACCGCCGAGACCGCGTCGTAGACATCCGCGRTCAGGAAGCGTGCGTCGATGCCGAGTTCGGTCGCGAGTCGTGAAGCCGCTCTGATCGCGGGTGGAGAGAAGTCCAGTCCGGTGACCTGCGCTCCTCGTGCCGCCCACGACAGCGTGTCCCGGCCAAAGTGGCACTGCAGATGGATCAGGCTCTTGCCCCTGACATCCCCCACCTCGGCTGTCTCGAAGTCCTTCAGAGAATCGGGCCAGGCACGAAATCCCTCCATGTCGTAGAGGGCCGCACCCAGATGAATYGGCACCCGCTCATCCCAGTATGCCTTGTTCAACTCCCGCCAGTGCCCTGCCAGGTCACCCATGAATCCGAACGATACACAGAGGCAGACTGGCGCACTACCAGAGCCTCGGCAAGATCGTATAGGGTGGCGACTCGTTGCGCTGGGTGGTTGCTCTACCGCCAGTCCTGGGCATCCTGGTTGCTCGCGCCCGCCGCGGAGGCCGGCTGGCACGTCGCCCGGCGCGCCAACTGCACGCCGGGTATTCTCTCCGGCGGTTCGAGCGACGATTCGGAAATCCAGCGGCGATGCGGCGGCGGCGCGTCGCAGAACTTGAGTTGATGGAACCCAGGCCTGTCGTTGCGAAAGAAGTGGCCTCCCGTTCGGGACAGTGAAAGCGCGACCAATCAGAACCCGAAAGATAAGGCCATCATGTGCCATCATGCCAGACCGCCGCCGCCCCGTCGAGAACGCCGGCGCCAGCCGACGAGGAAGACGTCGGCAGTATTCTTTCCGCGCTGGGCCAGGTAGCGGATTTCCGGAAACCGCGCGGGAAGATATACGAGCTGTGTTTCGTGCTCGCCGTCACGGTCATCGCCACGTTTGCGGGCGCCACCGGCTTCCGTGAGATCGGCAGCCACGCGCCCTGTAGTCCCAGCTTCGGTGGCATCCTGGCACCTTGGCCCAGTGCGCCGTGCTTGGTTACGGCCCTCGTCAGAGCTACCGGGGTGGAGACACAGTGATCGACTGTGGCGGTCGTCGACGGTGATGTCGCGGTAATGTCGTTGACAGTCGCGGAGGGCGCTGTGACGATCACTCTGTGAGAATCGAGGGGGTGGCAGGACGGGCTTTCGTGCCTCGTCCGCTGTTGTCTTTCCGTGCTCTGCTGACGCCAACGCTGGTGGTGTATCTCGCGGTCGGGTTCGGGGTGCTGCTCGGGGTGTCCGGGCTGGTGTTCAAGGTGCGGGACGGTTCGCATCCCATCGTGGACACCGTTCTGGGAGCCACCGGCGGTTTCCTCTTTCTCGCCGCCGGGGCGGTGGCGCATGCCCGCCGGCCGATGAACCGGGTGGGGCTGCTGATGGTCCTGGTCGGTGTCGGCTTCTTCGCCGAGGACCTGCAACTGTCACGCACCCCGGTGATATACACCGCCGGGTTGTTGCTGACCCGGGCGTCGAGCGGGTTCGCCACCCGCCTGGTGCTGGCCTTCCCGAGCGGGCGCCTGGCCTCACGGGCACAGCGGCTGCTCGTCGCAGCCGCGTATGCCACGGTCTTCGGACTTCCCCTGGTCGCTGCCCTGTTCTTCGACAGCCGCCAGCGTCCCATCCCGATTCCGAACCTGCTGCTTGTCGCCGACAACCTGCCATTGACGCGGGCAGTGAACCACATTGAGGAGAGCATCGGCGCAGCGATCGGCGTGGGCGTGCTGGTGGTGCTGGTCCGCCGCTGGGTGACGGCCAGCCGGCCGCTGCGGCGGGTGCTCGCACCGGTCTTCCTCACGGCTCTGGTGGGGGCCGCCGCCACGGTGGCTGGCGGGGCCGTGGGCTCGGCGGATCCGCGGCACTCGACGTTCCTGTGGGTCTACTGGGTGGCGTTCTGCCTGCTGCCGTTGGCGTTTCTCGGCGGGGTCCTGCGGGTCCAGTTGGGACGCACCGCCGTCGGGGATCTGCTGGGACGGTTGCGCGAGCCGCTGTCACCCGCCGACCTGCAAAGACTCCTGGCGCGGTCGTTGGGCGACCCGTCGTTGCGGGTCGGCTACTGGCGGCCGGAGTCCGAGGCGTTCATCGATGGGGACGGCCGTCCGCTGCGGATGCCGGAGAACGATGCGGAGCGCGCCGTGTGGCCGGTGGAACGCGACGGCCGGCGGGTCGCGGCACTGTTCCACGACCCGGCGCTGCGGGAGGACCCGCACCGCCTCGAGGCGATGGCCGCCGCGGCCGGGCTGGCCCTGGACAACCAGCGGCTGGCCGCCGAGGTGAGAGCCCAGCTCGCCGAGGTCCGGGCCTCGCGGATGCGGATCGTCGCCGCGGCCGACGCCGAACGACGCCGCCTCGAACGCGATCTGCACGACGGCGCGCAGCAACGGCTCGTGGTCGCGCGGCTGTTGTTGCGCCTGGCCCAGGAGCGCCTCGACGGCACCGTCGACGAGCAGAGCACGGCGTTGCTCGCGCGCAGCGCCGACGGGCTCGACGCGGCCATGGACGAGCTGCGGGCACTCGCCCGCGGCATCCACCCCGCCATCCTCACCGACGCCGGCCTGCTCCCCGCGCTGCGGGCGCTGACCGAGCAGACCCCGCTCGACGTGCGGCTGACGGCGACCGCCGTACCCGTGCTGACCCCCGCCGTGGAGGCGACCTGCTACTTCGTGGTGGCCGAGGCGCTGACCAACGCCCTCAAGTACGCCCACGCCGACCAGGTCCGGATCGACGTCGAACACGCCGACGGCCGGCTGCGCGTCGAGGTCACCGACAACGGAATCGGAGGGGCCGACATCACAGCCGGAGCAGCCGGAACGGCAGGGGCAACGGGAACAGCCGGCACGGGCCTGCTCGGCCTGCGTGACCGGCTCTCGGCACTCGACGGCATGCTGACCGTGCACAGCCCCGCAGGCCACGGCACCATCGTCCGTGCGCTTCTCCCGACGGGTGATCCGCAATGAAACCCTTGCCGTCCTTGCCGTCCTCGTCAAGCCGGTCCGCGGGATTACGGGTGGTGCTCGCCGACGACGCGGTGTTCCTGCGGGAGGTTGTCGCCGAGCTGCTCCGCAGCCACGGATGCGACGTCGTCGCGCAGGTCGCCGATCCGGCCGGTCTGCATGGCGCGATCGCCGCGCTGCGGCCCGACGTGGCGGTGGTCGACATCCGCATGCCTCCCACCCACCATCTCGAAGGGCTCGAGGCGGCTGTCGCCATCCGCCGGGATCACCCCGACGTCGGCGTCCTGCTGCTCTCCCAGTACCTGGAGTCCCACTATCTGCCGACCCTGTTCGGCGCGGGCGCCGGGAGCATCGGCTACCTGCTCAAGGAACGGGTCGCCGGGACGGCGGTCTTCCTGGACGCGGTCCGCCGGGTCGCGGCCGGCGGCTGCGCCCTCGACCCCGACGTGGCGGCGCTGCTGGTCGGCGGCCGGCGCCGACGTGACCCGCTCGACACGCTGACCGACCGTGAACGCGAAGTGCTCGCCCTGATGGCCGAGGGGCGCTCCAACCGCTCCATCAGCGACCATCTCGTTCTCACTCCCAGAACGGTCGAGTCCCACGTGCGCAGCATCTTCACCCGGCTCGGCCTGCAGCCGCAGCCCGACGACCACCGCCGCGTCCTCGCCGTCCTCACCTACCTCCAGGCCACCGGCACGACCGCCACCCAAAGATTGTGATCATGGTGACCGGGCGGGCCTGCCGCGGCCGGCGGCTCGCGAGCGTCGCCAGGCGGCACATGACGGACGCCGGCTACCAAAGAAGATCGCCGCGAGTTTGTTGTTCGGCACGCTTTTCGGGCTGCTGGGCGTACAAAACGACAAACATACGGGGATCTTCCCCGGCGGCCAGGGGATCACTGGCATGTGGTGGTCAGGCGCGTGAGCGCCGTCGACGACAGCTCGGATTTGAGCAGGAAGCCACATGCCCCGCCGTCGGCGATGCGACTGCCGTAGTCGGTGGCGTCCCGGGCCGAACACAGCACCACCTTGACCGTCGGCATCCTCGTACGGAGCTCGCGGCAGACCGTGAACCCGTCGATGTCGGGCAGGCGCACGTCGAGCAGCACGATGTCCGGCCGCAGCCGGGCCGCCTCGACCAGCCCGTCGGCTCCGGTCCCAGCCTCCCCGACGACCCGGTATCCACCGGTCTCCAGCATCACGCGGGCGACCGCCCGGAAATCCGCAAGATCGTCGACAATCAGAACAGTGGACGCCACCGACCGACGATCCCACCACGACCGCGTCCCCACGTCCGTGCCAGCCCTGAAGCGGAGGGCGTCATCCGGGCTGGCCTCACCCGCTACCCATGCTGGCCGGCGAGCACCCGCATGGCCGAATCGTCGCGTGGCCGAATCGTCGTGCCCAACCATCCGGGCTGACGGCCTTCGGTTTTCAGTGTTGGCACGGATGTTCCCGCGACCGATGCCCGTGAGGATCGATCTGACGATCGTGGCAGGGCCTCGAAACGGCGGTGGCACCGATCAGGAAGTGCCGCCAGTGAGTCATGACATGTTGTGGGGGAAGAGACGTGATGCGCACGGTCGGCCGGCGTTGTCGGAGATTTTCGTACCGGCGGACGAGGGCGCGGGAGGCACTGTCGGTCCCGCGTTTCGTCGTCCGTCTCCCGGCGCTTCTTCCCAGGCATGCGCTGGCCGGTTTCCTGGCGCTGTCCCTGCTTGCCACGGGCTGTCTGGACGATATGGGGGGCAGCGGTGGTTCGCGGCCGAGCGGCGGGCCGACCCGACAGAACGGGCAGAACGGGCAGAACGGGCAGGACCGGAAGCCGAAAGGGCCGGTCTGCCCCACGCCCGGGCGGCTCACGAAATCCCAGCTTCCCAAGTTTCCGTCGGCGGACGCGGTCAGCGTGATCAATCAGAATCCATGCGTCAGCATCGCGGGTCTTGCCGATCAGATGATCGGTTTCATTCCCAGGGGACGCGCGGGGGAGTTCGCGCAGTTCCGCGGCGGGCTTGAGCAGTTCATCAAAAGGGTGAACGCGGCCAACGACGTGGTGGACTGCGCCTACGAGACCGACCATCTGGCGATCGAGGTGTACCAGCATGATGACTGGCACTGGTCACTTGGTATGGTCGCGGTCGTCCGTGGGGATCTCGACGCGCTGGTCGACGGCGCGGCCTGCTGGTTGCTGAAGAGAGTGCCGTTCCCAACCGGCGGATTCGGATTCCGCGGCGAGAAGCGCGAGCCCGACCCTGCCTTCTGCGCCGACGCCGTCAGCAGAAAAAGCAAAAGCGATCGTTTCACGGTCATGTGGATCGGATCCTCGGATCTCATGTGCAAGAGCCTTGCCTACCTGGCGAATCCCGCTCAGCCGACGCCCTCGAGCGCCGGCTGAGGTGTCACTCCGAATCCTCGGATTCAGCGCGGCATGGTGTGCCCAGGATTCTCCATGTCGATTCTCCATGTCACGAAGGGTGTCCTCCCCGGGGTGCGCCGGTGTAGGTTCCGAAGGCCCACAGGTTGCCCTCCGGGTCTCGTACCACGAACTCACGAGAGCCGTAGGGCGTCTCGTTGATCTTGACGATGATGTCGGCGCCCGCGGCCAGTACCCGCTCGTACAGCCGATCGGGGTCGCTGGTCACCACATAGCCGCCCGCCGTGCCGGGCTCGCGCGTCCAGTGGCCCTCGGGCTTGTACGCGCCGAGCATGACGCCGCCGGATCCCTCGGGCCAGAGCAGTTCGGCGTGTTCGACGGTCTCGCCTTCACCGTGGCGTGCGACAAGGTCGAAACCGAAGGTCCCGACCAGGTAGTCGATGAGCACGGCGGGGTTGTGGGCCTGCAGGGTGAGCCACACGGTGGGATTCGTATCGGGCATGACCTCATTCTGACCGCCGGCCGTATCCTCCGTCCGAATGGTTTCGGAACTCTTCGGTGAGCGGGTGGACAGCGAACTGGACTCCGGCCTGGCCGCGACGCTGACGTACGTGACCCGCCCGCACGCGCGGGCCGCCCAGCACATACGGATCTGTGGGGAGACGGTGAGGATCATGTGTCGTAACATCACCGAACTGCGGGGCCTTCAGCCGCCGGCGACCGACGAGGAGATCGAGGCGGCCGCCCGCCAGTTCGTCCGGAAGGTCAGCGGTCTGCGCCAGCCTCCGGCCACGGCCGGGGACGCGTTCGAGACGGCGGTCGCCGAGGTGGGCGCCGCGGTCCACCGGCTGCTCGACACGCTGCCGGCCCGCCGCCAGCCGCCGGCCACACTCCCGCCGCTACGACGCCCGGAGATCCGCGCCCGCCTGAACACGTGAGCATCCCGGGTACCAGCCGGCCGGCCCGCACAGGCCGGCCCGGCCGCTGCCCAGACGTCCGTCGATGCCGTCGATGCCGGCCATCAGGCGCCGCGGGCGGCGTCCGCGGCCAGCCGCGGGGAACATGATCTGGGCTGTTTTGTCGTTGTGTACGGTTTTCGGCCCCAGTGGCGTACACAATGACAAACTCGCGGCGATCTTCTCTGCCTCCGTCGGGCGCGGGGCACTCGGAGAGCGTCACGAGGGTCCGGATCACGAGGTCCGGATCACGAGGGTCCGGAGAGGACGCAGAGAAGGTCCAGGGGATGACACCGTCGGGACGGCGTCGGCTGACCGGATGCCGGTGTCGTCGGTGCGGGGGCAGTCCCCGGCGGTGGCGCGGCCGGGCCTGGGGTTCCCGCACCGCCCGCGCCGGAGGCGGTCGCTGGCGCTGTCGCTGGCGTTGTCGCGGGGACGGTGGCTGCGGGGGTGACACCGGCCGTTCGTGTGCCCGCGGCGTCGTCCTGTGCCCCGGTGCGCTGCGCCCCACCGCCCTGGGGCACGCCGTCCTGGAACATGGCGTCATGGGAGGCGGAGCCGTCGCAGTACGCCGGCGGCGCGTCCAGGCCGGGGGAGTAGCCGCCGGGGCGCAGCAGTACCGAGGCGCCGGTCAGGCGCAGCCTGGGCATGGTGATCCGGCCGGACTCGCTGTATATCCGGCCCAGCGTCAGCAGGACGTCGCCGCGCCTGACCAGGCCGACCACCGCCGAGACGACGGTGTCCCGATAGCCGGTGGCGGGATCGACGTCGAGCGCACGGTTCAGTGACGGGTCCAGCAGCGGCCCCGTGCCGCGGCCCGAGCCGTGGACGCCGGCATCCCGTACACAGGTGAAGGGCGCGGTGATTTCGCTTGCCTCCGAGGCCTCGCTCCCCGCCGCCGCCGCGGCCTCCGCCGGCATGCCGGTCGTGGTTATCGTGTTCGCGGTCACCTCCAGCGTCCACGTTCCGAGCGTGCCGAGGCGGATTTCCTTCTCCAGACGGAAGTCAGCGGCGCTGACCAGGTCGCCGATGCGCAGCAGCGCGGCCGGTGCGCCGTCCGCCGGGCTGGTCGTGCCGTCGAGCGCCAGCTGTCGCAGTTCGATGTCCCGGCCCGTCCAGTGGAACGTGTTGGTGCCCCCGGCGTGTGCCGAGGCGGTGCCGGCCATGCCGATGATCAGGACGGCCGAGCCCACGACCAGCAGGGACAACGACGCGCCGAGGTGGCGTGGGAAACGGGTCACCGGGCGTCCGGGTCCGGTGCCGAGCCCGTGGCGCGCCGGCCGGATTCGGCCGCGGAATCCAGGACGGCGGAATCTGGGGCGGTGCGGGGCAGGACCCCCGCGGCTGGCAGCGGAGAAGGCGGAACAGCGGAATCGGGAGGCGGGGAATCCGCGGCCGCGGGCTGGGCATCCGAAACCGAGGAACTCGTGACCGCGGCCGCGGGCCGGGTGTCGGCAGGCGGGGAGCCCGCGGCCGGGGCGGGCGCTGCCAGGGATGACGCCGTCGGGGCGGTGACCACGCGCAGCGAGACCGTCCGTGTGCGTGGGATCAGGTCGTGGGGTGCGCGGCCGGTCCACAGCAGAAGCAGCCAGCCGGCGGTGACGACGGCGGCACACAGCGCGGCCGGGCCCAGACCGACGTGCCGGGGGAGCGGCAGCACGAGTTCGACGGTGCCGACGACCTCCACCGTGCGCAGTGCCTCGCGGAGCACCGCCCGGGCGGCCGGCACCGCCGCGGTGCCCGTCGCCGCCGCGGTGCCTGACACGGCGGTGCCTGACACGGCGGTGCCTGACACGGCGGTGCCTGACACGGCGGTGCCTGACACGGCGGTGCCTGACACGGTGCTGCCTGTCGCCGGGCCGGCACCCGGTGCCGCCGCGGCTACAGCGCCCTCCGCCGTGAACACCCGGATGCCGAGCAGCAGCCGGCCCGGGGTCAGGGCGGCGGCGACGCCCGGCCCGACAACCAGCAGCCAGGCCGCCAGGTGCAGCGCGTACCAGACGGCGATGCGCTCCTTGACCGGCCCGTTCAGGACGGTCGCGTACAGGCCGACGACGATGACGCCGGCCAGCGCCAGGTCGATGGCCGCCGCCGCGGCCCGCACGCCGACGCGGGCGGCGCGCACGGCGAGGAACGCGCCGTCCGGTGGCGGGGTCCACGCGGCGGCGAGCGACCCACCGATGATCGCCAGCAGCGAGCCGGCCCCCAACCCGCCGGCGGCGATCGGGAAGGCGATCAGGCCGCCGATGACCGACAGCAGGCCCAGCGCCGCGCACGCGCCCGGATACCAGAGCATCAGCAGACCGAACGCGACGATGAACAGACCGACAGCCAGCCCGTACACGGCAACGTCGGCGGCGAAGAAGGCCGGACCGAACGAGAAGCTGAAGTAGCAGATGGCGGCCCCGCCGGCCATGGTCGGCACGGCCGCCCGCCACGGTGTCCCCGCCGCCGACAGCCGGTCGTCGGACAGCGGCCGGGCCGTCGCCACCACGGGCCGGCCGCGCTCGCGGTGGCGACGGGGCGGCTTCGCCGGGTGGGCCGGCCGCGCCGGGTGGGCCGGCTTCGCCAGGTGGGCCGGGCGGGGCGGCGTGGCGGACACGTTCGTTGCCGCCCCTGCTGGCCGTGGCCGGGCCATCAGGCCACCGGGCCCGCGTCACCGGACCGTTTCGTGGCCGGAGCCGGACCTCCTGCCGGCGACGGCCGCGAAACCGCGGAGCGGGAGAACCAGGCAGCAAAAGCGGTAAGAACGGTGTGAGCCGCAAAAGTGGTGAAAAGGTGGGGCCGTGCCGTCCGGTCGTTCGTGTGAGGGCCGTCCGGCCGCTTGCGCGAAGCATTCATGCCAGGCAACGGAATTTCTGCGGGTCGTAGCCGCCGCGCTCGATGCCGACCTGGAGGTTGCCCAGCGAGAGGCCGGTCGACCGCAGGCTCGTCGCCTCGACCCCGACGCCGACCAGTACGACCCGGCCGGCATCCAGCCGGATGGAGGCGAGCGGAGCGCCGCCGGCGGCGTCGATGGCGACCCCGTGGAAATCGATCGATTCCACGCAGATCCGGGACGCGCCGAGCGTGAGGTCGGTCACCTTTGTTCGTCCGGGGGCGTTGATCCGTAGTTTCCAGGTACCCAGCCCGCCGGGCAGTTCGAAGGCCTTCTCCAGGACCAGCCCGTCGATCAGCGCCTGTTTCATGCGGATTTCGCCCGCCGGCAGCTGGCCGCCGTCCGGGGACGAGTTCTCGTCGATGCTGGGCACCAGCGTGAAGCTGCCCGGCCGTGCCGGCTCGCCGGTGTCGATCGAGGCGCCGGCGACGCCGAAGGAACCGACGTTGCCGAGCGCGAACGGGAGGGCCGCGCTCCCCGACAGGACGACGACGACCATCGCCAGCAGCAGCGTGAACGCCACTCCGCCCACCGCCAGCAGTCGACTTCGGCTGATCATTGTGTACGGCTGATCATTGTGTACCTCGCCCGTGCGCGGGGGTGTGCTCCCGTCGAGGTTGGTCGACCGGCACATCCGCCGCCCCCCTGACGCTCACCGGCTGAGAATTCCACCGTTCCTGCGCAAGTGTCAATGAATCGGATGATTCGGCCCACGGGCTTGCCGTGGCCTACCGGGCGGACATCCGCCGGGTGGGCATCCAGCGGATGGAGATCTGGCAGGCGGAGATCTGACGGGTGGATGTGGAGATCTACCGGGCGGGCATTGGCGACGCATCGCCATAGAGGCGCCACGCCATGGCGTATGCTCCACAGCAAACGTGCCGTCCGGATCTGCGGAGGAGTGGCACCATGACAGCTGTGGCGGTAAAGCATGACCCGGTTTCCCACGAGCCGGCCAGCGGGCCGGCCGGCAGGCCGCTGGACATCGCCGGCCTGGCCGGCTGGCCGCTGCCGGTCGGCCAGGTCGACTTCGACGAGGGCCTGGCCTTCCTGCGGGCTGTCGAGCCCGGCGGCTACACCGTGGACGTTCTCGAGCACGCGCCCCACGACCGGCGGCGCTGGGAACTCCTCGACGGTGTCGTCGTCGTGAGCCCCGCCCCCGACTACCGCCACCAACGGGTCGTGCTCCGCCTCGGCGCTGTCCTGCTCGCGGCCGAGCGGGCAGGCCTGCACACTCTGATCGCGCCGTTCGACGTGCCCGTGTCGGTGACCAGGAAGTTCCAGCCGGACGTCCTCGTCATGCCCGACCAGGAGGCGGTCCTGCCCGTCCTCGTGGTCGAGGTCCTCTCCCGTTACGGCCGCACGTACGACACCCGGCACAAGCGGACCGCCTACCAGGAGGCCGGTATCCGCTCCTACTGGATCATCGATCCGCAGGTCCCGTCGGTGACCGTCCACCGGCTCGGCCGTCACGGCGTCTACGAGGTCGTCGACACCATCCGCGGCGACGACCGCCGCGAGCTCACCGAGCCCTTCCCCGTCACCGTGCGCCCCGCCGATCTGTTGCTCTGAGCGGCCGCGCCGGCCCGAGCGGCGCACCCACGATCACGGGGCCGGGCTCCGGGCCCGGCCGGCTGGGCGACCGTACGGTCCTTCCGCTGTCGACGGCCCGGCTGTCCGGAGCGCACACGGATGCTCGTAGCCGCCCGTGATCGGCCGAGAACGGTGTGGCTGGCTTCCAGTGTCAATTCTTCGATCTTCCGGCGTCTGGTGGGCGGGGCGTGGMAATACGTAGAACAAGACGTGTCAATACGTAGGATCAGCGTCCTGATTTGCGATTGTTGATCGAATTGTGATAATGAGAGCGGCTGTCCGACGCGCCTACTCGACGCGCGATGCGGGGAGGCCCCGGGCGGAAGCGCCCAGGCGTTAAGGTCTTCGTCGAGGCCGTACGGTGCGAAAGGGGACCAATGTCCAAGGGTGATTCCTTCGTCCACCTGCACGTGCACACCGAGTACTCGATGTTGGACGGTGCGGCGAAGGTCGGTCTGCTGTTCGCCGAAGCGGCCCGCCTGGGCATGCCCGCGGTAGGGATGACCGACCACGGCAACATGTTCGGTTCCTACGAGTTCCACCAGGCCGCGAAGAAGGCCGGCGTCAAACCGATCATCGGTATAGAAGCCTATGTCGCGCCGGAGACCCGGCACCACAAGAAACCCGTCTTCTGGGGTGACGGCGGGCAGCGCGACGCCGATCCGGACGGCGAGGGCGGCGACGTCTCCGGGGGTGGTGCCTACACCCACATGACAATGTTGGCGGCCAACTCGACGGGGCTGCGCAATCTTTTCCGGCTGAGCAGCATCGCCTCGCTCGACGGCTATTACCGCAAGCCCCGGATGGACCGGGAGCTGATCGCCGAGCATGCCGAGGGCATTATCGCCACGACCGGCTGTCCGTCCGGCGTGGTGCAGACCCGGCTGCGGCTGAACCAGTTCGACAGGGCGGTGGAGGCCGCGGCCACCTACCGGGACATCTTCGGCCCGGAGAACTATTTCCTGGAACTGATGGACCACGGGCTCGCGATCGAGCGGAAGGTCCGCGACGGGCTGCTCGACATCGCCCGCCGGCTCGATCTGCGGCCGTTGGCCACGAACGACAGCCACTATGTCACCAAGGACCAGGCCGACTCGCACAGCGCGTTGTTGTGCGTCGGCACCGGGAAGCGGCTCGACGACCCGAAGCGGTTCAGGTTCGACGGCGACGGCTACTACCTGAAAAGCACCGAGGAAATGCGCGACATGTGGGACGGGCAGGTTCCCGGCGCGTGCGACAGCTCACTGCTGATCGCCGAACGGGTCCAGCCGTACGACGACGTCTTCGCGTATGTCGACCGGATGCCGCGGTTCCCCGTCCCGGAGGGGGAGGACCAGCTTTCGTGGCTGCGTAAGGAGGTCGCCCGCGGCGTCGAGCACCGGTTCGGCGCGAATCCGCCGCAGGAGGTTCTCGACYGAGTCGAGTACGAGATCGGCGTCATCGCCAACATGGGCTTCCCGGCCTACTTCCTCGTTGTTGCCGACATCTGCCGGTACGCCCGGGAGAAGGGCATCCGGGTCGGCCCGGGGCGTGGTTCGGCGACCGGGTCGATGGTCTCCTACGTCCTCGGTGTCACCGAACTCGACCCGATCGAGCACCGGCTGATCTTCGAGCGGTTCCTCAACCCCGAACGCATCACCCCGCCGGACATCGACCTCGACTTCGACGAACGTCGCCGCGGTGACATGATCCGTTATGTCACCGAGCGGTACGGCGAGGACCGGGTGTGCCAGATCCTCACCTTCGGCACGATCAAGGCGAAGGCCGCGGTCAAGGACTCCTGCCGGGTGCTGGGCTACCCGTACGCCCTCGGCGACAAAATCACCAAGGCGATGCCCCCGGACGTGTTCGGTAAGGGCATTCCGCTGTCCGGCATCCTCGACCCCGCGCACGAGCGGTACAGCGAGGCCGCCGAGGTGCGTGGCCTCTACGAGAGCGACCAGGACGTCCGCAAGATCATTGACACCGCGCGTGGGCTGGAGGGCCTCACCCGCGGCACGGGGGTGCACGCGGCCGGGGTGATCCTCTGCTCCGAGCCGCTGCTGGACGTCCTGCCGATCCACCGGCGGGACGCCGACGGCGCCATCATCACGGGTTTCCCGTTCCCGCAGTGCGAGGACATGGGCCTGTTGAAGATGGACTTCCTCGGCCTGCGCAACCTCACCGTCATCGACGACGCGATCCTCAACGTGCGCAAGAACCGCGGCATCGACATCGACCTGCAGAAGCTTCCGCTGGCGGACACCCCGACCTTCCAGCTGATGGCCCGTGGGGACACCCTCGGCGTCTTCCAGCTCGACGGCGGCCCCATGCGCAGCCTGCTGCGGCTGATGGCCCCGACGAAGTTCGAGGACATCGCCGCCGTTCTCGCGCTGTACCGGCCGGGGCCGATGGCGGCCAACTCCCACATCGAGTACGCCGACCGCAAGAACGGCCGCAAGCCCATCACCCCCATCCATCCCGCGCTCAGGGATCCGCTGGAGGACATCCTCGGCGAGACCTACCACCTGGTGGTCTACCAGGAGCAGGTCATGACCATCGCGCGGGAGCTCGCCGGCTACAGCCTCGGCAGTGCCGACCTGCTGCGCCGCGCCATGGGCAAGAAGAAGAAGGAGGTCCTGGACGCCAACCACGCGGAGTTCATGGCCGGCATGGCGAAGAACGGCTACTCCACCGAGGCCGCCCAGGCGCTGTGGGACGTGCTGGTCCCCTTCTCCGGATACGGGTTCAACAAATCCCACACGGCCGGTTATGGCGTCGTCTCGTTCTGGACCGCCTATCTGAAGGCGAACTTCCCGGCCGAGTACATGGCGGCGCTGCTGACCTCCGTCGGGGACGACAAGGACAAGATGGCGGTGTATCTCGCCGAATGCCGCAAGATGGGCATCCGGGTGCTGCCGCCCGACGTGAACGAGTCGACGCTCTACTTCACTCCGGTCGGCGGCGACATCCGTTTCGGTCTCGGCGCGATCCGTAACGTGGGGGCGAACGTCGTCGCCTCGATCGCCGCCTCCCGGGAACGGAAGGGTGACTAYGCGTCGTTCCCGGACTTCCTGGAGAAGGTCGAGATCGCGGTCTGCAACAAGCGTGTCGTCGACTCCCTGATCAAAGCGGGCGCGTTCGACTCCCTCGGGCACAACCGCCGCGCCCTGTCACAGGTCCACGAAACCGCGGTCGACGCCGTCATCGGCACGAAACGCAACGAGGCGTTCGGCCAGTTCGACCTTTTCGGTGGCGGTGGCGGTGACGAGCCGGACGAGTCGATGAAAATCGGCCTCGGGCTGGATCTCAGCGCCGCCGAGTGGCCGCGCCCGGAACTTCTCGCGCAGGAACGCGAAATGCTCGGCCTGTACGTCTCCAGCCATCCGCTGGAAGGCACCCAGCGGATTCTGGACCGCAACCGGGACACCCGGATCATCGACCTTCTCGACAGCGGCCGCGGCGAGGGCGAGGTGCAGATCGCCGGCGTGATCGCGAAGATCGACCGGCGGGTCAACAAGAACAACGGCAACCTCTGGGCCATCGTCACCGTCGAGGACCTGGACGCGTCGGTCGAGGTCCTGTTCTTCCCGAAGAGCTACGAGGTGTACGCCGAGCAGCTCATACCCGACGCGGTGGTCTCCGTCCGCGGCCGTATCAACGAACGCGACGGATCCATCAGCATATTCGCCCACGACCTGACCACTCTCGACGTGAGCGTGAATCCGGACGCCGGACCGCCGGTGCTGATTTCCCTGCCCACGCACAAGGTGACCCCGAGCCTCGTCGACGAGCTGCGCCTGATCCTGTCCACCCATCMCGGGAACACTCCGGTGCACATCCGGCTGGAAAGCCCCCGCCGCAGCAATCTCCTGCTGCGTCTGGGGCCGGAGGTCGACGCGTCCTCCGCGTTCTGGGGCGACCTGAAAAGCCTGCTCGGCACGAAGGCCGTCGCCTCCTGACCAACCCGGCCGTCCGCTCCCTCGATGTTGTCCCCCGTGATCGGACGTCGCCACGTGAAAGGGCCCCGGTGCCGCGACCGGATATTCGGTGCGGCCCCGGGGCCCTGTCACGTGACGACACGGGATACGGCCGTTGAGAAACAGCCCTTGCGGATCCGGTCAGGAGGAGAAGAACAGCTTGGCGAAACCGTGGTGGCCGTGACCATGGTGGCCGTGATGGCCGTGCCCGCCGTGGTGACCCCCGTGCGGTGCGCCCCACGCGGGCTGCGCGTACTGCGCGGGCTGTGTGTACTGCGGCGGGGGCGGCGGAGGCTGGTTGAACTGCCCTTCAAGCCGGCTGATGGCTTCCAGCTCCCCGTAGTCAAGGAAGATTCCCCGGCAGTTGTCGCACTGCTCGATCTGCACGCCGCTGCGGTTGTAGGTCCGCATCACCCCGCGGCACTTGGGACACTGCAGTGTGTAGCTCACGACGAAACCCACCCATCTCGCACTCGCTCGCCTGGTGCGGCCCATTAGATCATTCGATTCGCCAGTAGCGTACCGGGTGTCCCGGATGCGACCAGGGGACGTCACACCGACCTGTCGGTCGCGGCTCGGACCGTCGGCGCGGCTGGGTCGTACCCCCACACCGGACACGGAACCGTCGCCACCGAGGCGGACCGCGCCGGGCGTACCGCCCACGAGATCGCTGACCAGCTCGGTCGCACCCGGATCGGTGGTCGTGCGCCTCCCGAGCGCCAGCGTTCCTGTACGCGCGTACATATTCGCTCCGAACGACCCTCCCCTGGCCGCGACAGAATCAGGGGATGCAGAGTGCGTTGACCGCTGAAATCGAGATCGATCATCACGGACCTGTTGCCGTGGTGCGGTTCAACAGACCCGACACCCTGAATGCGTTCACCCGCACGATGGGGGATGCGTATGCCGTGGCGATGCGTCAACTGGACCGGGATCCGCTCGTGCGGGCAATTGTTGTGACCGGCAGCGGCCGGGGCTTCTGTTCTGGTGCCGACGTCGAGGTGCTCCGTGGCGGTCCAGCCGCCATACGCGCCTTCATCCCGGCGCGGGAGGACATGCCCAGCTTTGTTCATCGCCTGTCCACCCCGGTCATAGCCGCGGTGAACGGGCCGGTGGCGGGAATCGGTTTCGCGTACATGATGGGCAGCGACGTTCGGTTCGCCGCGCGTGAGGCGAAGATCGCCACGACGTTTGCCCGCCTCGGGCTGGTCGCGGAATATGGCCTGTCGTGGCTGTTACCGCGTGCGCTCGGTGTCGGCCGTGCGCTTGATCTGCTCCTGAGCGGAAGGGCGATCACTGGCGCCGAGGCCCTCGAGATGGGGCTTGTGCAGTTCGCCGTGCCGGTCGCTGACGTCTTCACCACGGCTGTGGAGTACGCGACCGACCTCGCCCTGAACTGTGCGTCGACCTCACTAGCAGTGATCAAGGCGCAGGTGTACGCCGACCTTGAGGACAACGAGACGCGGGCGCTGGAGCGTACGGTCCGGCTGATGGATCGGTCGTTCGACGGTCCTGATCTGGCTGAAGCCCTGTCCGCAAGAAGCGAGAGTCGTCGGCCGCTGTTCGGCGCGGCAGCCGGTTACGTGATCGCCCCTGACGCGCGAAGTGCGGCCAGCCCGGTTTCGTCGTAACCCAGTTGCCGCAGCATCTCCGGCCCGTCGGTTGCGGCATTGCCGCCCGCGGCGAGGGTCGTCGGCGTGCCGGAGAACCTGGGTGGAGGCAGCGCGACCAGCGTGTCCTCGAACTCGGTGTAGGCCTGTCTGGCGACGTTGTGTGGGTGTTCTGGCGCTTCGGTGAGGCTCAGGACGGGTGCCACGCAGGCGTCGAGGGGTGCGAACAGTTCGGCCCACTCGTCACGGGTCCTGCTCCTGAAGGTGTCGGTGAGCCATGACTCGACAGCATCCGACTGGCCGCGATCGTACGGTGACGGCACCTGCGTAGGGTCGGATCCGATGGCCTCGCAGAACGTCTGCCAGAACTGCGGCTCGAGCGCGCCCATGGCCACCCAACGGCCGTCGGCGCACTCGTAGCACCGGTAGTTCGGACTACCGCCGTCAAGCAGGTTCGATTCGCGCTCGTCGCGCCACGAGCCGGAGCCGAGCAGCGTTCGCGTCATCGTTCCGAGATATGCGGCGCCCTCGACCATCGCGGCGTCAATGACCTGGCCGGCCCCGGACGTCCGGGCGTGAAGTACCGCCGCCAACAGCCCCATACCGAGGAAGAGGGATCCGCCGGCGAAGTCCGCCAGGTAGTTCACCGGCGGTGTGGGCGCTCCATGTCTGGTGCCGATTCCGTGCAGAAGGCCGGAGATGGCGAGGTAGGTGATGTCGTGGCCGGCGGTCCGCGCGAGTGGTCCGTCCTGGCCCCAACCGGTCAGGCGGCCGTAGACGAGCCGAGGGTTGCGGGACAGCGCTTCATCGGGGCCAATGCCGAGGCGCTCGGCGACGCCGGGACGAAATCCTTCGATCAGAACGTCTGATCGCTCGGCCAGGCGCAGGACGACGTCGCCCGCGCCGTGCGCGTGAAGGTCCAGTTCAAGGTGTCGTCGTCCGCGGCCGAGTGGGCCGGCGATGAACACCTCGTCAAGACTGCTGCGCTTTGCCGCCGGTTTCTGAATACGGACCACGTCCGCACCGAGGTCCGCCAGCAACATGCCGAGAAACGGCACAGGTCCGATGGCCGGTAGTTCCAGCACTGTCACGCCACTGAGCGGACCGTCGAGGCTGCCATGCAGGGGTGTCCTCACCGGGGTGCCAGCCGAATCGCCCCGTCGAGCCGGATCACCTCGCCGTTGAGCATGGGGTTGGCGACGATGTGCTCGACCAGCGCCGCGTACTCGGTCGGCTCGCCCARCCGCGACGGATGGGGCGTCTGGGTGCCGAGAGAGTCCTGGGCCTGCTGCGGCAGACCCTCCAGCATCGGAGTCCTGAACAGGCCGGGAGCGATCGTCACGACCCGGATCTGTCGGTCGGCCAGATCTCGAGCGAGCGGAAGGGTCATCCCCACCACGCCGCCCTTGGACGCCGAGTAGGCCACCTGTCCGATCTGTCCGTCGAAGGCCGCCACCGACGCGGTATTGACGATCACACCGCGTTCGCCGTCGACCAGTTCCGCCCTGGCGATCCGCTCCGCGGCGAGCCGGATCACGTTGAACGTGCCCACCAGATTGACATGGACGAGCTGGGCGAACTGGGCGAGAGGCATGACCTCGCCGCGGCGCGACAGGATCCGGCCGGGCGTGCCAACGCCGGCACAGTTGACCACGATGCGGATGTCGCCCAGTGCGGCGGCGGCGTTCAGCGCGGCCGTGACGGCGTCCTCGTTCGTGACGTCGGTCGGCGCGAAGACCGCCTCCGTCGGGAGGCCTTTGGCCACGTCGTCTCCGGGCGCCGTGGGCAGGTCCAGAACCGCGATCCGGGCACCGGCCTCTGCCAGCGCGGTCGCGGTCGCTCGGCCGAGTCCGGACGCCCCGCCCGTCACGATCGCGACACTGTCTTCGATCTTCACGTTTCTCCCATCCGACTGTTTCCAGGTTGGCCAGGTTGGCCAGGTTGGCCAGGTTGGCCAGGACCGAACGGTGCAGGGGTCACGCGCCTCGCCGCCTGCGTCTGAATGCCGCTGACGCGCCGACCGCGAGGATCAGCGCGCCGCCGTCGGCAACACCGCTGACCCACGTTGCGGCACCGCCGAGGGTCAGGCCGCTGACGATCACGGCGACCAGGGCCAGACCGAGGATCGTTCCCACGACGTTGAACTGACCGGGCGCCCACGTGGACGCTCCCAGGTAGACGGCGGCAAGAGCTGGGAGAAGGACACCGATACCGGTCGTGCCGGGGGTCGCGCTGCCCTGCTGCGCCAGCAGGAGCACCCCGCCAGCCGCGGCGAGCCCTCCTGACGTCATGTAGCTCGCCAGCACCAGTCGGTCCACTCGCACGCCGACCAGGCGGGCTGCCGGGCTCGACGACCCGACAGCCACGAGCCTGCGACCGAACGGCGTCTGCGCGACGACGTATCCGATCACCAGCGCGATGAGCAGGGCGACGACGGTCAACCACGGGATCTTCCAGACCGTGGCGGTCCCGAAGTCGACCAGCTTCTGCGAGAAGCCGGAGGAGATGCTGAGGTTGTGGCTGTACCAGCTCTGCATCCCGTCGAGCACGGTCGCYGATCCGAGGGTGGCGATGAGCCCGTTGAGCCCGAACCGTGTGACGAGCAGCCCGTTGACGGCTCCGATCAGCAGACCCGTGACCAGAACCACCAGTACGGCCTCGAGCAGGTTCCATCCGTTGCGCRCCATGAGGCCCGCGGTGAGCATCGACGCCAGGCTGGCGGTGGACCCGACCGAGAGATCGAAGTTGTTGCTCAGGAGTGGGACCATCAGCGCCAGCGCAATGATCAGATTCACTGACTGTGAACTACCGATGATCTGCCAGTTGTGTACGGTGGCGAACGTGTCGGGGAACCGCACCGACCAGGCGACGATGATGGCAACGATCAGTACCAGGAGGCCGAACCGCTCGCCGAGGGCGAGCCACCGCGCCCCGCCCGGCCAGTTCRCACGGCGTGGCGGACGTCCTGAGCCAGGGGGTGCGGGACTGTTCGGACGCTGGTCGGTGRCAGTCGCTGTCATGATGTTCGAGGCTCCATGCTGGTCGGTGGGTGGGTGGCGGGTGTCCGTGGGCCGAGGGCGCGCGACGTCGGCGTGCGCGCTCCGGACGGTGCGCCCAGCCCGTGACCGAGTTCGGTACAGCGCCGCACGGTCAGGTCGGCGTCTGACGCCTCGCCCGTGATCCGCCCGCTGTGAACACCGACCACCCGGTCGCACGCGTCGACGAGTTCCTGAGGATCGGAGCTGACGAGAAGCACCGCGGTTCCGGCGGCCGCGACTTGGCGGACGAGCTGGTGAATCGCTGTACGGGCGCCGATGTCGACGCCCTGGGTCGGCTCGTCGAGCAGCAGCAGCCGCGGCGCCAGTTCCAGCCAGCGCGCCAGCACCACCTTCTGCTGGTTTCCGCCGGACATGGTGGCGAAGTACGCTTCGGGCCCGTCGACCTTGATCTTGTATCGCTCGATGACGCTCTGGGCGTCGGAACGTTCGGCCGCACGCCGCAGCCAGACCCGGTTCCAGTAGCGCCGCAGGCTCGGCGCGCTCAGGTTCGCGCGTATGGAAAGCTCGGCGAACGCGGCCTGTCCGGCGCGGTCCTCGGGGACGTAGGCGATGCCACCCCTGATGGCGGCGGGGACGTCGTTGGCTGTCAGCTCGACGCCGTCGAGGGTCGCTCGACCTCCCCGAGCCGGCCTGACCCCGAACAGCGACTGCAGCAACGTCGACCGTCCCGAGCCGAGCAGCCCGGCGATTCCGACGACCTCCCCGGCACGCACCTGAAGGCAGATGTCGTCCAGTGATCCGACCGCGAAGTTCTCAAGCCGCAGACGGACCTCGGCCTGGTGGGCAGCGACAGCATTCCTGCTCGGCGCGATCGGAGCATGCCCCGTGATCAGTTGGACGAGGATGCTCTCGTCGAGGTCCGCGGCGTCACAGGTCCGGACATGCCGCCCGTCTCTCAGGAAGGTCGCGCTGTCCGACACCGCCAGCAGCTCGGACAGTCGATGCGACACGAAGACGACGGCGTGGCCGCGCCGCGCGTAACCACGCATGGCGTCGAGCACCGCCTGCGCCTCCTCGGCTGGAAGCGACGCGGTGGGCTCGTCGAGGACCAGCGTGCCCCGCCCGGCCTCGGCCTCGTACTGCAACGCGCGGGCGACCGCGATCATCGTCCGCGTGGCGGGCGGAACCTGCGCCATGATCGTCTTTGGTGAGACGTCGATCTCGAACTGCTCCAGCACCTTCTGGACGCGCCGGTGCAGCGCCCGCCACGAGACCGGAGCCAGGCTCCTCGCTCCGAAGGTCGAGCTGACGGCGAAGTTCTCGGCCACCGTCATCGACGGGAACGTGCCCACCGCCTGATGGACGAAGTAGAGCCCGTTCGAACCGGCCCACCCCGGGTTCGTCCGGGTCGCGTCGTGGACGTGGCCGTCAATCTCGATCGTGCCGCTGTCAGCCTGGTGCACCCCGGCCAGGATCTTGATGAGCGTCGACTTGCCCGATCCGTTTCCGCCGCACAGCGCGTGTACCGAGGCGCGGGGGACCTCGAAACTGACATCCCGTAGCGCGCGGGTGCCACCGAAGGTCTTGGAGACCGCGTTGACGCGGATCGCCGGAGCGGTGGTCTGCGGAGACTGCGCCTCGCCGACGGCGGTCATCTGTCCTCCTGTGTGGTCCGGCTGTGTGGTCCGGTATGGCGATGTCCGTGCCGTCCCACGGATCCCGGACGGCACGGGCATCGCGGCGGTTGACGTCAGCCGGTCCAGTTCGCGGTGAACGCGGCCCTGTAGTCGACCGACGGCGTCCAGGACTGACTGTCGGAGGCGGGCAGACCGTGGTCGGCGTCGATGATCTGGAAGCTGGCCCCCTGGTTCGGGATGGTCGTCTCGCCGGCCAGAACCCGGTTCATCGCGTCCGCGCCCTCCCAGCCGAGCCAGTTCGCGGGAACGCCGACGGCGGCGGTGACCACCTTCTTGCGAATCAGGGCCACGGTCGACGGGTAGCCCTCGCCGGCCACCACGACGAGATCGGAGTTCTGGCTTGCGGTGATGACCTGGGAGATCTCGGCCATGGTGGTGTCGTCGGGAGCGTCCACGACGTTCGCCTCAGGATGCTTCTGCAACGCCGTGGCAACCTTCTGCGCCGTCGTCGCCGGGTTGCCAAGGTCCTGGCCCGTGATATCGACCGTGTCGACGATCTGGCATCCGCCGCACCTGGCCAGTTCTTCTCGATATCCGGCCTCCTCGTACTGGGTGACGACGAAGTCCGGGTGCGTGATCAGTAGGACCTTCGCCCTGCCTCCGGTGGCGGCGATCGCATAGTCGGCCTTCAACGTGCCCCACCTGGTACCGAACTGGGGAGGGGTGCCACTGGAATTGATGGTCGCCGAGTACAGCGACGCGCCGCCGCCTGCTTTGGGGTCGTCGCAGTCGTAGGYCCACACGGCCACCGTCGGAATACGGGCGTTCTTCGCCGCCTGGAGCCCCGCCCTGGCCGGTGGGCAGTCGATCGCGATGGTGATGATGCCGTCCGCGTGTGCCGCGACCGCCTGGTTGATGGCGGCCGTATAGCCCGCGGGACTGGCCTTGCCGTCGGCTGTCGTGACTTTCCAGTCCAGCACCTTGGCCGCCTCCTGGATGGCCGCGGCGGGTTCAGAACAGCCGAACAGTGCCGAGGAACACGGAATCACCCAGATGTTCTTTCCCTTCTGGGCGCTGGGACCGCCCTTGGGGGGTGCGCTGTAGAGGCCTTTGTAGGCCGCGTCGACCGCTTCCCGCGCCGTGGCGGTGTAGTCCCCGGATGCCGACGTGGCGCCGCTGCCCGTGGAGTCGGGTAAGTCCGGTCCGGAGGAGGAACACCCGGCTGCGGCAACAAGCGCCACCGCGGTCATGGCGGCKAGCATGCCGGATTTCGAACGCCTCACTGCCCTCAGATGGATCATCGTTCTCCCTGTCGGTGGTGTCTGGATCGGGATGGGAGGCAGAGCCGGAGGCCGCGGCCTGCCCCGACCGGGGAGATCAGGGTCTGGGCCTCGGCGGGCGGGGGCGTTGATGACCGGGCCTGCCAGCAGCGTTGCGGCGTTACCCACGGGGTCGGCCAGCCGCGGGCCGCGCGTAGCGTCGTTGGCCAGGACGGCTGTTCGGGTGGGTGGGAGGGGCGGTGTCCTCTCTCTCGTCGTTCGTGCCCGCCGGAGGGCTTCCGCCGCGGGAGCCTTCCGGCGAAGCAGGTGGACGCGCCCGTCGCGTCGGTACTCCCTGGAATTCGCGGAAGCTGGAACTGTGCTCCGGCTCACAACCTGGCTGAGCGAGGGCGAACGCTAGCGGCGGATCCCCAGGTGCGCAGCCACGCCGCATCCGGCCTTTTGGACCCCGCTCCAAAACCCGCTCCGGCGGGACCACGGGCGACGGTTGAACACTGGCCCCCTGCCGACGGCGGAAACGGACCCCGGTTGACGGTGGGGGTGCTGAGAGTGCAGGACTGGGCGGAGATCCGTCAGCTGACTCGTCGGCCGCCGCGGGCGAACAACCGGCGTCACCGGCAGCGCCACCGCCGGTCGAGGGGCCGGGCCCGGGCGCCGTTGACAGAGACCGTTGCTGGCTGTTTGCTGCCATGGAAGGCATCCGCATCCATGGTTCAGGCGACCTGCGGACGGGGGTCTCGGACAGGACATGAACGGGGCTTGTCAGGCCGAATCGGAGCATCGACAGATACCAAACGTGACCGGTATGCGGCAGCCGTCCGAGTGCGCCTCCGAGGTGGGTGGCGAGCACCGGGAACACCGGGAACTTGCCGCGTTCCGGAAACTGGCTGGCGCGCTGGCCGAAGAACGTGACCTTGACACGATCTTCCATCTCATTGTCGACACCCTCAGCGAGCTGACAGGCGCCGACCGGTGCAGTCTGCATCTGCGCGACCGGGAAACCGGTCTGTTGCACGGCAAGGCCGCGCACGCTGYCCGGGACATCGACATACCCGTAAAACAGCTGGTCAGTGGAATGCCCGGGGACAACTTCACCCGGGAAATCCTCGACACCGGCCGGCCCGTGATGCTCACGAACACGCTGGTGGATCCCCGGCCGGTGCACGCCGCGATGCGTCGCTGGCGGGCACGCTCGGTGCTGGGAATCCCCATGAGGCTCCGCGGCGAGGTAATCGGGATTCTGTGTCTCGACACCGAGGACACCACGATGGAGTTCTCACAGTCGGACCAGGAGCTGGCGTTGTCGTTCGCCGAACTCGCGGCCACGGCGATCAACCAGGTTCAACTGACCTCCCAGCTCAGGGACAGCCTCCACGTACAGGCCAGACAGCTGGAGATGCTGCAGCGCGCTCGTCGCATGGAGGGGCAGCTCGCGGATATCGCGCTGAGCGGCTGGGGGGTTCGCGAACTGGGGGAGACGGTCGCGCAACTGCTGTCGAAGCCCTGCGCCATCTACGACGTGGACTTTCGCTGCCTGTCCTGCGCCGGCGCGGCAGACGATCTGCGCGTGAAACTCCGGTCGTTGGGCAACATGCGGCATCATCCCTCGGTCGAGCCCGTCATGGCGTCGCTCGAGTCCGGACGCCCGCAGTGCATTCCGCCACTGCCGCAGGCCGGCATCAACCATCGGCTCCTGTTGACCTCGATCGAACTCAATGGGCAGCGGCAGGGCTACGTCGTTGTCGTCGAGGCCGCCGGCCGGTTCGGTCAGCTCGATGAAGTCATCGTGCGCAGGGCCGCGCACAACATCGCTCTTGAGCGTTTGCGGAGCAGGTTCGACCAGGACATGGAATGGCATGCGGTCGAGGCCCTCGTGGGAAGCCTGATCCGTGGCGAGCGGGATCTCGGGGAACGAGCTCGCTCGYTCGGCGTCGACCTCACCGCGCGGCGGGTGGTCTGCCTCGTGGCCGCGCGGGACAGCAGTTCGGCAAACCGCGTCGTGTCACGGCAGGTGGCCCAGATCCTGACCGACCGGGAATCACCGTCAAGCGCGCTGGCGGCCTGGTCCGGCAGCGACATCGCAGTGATCATTGAGGTGCCGAAGGACCACGACCGGCGTGAGGCGATCGAATGGGTGAGGGTCCGGCTGCGTACCGTGCTCGCCGAACTCAGCCCGGAAGGCCAGCTCTGTGCGGCGATCTCGACGGTGGTGGAGGCTCCCGGGGATGACCAGCGAGCCCATCGTGAGGCCCAGCAGGTCCTGAAGTGCATCCGGGAGCATCTCTCGGACGCCGAGCCGGGAGTGCTTGCCGCCGACGATCTCGGCGCGGCACGACTCCTGTTGGCCTCCACCAGCCGCGACGAGGCCCGTCAACTCGTTCTCGACACGTTCGGGCCCCTGCTGCGAGATCGGTCCGTCAAGTCCGTGGAACTGATGTCGACACTGGAGCCGTTCCTGCGGCTGGCCAGAAACGTGCGYGACTGCGCCGACGAACTAGGCGTCCATCCCAACACGGTGCGCTACCGGCTCACCAACATCGAACGCCTCACCGGTCTGCGCGTCACCACTGACGACAGTGACTATCTGACCGCGCAGATGGCAATGGCGATCGTTCGCCTCGGCGGCTGCCCGGCGGTTGCCGCCGGCGTCGGCTACCCGCCCGAGGCGTCGCCGACGAGCCGCGGCAGGTCGATGCCGAGTTCGGCGAGCACGTCGGCCGTGTCGTCGTCACCGGGCTGAGGTTCGGCGATCGGTTCCGACCGCGTGCGACTGAAGCGTGGTGCTGGCGAGGGAAGAACGGCATCGCCCACCCTGGTGAAGACCGCCCGGGTCACGTTGTGTGGATGAGCGGGCGCCTCCGACATCGTGAGAACGGGAGACAGGCATACGCCGGCCTGCTCGGCCCGGGCGCACCACTGCGCCTGGGTGCGTTGCCGGAACACCGTCGCGAGCCGCTCCCGCCACCATGGCCAGTTTGCCCGATCCCATCTGTCGACCGATTCGCCGTGCAGCCCCAGCAACCGCAGGAGGGACTCCCAGAGCCTGTCCTCGACCGCCCCCACCGCGACAAGGCGGCCGTCGGCGGTCTCGTACACGTCGTAGAAAGGTGCCCCCGAGTCATTGAGGTTGCTGCCACGCTGTTCCACCCACCTGCCTTCGTTGCGCATCTCATGGCTCATGGTGCTCAACAGGGCCGCGCCGTCGACCATCGCGGCGTCCACCACCTGTCCCACGCCGGACGATCGTGCCTCCAGCACGGCTGAGACGACGCCGAGGGCCAGGAACATCGCACCGCCACCGTCGGCAAGAAGGTTCATCGGAGGGAAGGGCAGGCTCTCGGCTCGTCCGAGGTGGGCCAGGACTCCCGAGACGGCCAGATAGTTGATGTTGTGCCCGGGCTGCGCCATCAGCGGGCCGGTCTGACCCCAGCCGGTCAACCGCCCGTAGACAAGGCGTGGATTGTGCGGTGCGCAGTCCTCCGGCCCGAGGCCGAGGCGTTCCATCGAACCCGGAAGAAAGCCTTCGATCACGGCATCGGCACGCTTGATGATCTCGAATGCGGTGGCGCGGCCATCGGCGGACCTGAGATCCAGCCGCACCCGCCTTCGACGGCGGCCCAGCCCGGCGTCGGACAACGGCGTGATGTCGTCAGCCTCGCGGGGACGATCGACAGCGATGATTTCGGCGCCCAGATCCCCCAACAGCATTCCGCAGAACCGAACCGGCCCCCGACCGCCAAGCTCAAGAATCCGGACTCCTCGCAACGGTCCCACGGCAGGATCCTCCGGATGGTAGGTGATGAGTGGCAATGCGTAACGCCAGTCGCCGCTCACAGAGCAGACAGCACTGGAAGCTATCGCCGTCGCATCCCGCCCGCCCGATCACCTCCTTCTCGTCGTTTGTTCGCGTGACCAACCGGGCCCGCCCTCGTGGACGGTGGGCCCGGTTATACCTGAAAGGGCCTTCGCACCTGCCTGGCCGCACCATCTGGGACAGCGCTGGGAGGCGCCACATGACAGGGACCTTCGCACCCGTCCGAGAACACGACGCGGAGTTGGCCGCGTTCACCGAGATGGTCCGGACGTTCGTGGCACGTGAGATCACCCCCCACCACGCCCGGTGGGAGAGCGACGGGATCGTTCCGCGGGAACTGTGGCGTAAGGCCGGCGCGGCCGGGTTGCTGGGTCTCGGGCTTCCGGCCGAGTACGGCGGCGGCGGCGCGAGCTATCGGTTCAACGCGGTTGTCGACGCCGAGCTTTACCACGCCGGCGCCACCGGGCCGGGATTCACGGTCCACAACGACGTCTGCGGACCGTACTTCGCCGAACTGGCCACTCCTGAGCAACTGGGGCGCTGGGTGCCGGGCATGACGTCGGGTGAACTCGTGGCCGCGATCGCGATGACCGAACCCGGAGCGGGCAGCGATCTGCGGGGCGTCCGGACGAGGGCGACACGAACCCCCGGCGGATGGCTGCTGAACGGCGCGAAGACCTTCATCAGCAACGGCATCCATGCGGACCTGGTCATTGTTGTCGCGCAAACCGGGTCGGACGGCGACGCCGGCCTGAGCCTGCTGGTCGTCGAGCGTGGGATGGCGGGCTTCACGCGCGGCCGCAACCTCGGCAAGGTCGGGCTCCACGCACAGGACACGGCTGAGCTGTCGTTCGACAACGTCGCGGTCCCGGACGCGAACGTGCTCGGGCAGCCGGGCAAGGGGCTGCGCTACCTGATGGCGAACCTGGCGCAGGAGCGGCTCACCATCGCCGTGCAGGCGGTCGCGGCAATGGAGGGCGTCCTGGCGGACACCCTCGACTACGTCAGGACGAGGACCGCCTTCGGCCAGCCGATCGGCCGGTTCCAGCACAACGCGTTCCTGCTCGCGGAGCTGGCCACCACGGTGAAGGCGGCGCGGGTCTTCGTCGACTGGGGGGTGGAGGAGCACCTGGCCGAAAGCCTCGGTGCCGACACGGCCGCCATGATAAAGCTGCACACCACCGAGGCCCAGCAGCGTGTCGTGGACAGGTGCCTGCAACTGCACGGGGGCTACGGCTACACCACGGAGTATCGGGTGGGGCGGGCCTGGGCAGACGCCCGCGTACAGACAATCTATGGCGGTACCAGCGAGATGATGAAGGTTATCATCAGCAGGGGGCTCGGGCTGCACAAAACGTGAGAAGCCGATGCCCCCGGATATCCGCAGTTCCCGCGCCGTTCACCATCCGATGCGCAGAACATGAAAAACCGGTGCCCCGCCCGAATCCTCCCCGGGCGGGGCACCGGTTTTTACCGGGCGGCTCTACCGGGCGGCTATGCCGGTACGGGCGACCTGCTCAGGGTGAAACCGGGGAAGCCGCCGTCGGCCTCCTTGTCGACGGCGGCGCGATAACTGCCCAGGCCGCCGAGGTAGCACAGTGTGCTGGGTTTCTTGCCGGGCACGTTCGCCCCGAGAAACCACGGCCGGTCTCCCATACCCTGCGGCAGGAGAGTGGCGTTCAGGATCGTGTCGCACTGCTCCGACCAGGCCCGGGCGGCTTCCTCGGTGGCCTCTACTCGCTCGGCGCCCTGCTCGATCGCGTGCGCCAGCAGCTTGCCGATCAGTTCGACCTGCGTCTCGATCACCGGTGGATGGCTCGCGAACGGTGCCTGCGGCCCGAGGATCGCGAAAAGATTCGGAAAGCCCGGGGACGCGATGCCCAGCAGGGCCTTCGGGTCCTRTGCCCACTGCTCGGCGATCGTCCGGTCCCCGACCCCGTGCACGTTCATGCTGGCAAGCGGTCCGGTGATCGCGTCGAAACCGGTCGCGTAGATGATCACATCGAACTCGTACTCCGCGGTCCTCGTCCGCAGACCCGTCGGGGTGATCTCCTGGATCGGATCGTCACGGACGCTGACCAGCGTCACGTTGGGCCGGTTGTAGGTCTCGTAGTAGAAGTTGCCCAGCGGAGGACGCTTCCCGCCGATCGGGTGCGTCTTCGGGCACAGCAGTTCGGCGGTCGCGGGATCCCTGACGATTGCGCGAATCTTGCGCCGCACGAACTCCGAGGCGGCGTCGTTGACCCGTTGGTCGACGAGCATGTCGTCGAAGGTCTCGAATATGTAGTGGAAGCCGCCGGCTTCCCAGCCGGCTTCCAGGACGCGTTCGAGTTCGGCGTCGTCGACCTGCGCGCCGAGGCGGTTCGCCGGCTCCATCGGGAAGGCGAACACGTGGTTGAACGTCTTCTCCCAGACGTTCTCGAAGTCACGCCGCAGCGCCTGCTGCTGTTCCGGGCCCAGCGCGTGGTTGCGCCCGGGTAACGCGTAGTTCGGGGTGCGTTGGAACACCGTCAGATGCTCCGCGACCTGCCCGACCGACTGGATCACCTGGATGCCGGTCGCGCCGGTGCCGATGACAGCTACGCGCCTGCCTGCGAAGTCGACCGGCTCCTTCGGCCACTGCGACGTCACGTACGACTCGCCCTCGAAGGAGTCCGCGCCCGGGAACGGAGGCTTGTACGCGATGCCCAGCCARCCCAGGCCGGTGATGAGCCACCGGCTGGTGATCTGTAAACCGTCCTCGGTGGTCACTGTCCAGCGGTTGGTCGCCTCGTCGAAGTAGGCACCGTCGACCCGCGTGGAGAAGCGGATGTGCTGGYGCATGTCGTGCTTGTCCGCGACCGCCCGCAGGTATTCCAGGACGTCGGGCTGAGCGGTGTAGCGCTCGCGGAAGTCCCACCGCTGCCACAGCTCACGGTCGAACGAGAAGCAGTACGCCCAGCTCTCGGTGTCGGTGCGGGCGCCGGGGTAGCGGTTCCAGTACCAGGTGCCTCCGACGTCGTCCCCGGCCTCGAACACCTGCATGCTCAGGCCGAGCTGTCGCAGCAGGTGAATGGTGCGAAGCCCGGCGAAGCCCGCGCCGACGACGACGGCATCGACTTCCGGGAGAGTTTGCGTAGGCATTACGCCATGTCCTTTCTTGGTTTTCAGTGGCCCTGGGCGGGCTGCTGGGCGTCCAGGATCACGTAGGCCAGCGTGGCCGGAACTTTTCCGTGGTTGCGCCACCCGTGCCTGGCGCCGTTCTGAACCACACACGTGCCCGGGGGGAGGTGAATCTCGGTCCCGTTGTCGAGTTCCACCCAGAGGTCGCCATCGATGACGATGACGTAGTCGATGCTCCTGGTCTGGTGCATTCCCGGAGCGTCGGGCTCGAACACGCCGAGCAACCCTGGCACCTTCGCTTCGGCCTCGGCGACCTGGGACTCGAGGGTTGCCGCGTCCGCGCTGGGTTCGTGTGGTTCGGCACCTGGTTCGGCACCGTCCTCCGGCGGGAGGCGAAACAGTCCGAAACGTGTTCCGCCCGGCCCGGGGAAGAAGGCCGCGTTGTCGGGCTTCGGGTCGCTGAGCGGGCTGCTGAGTGGGCCCTCAGTTCCCCACACCTGGAACATCTGGACACCAGGCATGATCGCCAGTTCGACGGGTGGCAGCGGCGCGTCCTCATGGGCGATGGAGGTTCCCGTGCTGTCGACGCCGGTCACGACGCGTCTGATGGAAAGAGTCATGGCGGGTACTGAGCCTTCCCTGTAATGATTGGTTACTTTTTGTAATTGACGGCGGCGGTGTCCGTGGTGGTCGCCAGGTGGTGCGGTGGTGCTCGACATGGAGGATCGCGAGGGCGGCCCGGGCGATCAGGCTGATCTTCCAGAGGCCGGGACCGATGGTGCGCGGGGCGGAGAAGGCGCTCCTGGCCTCCTCCCTTGCCTGTCACGGCAGGTAGCTGTCACGGAAGGTAGTTGATCTTTGCGGGGAAAGGTTCACTGTGACATGGATCGCACTCGAGGGGGAGTCGGTCGGCACGAGGGATTTGTGCGCGGCTCCAGATCGTGCGCGTCGCGGCCGTCGAACAGCCGACCGACGGCGTGCCATTCTCGTGCTTTCCGAGAACCTGGAGAGTTCGATGCCGACCGCGTACGATCCCACTGATCCCATACAACTGCGCGATCCGTATGCCATATTCGCGGAGCTGCGCACCGCCGGCGGTGTGCATTGGTGCGAGCCGCTGTCGGGCTGGATCGCGGTGGACTGGGCCAGTGTTCAGACTGTGGTCACGACGCCGGTGGTGTTCTCGGCGAATCGTCTCCTGCCGGTGCACGAACGGCTTTCCGAGGAGAACCGCGCGACAGCGGCCGACGTGCTGCGCTGGCTGTCACTGTGGATGGTGTTCCAGGATCCACCGAACCACACCCGGCTGCGCCGCTACCTGTCGACGGTTATCAACCCTCGCATGGTGGAGTCCCTGCGGACGTCGATCACCGAGATCACGTCGGACCTGTTCGACAGCCTGCCGAAGGACCAGCCGGTCGACTTCTTCACCGAGATCGCTCTTACCCTGCCGGGTTACGTCGTCATGGATCTGCTCGGCGTCCCGCGCGACCGGCTGGCCGAGGTCAAGCAGTGGTCGGACGAAATGATGCTGTTCATCGGCAGCTYGCGAGGCGTCGACGACAAGTACGAGAGAGCTCGGCACGGCGCCTGTTCGATGGCGGACCTGTTCCGCGAACTGATTGACGAACGCCGGGTTCGCCCGCACGACGACGCACTCACCCGCATGATCACCACCGAGGTCGACGGCGAGACGCTCACCGAGGACGAGCTGATCGCGAGCATGATGATGATCGGCAACGGGGCGCAGGAGACGACCGCTCACCTGTTGACCAACGGCCTGATCGCCCTGCACCAGCACCCGGACGTCGCCGCCAAGCTGGCGGCTGACGTCGACGGGCTGATCGTCCCCGCCGTGGACGAGTTCCTTCGCTTCGACTCGCCGGTGCTGTCCACCGGGCGCCTGCTCGCCACGGATACGGAACTCGGTGGGCAGCGCCTCAGGGAGGGCGATCGGGTCTTCGCGATGCTCGCGGCCGCGAACCGTGATCCTGGCGTCTTCGCATCGCCGGACGAGATCGTTCTCGAGGGCCGGGCGAACGGGCATCTCGCCTTCTCGAAGGGTGTGCACTTCTGCCTCGGCGCGCCGCTGGCACGCCTGGAGGGGCAGATCGCGTTCAGGCACATGGTGGAGCGATTCCCCCACCTGCGGCTCGCCGAGCCCCTGGACACGATCCCGTGGACGAACTCGCTGGTCAGCCGCGGGCCGCTGCGGCTGCCGGTCGTGCTCGAGGACGCGTGAACACCCCGCTCGTCCCGCTTGACGACGAGTTCGTCCACTCGACTCCGTACCCCGTCTCGCACCCGCCGACCTCCGCGTCGAACGATCCGCGGTTCTTCGAGCGGTACTGGAACGTGTGGCACGACGACACGGGCGACCTGCTCCTGGCCGTGGGCGGCAGCTGTTACCCGGTCCTTGGCCGGGTCGAGTCGTACGCGATCGTCAACTTCCGCGGCGACCACCGCTCGGTGCGGTCCTTCCGTCCGCTGTCGCCGGAGCCGGCGGACCTCACGGTGGGCCCGATCCGCCCCACGATCCTCGCGGGGCTCCACCGCTGGCGGCACGTCCTCGAGCCGGGGGAGTGGGGCTTTTCCTACGACCTGGAGTGGACCGACACCCGCCGCCCGACGTATGGCGCCGCCTGGGGGCCGCAGGTGCAGTCCGGCGAGCGGCAGGTGACCGCAGGATTCGAGAGCTTCGGCCAGGTCGCCGGCTGGATTCAGGTCGGTGGCACCCGGGTGGACTGGGCGCCCGGCCAAGCACACGGCACCCGGGACCGCCACTGGGGCGTCGGCCGGGGCGTCGGTGGCCCGGCGCTCAACGGCGGGCGCGTGCACCGGCCCGGCTGGAAGGGCGGCATCTGGATCGACCTGCACGACGTCGGCCTCTGGGGCAGGAAGCTGCTCTACGGCTTCGACGACCCTCGCCCGGGCAGCGGCTCCGTGCACAGGATCGAACGCCGGCTGCGCTTCGAACCCGACACGCACCTGTTTCTGGCGGGAGTCATCGACCTGACCTTCGACGACGGCGCCCACCGATCCCTGCGCCTCGAGCGGCTGGGCAACCAGACCGCCTTCATGCGCTGTGGCTTCTACGGCGGCACCCCGGGCGCGGGGCTGCATCCCGGTGCGTACAAGGGCCCAGAACGGACCGAATGGGATCGATTCGATGTGAATGACCCGCACGTCCGCCTCGCTCTGCGGGGGCTGGACGAGCACCACTGCGCAGTCATCGACGGTACGAGAGCAACGACGGGCATCCTGCAACCGGTTGAGCCAGACGCGTACGAGGCCTGTCGTGAGGGTCGGCCCGGTTGGGCCCTGTGGTGACGCGGCTTTGGTGACGGGCGGCTTTGGTGACGGGCGGCTTTGTAACCCGGAACAGGGACGTCAATGGTGCGACCCTCGTCACGGCTTCCGTTCGTGGCTACCGTGCGTCCTCACCGAGCATGCGTTCGGACGGATCGGAGATCAGGAGATCACCCGTGAGCCTGAAGTACGACTTATCGTTGATGTGCCCGGATGTGATCACGCACAATGCGCGAGTCAGCGGGGATATGGTAGCCGCCGTATTCGAGGACGAACGACTCACGTGGCGCGAGCTTGACGAGCGGACGAACCAGTTCGCCAACCTGCTGCGGGCGGAAGGGCTCGACAAGGGTGACAAGGTCGCGCTGTTCATGCCCGCGTCGCTGAACGCGTTCGTCGCGTTCTGGGGAAGCGCGAAGGCCGGATGCGTGACGGTGCCGTTGAACGTCATGCTCGACGGGGAGTCGCTGGTCCGCCTTGCGGCGGATTCCGACGCGGTCGTCCTGGTCGCCGATCCGGAGACCGAGTCGATCATCGACTCCATTCGCGCGCGGTTACCGCTGATCGGCGACTCCCGCTGGCTCACGTTCGGCACGGCCCATGACCACTGGCGGTCGGTTCCGGATCTGCTGGCCGAGTCCCCGGTCACGCCGTGCGGAGTGAAGATCGACCCGTTCGACATTATCACCATCCTCTACACCTCGGGGACCACCGGACACCCGAAGGGCATCGAGCACACCCACGTCAGCCGCATGATGTACCCGTACGGCTTCGCGATGGGACTGAAGATCGACCGCTACTCGGTCGCCGTCCTCGGCACGCCCCCGTACGCGTCCGGAACCTGGATCACGATGATCCCGACGATGTACCGGGGCGGAACGGTCGTCATCCTGCGCAGGTTCACCGCCCAGGCGTTCCTGGCGGCCGTGGAGCGCGAGCGCGGCACCCACGCCTTCCTTGTCCCCACCCAGTGGACTGCCATTCTCGAACACCCCGAGCTGCGCAACCATGACGTGAACAGCCTGCGCTGCATCGTCACATCCGGTCAGCCGATCGCCGAGAAGACGTATCACGCGCTGGAGGACGCCTTCCCGAGCGCCGGCATTCACGAGGTGTATGGCTTCTCGGAAGGATTCGCGACCCTGCGGCTGCCGGCGGACGCGGTCCGCGGCAAACGCACGTCGGTCGGCAAACCCCTGATGCTGGAGGACATCCGCATCATCGACGAGGCCGGCGCGGAACTCCCCCCGGGCGAGAGCGGCGAGATCGTGGTGYATTCGATCGGGATGATGACCGGCTACTACAAGAACCCCGAGCTGACCGAGGAAGCGACGTGGACCGCCCCGGACGGTCGCGGCTTCATGCGGACCGGGGACATCGGCCATCTGGACAAGGACGGTTTCCTGTATGTCTCGGGCAGGCTCAAGGATATGATCAAATCCGGTGGTATCAACATCTTCGCTGTGGACGTCGAGCGGGTCTTCATGCGCCATCCGGACGTCAGCGAGGCCGCGGCCATCGGCGTGCCGCACCTGAAGTGGGGCGAGACGCCCCTGGTGGTCGTCATCCCACGCTCCGGCGCGGAAATCGACCCGGAGGAGCTCCGGCAGTGGGCCAACGAACGCCTGGCCAAGTACCAGCGCGCCAGCCATGTCCTGGTCCGCGGGGAGCTGCCGCGCGCGGTTTACGGCAAGGTCGCAAAGGCCGAGCTGCGCAGGGAGTTCGGATCGGGGGCCGGGCTGTGACCGACATCCGCTACCCCGACTACKAGAGCCTGGAACTCGACTGGCCCGAGCCGCACGTCCTGCGCGTGACCCTCAGCCGCGGCAGGATGAACTCGCTCGACTTCCAGATGCACCGGGACCTGAGCTCGATCTGGCGCCTGATCGACGAGGATCCCGAGGTGTCCGCCGTGGTCCTCGCCGGAAAAGGACGGGCATACAGCGCCGGCGGCGACTTCGACATGGTGCAGCGCATCATCGACGACTACGACTTCCGCTGCCAGATGTGGAAGGAAGGCCGTGCCCTGGTGCAGAACATGCTCGACTGCGGCAAGCCCATCGTGTCCGYGATCAGCGGAGCGGCGGCAGGCGGCGGGCTGGCCACCGCCCTGCTGGCGGACGTGAGCGTCGCCGGCCGCACCGCCAAGCTCGTGGACGGGCACACCACCCTGGGCGTGGCCGCCGATGACCATGCGGTCGCGATATGGCCGCTGCTGTGCGGACTGTCCAAGGCGAAGTACTACCTGATGACCAGCGACGCCATCACGGGCGAGGAAGCCGAGCGCATCGGGCTCGTGACGTTCTGCGTCGACGACAACCTGGTCGACAAGCATGCTCTGCACATCGCGTCCCGGCTCGCGCACGGGGCGCCGAGCGCGATCCGCTGGACCAAACAGTCGCTCAACAACTGGGTTCGCGCCGCATGGCCCTCGTTCGAAGCCTCCCTGGCGTTCGGAATCCTGGGCTTCACCGGACCCGAGGCGACCGAAGGCCTGGCCGCTCTGCGCGAGAAGCGCGCACCGAACTTCGTCCAGCGTTCCTACATCTGAAGGCGAGTGTGACATGCCCAGCACAGCGGTGGCCCCCCCGCGGCGGCCGGCCCTGCCCCTCAACGAACGCACCTACATCGTCACGGGCGCCGGCGGCGGCATCGGCGGTGCCGCGGCGGYCAGGCTGCTCCGGGTGAGTTCGAACGTCGTCGCGGTCGACCTGAGCTCGCGTCGGCTCAACGGCACGATCGAGTCCACCCGCGGGCTGCCCGGAACCCTGCGGACGATCAAGGCTGACGTGACCTCCGAGGCGGGGGTTCAGGAGGCGGTCGACTTCGCGGTGACGGAGTTCGGCTCGGTGCAGGGCGTGGCGAACGTCGCCGGCGGGATGGTCAACATCAACCGTGACGTCTATGACGTGCCGCTGGAGTCCATCTCGTTGGACAGCTGGGTGCAGATGTATGCGCTCAACGTGAACAGCGCCTTCCTGATGTGCCGCGCGCTGGAAAAGCACTTCGTTGCGCAGGGCTACGGAAAGATCGTCAACGTGGCCTCGCTGGCTGCCTTCGCCAACCGTCTCGAACTCGGTAACGCCGCCTACAACTCGGYCAAGGCCGCGGTGGTCGCGCTCACCCAGAGCGTCAGCGTGCAACTGGGCCGTCAGGGGATCCGGGCCAACTGCATCGCCCCGGGGCTGGTCCTCAGTGACCGGGTACGCGCGTGGATCGACGACGGATACCTGAATCGGCACCTCGAGTACACGGCACTCGGTGACGTGCCCACACCGGAAGACCTCGGCGAAGGCATCGCGTTCTTCCTCGAACCCCAGTCCGATGCCATCACAGGCGAGACCCTGCGAGTCGCAGCCGGCGTCCGATGACCCGACCCACCCTTCCTCAGCACGCACCGGCCCAGCTGGCCGCTCGCGTGCGGGAACTGCTACGTCTGCGCCTGCCGGAGGCCGGGGAGGTGACCGTTTCGGAGCCGGTGCGGGTCTTCGGCGGGAACGCCCGCATCGCGTGGGCCTGCGACGCCCGCTGGGCCTTGGGCCGGGACACGCACGCGAGCAAACACGAGGAGCCGTTGATCCTGCTCGTCCGTGCCCCTGGCTCGCAGGTACAGACCGACCCGGCACACGAGTTCGTGGCACTGGACGGGCTGGCCGAACGTGGCGTACGGGCGCCGAAAGTGTGGGCGCACGACCCGGACGGGCATCTGTTCGGGGCACCCGCGGTGCTCCTCCRGCGGCTGCCGGGCCGAGCGGACGCGGTGGAGTACCTCTCGGCCGACACCGAGCTGGGCCGTGYGCGAACCCTGGACCTGGCCCGGGCGGCAGCCGAGCTACACGCCGTCACACCGGCCGCGGGAACCGGTGAACCGCAGCTGGCCTACTGGCGCGCACGATTCGAGGACTGCCGCCTTGAGTCGTACCCGGCGCTGTCCTGGCTGTACGACTGGCTTGACGACAATGCCACCCCACCCGCGCGACCAGCGCTCGTGCATGGTGACTTTCGGCCGGGCAACGTCCTCTACGAAGGCGCCCGCATCGTCGGTCTGCTGGACTGGGAGATGGCGCACGTCGGCGACCCGGTCGAGGACATCGCGTGGGCCTACCACGCCCTGTGGAGCCCGGAGCGGTTCGTGCCACTCGAGGAGTTCGTCGCGGCGTACGAAGCGGCCGGAGGCGTACCTGTCACCGGAGCGGCACTGCGCTGGAACCGCGTCTTCTGCGAGGTCAGGTACGCCACGATCAGCCTGCAGGCAGCCCGTGCGGTCATCGACGGCCGTAGCCACAACCTACGGCTGATCGACCGAGCCCGAACCGTGATCCCTTCCGTCCAGGCGTGCCTGGAGTGGATCGGAGCCAGCAGGCCGTTGGAGACGCCATGCTGAGACCAACCCCCGGCGAGCTGCTCGAGGGGCTTCGCCGTGAACTGCGCGACGAGGTTCTGCCTGCCGTGCCCGCCGGGTCCGCCGCCCGCCAGCTGCGCGCGGCGATCCATGTCCTCGGCAGGCTCGCGGACACGTGGGATGTGCAGCATCACTATCTGGAAACGGACAACGTCGACCTGGAGGTGACGCTCGCCAGCCTCGCCCGGCTCGCCGGTGTGCAGCGCACGAGGCAGCCACGCCGGCCGCAACCTGCGCCCGGCGTCACGGATCGTGGGCTGAACGATCTTATCGCGCGCAACGATTCACTGCAGAGGGAACTCGAACTGCTACAGAACCGGCACCGTGAGAGTCGGCACCATGCCGCCGGACGTGAGGACGAGGAGTTCGGTTGCGTTCTCCTCGAACTGCACCAGCGAAGGACGAACCGCGCAGCAGCCGCCGCAGGAGTAGCTCATGACCGATGACACTCGCGAAGTCGTGGTAACCGAGCGAGTCCAGCACGCCCACGACGTCGTGGGACTCACCCTCGCCGACCCCTCCGGCGCCGCCATCCCCGACTGGCAGGCCGGCGCACACATCGATCTGCTGCTGCCCGAGGGACGCGCACGCCAGTACTCCCTGTGCGGCAGTGACGGGGCCTGGAGCATCGCGGTGCTCAACGCGCCCGACGGCCGTGGCGGATCGGCCTGGATCCACGACAACATCCGCGAAGGCGACGTGATTCAGGTCCGGGGCCCGCGAAACAAGTTTCCACTCGCGGCCGCGCAACGGTACGTCTTCATCGCCGGCGGCATCGGGATCACGCCGATCATCGCCATGGTCCGGGAGCTGGAGCGCCGGRAAAACCAGAACTGGCGGCTGACCTACGGCGGCAGGTCCCGCGAGTCGATGGCCTTCCTGCACGAGCTCGAGGGCAGGGGCGAGCGCGTGACCATCGCACCCCAGGACGAGACCGGGCTCATCGACATCCCGGCGGCGCTGGGCCAACCACGGATCGGAACCGCGGTCTACTGCTGCGGACCAGAACCGCTGCTCAGGGAGGTCGACCGTGCGTGCCGTTCCTGGCCACCCGGGACACTGCACGTCGAGCGCTTCGCTCCGGTCGAGGCCGACGACACGGGCGACCGGCCCTTCGAGGTCGTGGCCGAGCGCTCCGGTATCACCGTGATCGTTCCCCCTGGCGTTTCCGTGTTGGACGCGCTCGCCGACCAGGGCATCCACATCGCCACCTCGTGCGGCGAGGGCGTGTGCGGCACCTGCGAAACCAAGGTGTTGGCGGGCGAGGTCGACCACCGGGACTCGCTCCTGACCGAGGAGGAGCGCACCGCCAACACCGTGATGATGGTGTGCCGCTCACGCGCACGCGGCGCACGGCTCGTCCTCGACGTCTGACCGCGGGGCCAGAAGTCCAGATCGCCCACCGTGAACGGTTCTGTGATCCACACCGCTCGAGCGGGACGACGCTCCGGTCGGCACGAAGACTTATTGATCAGTCCGCAGGGCAGTTAAAGATCAAAAATCTTCACGGCTGGACGGGGTGGGACTGACGGCCAAAGCGTCACCACTGCGGTGATCGCACAAGGCTTCGAGCCTCCGACCTGGGCTTGTGCTCCCGCGACAGGACTCGAACCTGTAACCTGCCGGTTAACAGCCGGACGCTCTGCCAATTGAGCTACGCGGGATCGCGACGCTCCAGACGATGACGTCGGGAGCATCTGACTGGGCAAGGTTACCTGAGGTTCGCGCGGATGGTTCAGCGGGGTAGTAAACACGGGTCGGTCGGCTGGTTGACCGTCGGCGTGCGGCCGCTCGGGCAGGATGGTCATGGTTGCGGGCGCCCTGCCCGTTGTTGTCCGGTGACGGCGGCCACCGGGTGTGGGTGGCGACCGTGCGCGGGCGCCGGCGGCCAGGAGCGTTCATGCGTTCGTGAAGGTCGGCAAGGGTGCACAGTGACACCGAGCGGGAGGCAGCATGCACGTCAGACCCGGTTTCATCGTCGGTTTCGGGCTCGGCTACCTGCTGGGGGCCCGCGCGGGCCGGGAGCACTATGACGCGATCATGCGTCAGGCGCGCGCGGTCCGGGAGCGTCCGGAGGTGCAGAGYGCGGCCGGAGTCGTCTCGGCCCAGGCGGGCAGCCTGCTGGAGCGGGCTCGCCGGACACTTGGAAGCGTCACCGGCCGGGGCGAGCGGACGGCGCCGGCCACCGGCACCTTCGTYGGCACGGTCGGGGCGCACAGCCCGAACGGTTCCGGCGCGATCCGCACACCCTGACCACGGCGCGCGACATAGCGCGACACGGTACGTGATGGCGTGCGGCGCGCCATGTGACAGCCCGTGATGCGTGTTGTGACATATTGCGTGACGGCGTGTGACGTAATATGTAACAACACGCCGAATAATACGTTACAGTGTGTGATGATATGTATGACGGCGGGGTGGCATGGCACGTGAYGGTGCGCGAGCGGACGCGGCCTCCCAGGGTGTGGCCGCGCTGGCCGAGGTGATCGACCTGCTGGGCAGGCGGCACGCGCTACCGGTGTTCTGGATCCTGCGGGACGGGCCGACGGCGTTCCGCTCCCTCGCGGCCCGGCTGGACGCCACCGAGTCGCACCTGTCCCAGCGGCTGCGCGAGCTGCGCGAGGCCGGGATCATCGAGGTGGGCGAGGCCGGTGACTACCGGCTGAGCGCGCACGGACGGCGCCTGCAGGGCGTGCTCGAGCCCCTCGACGGCTGGGCGCGTCAGTGGTCCCGGCTCGGCCCGCGTGGGCGGGTGCCACGGGGATCGGCGACCCACGGCCGCGGGGAGTCGTGACCACGGGCCGCCACGGGCCGCCACGGCGGCGAGGAAGTACGACCGCGAATCCACGGGGTGTCGCGTCGCGTCGCGCCGCGTCCGGCCTCAGGCCGGGCTGACGGGACGCGCGAACCCGCCGGACCTGTCGGTTCGGCATACCGGCGCGTGGCAGCTCTGGATGTATCGGCTCGTAATATCGTCTTCCGTGGTAATCACCGGACCCGTCGTCACCCGGGACCATACGTCCAAAGTCGATCTTCCGCGCTTTCGGCTCGGCGCCCAGCCGCAACGTCTGCTCATGACCCTGCTCGGCGACTACTGGCACGGGTGCGAGGAGCACATACCGTCCGCGGCGCTGGTGCGTCTGCTGGCGGACTTCGACATCTCGACGGTCGGCGCGCGCGCGGCGCTCAGCCGGCTCGCGCGCCGTGGGCTGCTGGAGTCCTCGCGGGTCGGCCGCAACACCTACTACGGCCTGACCGGCCAGGCGGCCGAGGCGCTGCAGGACAGCGCCGTGCGCGTCCTGTCGTTCGGGCAGGCCGGAACCGGGTGGGACGGCAGGTGGGTCGTTGCCGCCTTCTCGCTGCCGGAGGAGCAGCGTGACATCCGCCATGCCGTTCGCAACAGGCTGCGCTGGCTGGGTTTCGCGCCGCTCTACGACGGCATGTGGGTCTCCCCCCGGCAGGAGGCGGAGGCGGTCATCCGGATGTTCGCCGAACTCGGCGTGCCCAACGCGACGGTCCTGACGGCGGTCGAGGCGACCGGGGTGGTCGAGACGGCCGGGACGGGCGGGATGAGCGCGATGGCCGTGGCGGTCGGTCCCAGAAGGCCGATCGAGGCCTGGGACCTCACCGAACTGCGCGCCCGTTACGAGGACTTCATCCGCACCCACACCCTCCTGCTCGGACGGATCAGGGCCGCCGACGTGGACCCGGCGGAGGCGCTGGTGGCCCGGACCGCGGTCCTGGACGCCTGGCGGCGCTTCCCCGGCCTCGACCCCGACCTGCCGCTGAAGCTGCTGCCGCCCCAGTGGCCGCGGGTACGGGCGCACGCCGTCTTCGCGGAGGTATACGACGAGCTCGCGCCGTTCGCCGTCGACCGGGTACGGCAGGTGATCTTCTCGGTCGCTCCGGATCTTGCCGGCCTCGTCCGCCATCACACGGTCGGCCGTCCCGGCGCCGGCTGGCCCACGCCCGTGCCGGCCCACGGCCACCCGGCCGTCACCCGGTAGGCACGGCCGACAGGTACGGCAGGCCGGCCCGTCACGCGCCGGGAGCGGCCGCCCGCCGCCCGCCGCCGGGTGGCAGGGCCGGCATACGGTAGGTGGGTGAGCCTGTTCGACGCCGGGCTCGAGCAGGCCCTGGCGACGTCGGGTCCGCTCGCGGCCCGGCTGCGCCCCCGCACCCTCGACGAACTCGTCGGGCAGCGTCACCTGCTCGGCGCGGGCAGCCCGCTGCGGCGCCTGGTGGAAGGCGGCGGCACCACCTCGGTCCTGCTCTGGGGGCCGCCGGGCAGCGGCAAGACGACGCTCGCGCACATCATCTCCGGCTCCGGCGGGCGCCGGTTCCGGGAGCTGTCCGCGGTCACCGCCGGTGTCAAGGACGTACGGGCGGTGATCGACCAGGCGCGGGACACGCTCGCGGTGTCCGGCGTCCGCACGGTCCTGTTCATCGACGAGGTGCACCGTTTCACCAGGACCCAGCAGGACGCGCTGCTGCCGGCGGTGGAGAACGGGCTGGTCACCCTGGTCGCCGCTACCACCGAGAACCCGTTCTTCTCCGTGGTGGCACCGCTGCTGTCCCGGTCGCTGCTGCTCACCCTGGAGCCGCTCACCGAGGACGACCTGCGCGTCCTGGTCCAGCGGGCGCTCGACGACCGGCGGGGGTACGGCGGCCTGCTGACGATGGACACGGACGCGGTCACCCATCTGCTGCGCCTGGCCGGCGGGGACGCCCGCCGCGTCCTGACCGCCCTGCAGGCCGCCGGCGACGCCGCCCTCGCCGCCGCGGCGACGGCGGGCCCGGGCCCGGCCGCCACCGCGGCGGCGGGCACCGGCGGCGACGGGTCGGGGGCGGGCCGCCCGCCCGTCCGGATCGACCTCGCCACCCTCGAACGGGCGGTGAACCGGGCTGCGGTGCGCTACGACCGCGCCGGTGACCAGCACTACGACGTGTCGAGCGCGCTGATCAAGTCCGTGCGCGGCAGTGACGTCGACGCCGCCCTGCACTATCTGGCCCGGATGCTGGAGGCGGGGGAGGATCCCCGGTTCGTCGCCCGCAGGATGATCATACTGGCCAGTGAGGACGTGGGCCTGGCCGAGCCCGGGGCGCTCGGGGTGGCCGTGGCCGCCGCCCAGGCCCTGGAGATGGTGGGCCTGCCCGAGGCCCGGCTCGCGCTCGCGCAGGCTGTGATCCATCTCGCGCTGGCGCCGAAGTCCAACGCGGTCATCCGGGCCGTCGACGCGGCCGTCGCCGACGTCCGCGCCGGGCGTGCCGGGCCGGTCCCGCCCCACCTGCGGGACGCGCACTACCCGGGCGCGGGCCGGCTGGGCCACGGCGACGGCTACCGGTACCCCCACGACCATCCGGGCGGGGTCGTGAGCCAGCAGTACGCCCCCGACCCGCTGGTGGGAGCGAGCTACTACCAGCCGAGCGGGCACGGGTTCGAGCAGCGGGCCGGGCAGCGGCTGGCGTTCCTGCGCGAGGCCCTCCGCGGCTCCGCCACCGCCAGCCCCGCGCCTGGCGGCGCCACCACTGCCACCACTGCCACGACCGGCAGCGCAGCCGCCGCGCCCGCCGCCGGGACCGAGGCCGGTGCTGTGGTCGGGGCTGTGGCCGGGGCCGCAGCCGGGGCAGATGTGGACGAGCCATCAGAGGCGAGTGACCACGAAGCCGGTCGCGCTCGGTAGGGTCACTCCAGGAACGTCGAGTTCGACGCTCCGTCGACCGTTGTCCGGGGGCTGTGGGTGCTCTCCCGCGGTGTTCCAGGGCCCGGGCCCGGCGGCGGCGTGGGGGAAAGATGACCCGCGTCGCCACCGGCCCGTCGGGGAGGGCCGTCGTCGCGGTGCYGGTGCGGCCGGTGTAGGGGGCCTGGTCGCGGAAATCCTGGACGTTCGGTCGCGCAGTTTGTCACGAATGTACGGCTTGTCACAAAGGTGTGGCCGGGTCACGGCCCCTGACAGCGGAGGCAGGGCACACATGTCCGGTGGTGCGATCGCGGRACTGATCGCGGCGGGGGCGTTCTCCGTGCTCGTCCTGTTCGGCTGCTACGTGTTGTTCAAGCTCGGGAAGATCTTCGACGAGGCGGCCGCCCGGGTCCGTCAGACCGGGCTGGCCATCGACGAGGGCACCGCGCGCGTGCGGCAGGCGGGCGCGACGGTGGACGAGGTGAACCAGGCGCTCAGCCACGTGAACAAGGAACTCGACCGGGTCGACGCCATCACGGCGAACGTACAGACGATCTCGACGAACATCTCCTCGCTCACGTCGCTGTTCGCGGCGACGGTCGGCGGCCCGGTCGTACGGGTCGCGGCGTTCTCGTACGGGGTCCGGCGGGCGGCGGCGAAGCGGGCCCGCGCCGACATCGAGTCACAGATCACGACGGAGATCAAGGCGGAGCGGGCGGCGCAGCGAGCCTCCCGGCGGGCCGCCCGGCGGGCCGGCTCCGCCGCGCCGGCGGCCACGGTTCGCGGGGCCGACGTCGACAGCCGGAGCGCATGATGCCGCGGGTGTTCTACATCGCGCTCGGCGCGGCGGTGGGAGTGGTGACCGTGCGGCGTGCCGCCCGCGCCGTCTCCACCCTCACTCCGCAGCACCTTGCCGGGTCCCTCGTAGAGTCGGTGCAGGATTTCCTGGCCGACGTCCGGGAAGGGATGGCCGAGCGGGAGGATGAGCTTCGCCAGGCGCTGGGGCTGGATGACACCGGGCCGGACGACACCGGTGACGCGCGCGGTGCCGGCGGCCCGCCCGGCGCCGACRCCCCGGGTATCCCCGGTGCCCGTTCCGCGTGAGCGCGTCCCGGTATCGGCCCAGGCATCGGCCCGCCCCGGCGGTCCGCGATGAACCGCCGGACGGGGGTGCACGTCGGTATCGATGTGGGCACAGTCAGAATAGGGGTCGCGGCCAGCGATCCTGACGCGAGGATCGCGTTCCCGGTGACGACGCTGCGACGGGACACCCGGCTGAACAGCGATCTCGACGAGATTGCGATGATTGTGCGCGATCGTCATGCGGTGGAGGTCGTCGTGGGTCTCCCGACACGGTTGTCTGGTCTCCCGGGGCCGGCGGCCCGTAAGGCCCGGGAATACGCCGACCTGCTGGCGGCCCGCGTCGCCCCTGTCCCGGTGCGGCTCGTCGACGAGCGGCTGACCACGGTCGTGGCCCACCGCCGGATGGCCGAGCGTGGCCTGCGCGCACGGGACCGTCGCGCAGTCGTAGACCAGGAGGCAGCGGTGCAGATCCTGCAGTCCGCCCTGGACATCCCGCATGACGCGGGGGCGTCCGATGCCGTGGCCACCCGGCGTGAGCCGGATCGCCACGCGGACGACACGTGATCGGGGACGACCTCGACGAGCTGCTCGATGACACATCAGGCAGCCGGGCGTCGTACCGCGGGCGACCCACCGGTGGTGGCCGTGGTAGCCACGGTGGTCATGGCGGTCGCGGCGGCCGTGGCCGGGCTCGGCGGCGGGGCCGTACCGCGCCCAAGCTTATCGCGATCCTGGTGGTGGTGGCCGGGATCCTCTGCGGTGGGATCTACGGCGCGGGCAAGGTGATCGGGCGCGTCACGGCCGGTGAGTCGGCGATCGACTATTCCGGGCCCGGTGACGGCTCGGTCATCATCCAGATCCAGGCCGGCTCGACCGCCCGGGACATCGCCCGGGTGCTCGCCTCCGCCGAGGTCGTGCGGACACCGGCCGCCTTCGTCAACGCGGCCGCGGCCGACGAACGGTCGCGTTCCATCCAGCCCGGCTTCTACAGGCTCAAGCAGCACCTGCGGGCGGCCGACGCGCTGGCCACGCTGCTCGACGTGAAGTCCCACACCCTGTTCCGGCTCACCATCACCGAGGGCATGACCGTCAAACAGGTGCTCACGACGCTGGCGGAACGCACCGGCCAGCCGCTCTCCACGCTCGAGGAGATCGTGAAGAACCCGGGCGAGCTCCAGCTGCCGTCGTACGCGACCGGTGTCGAGGGCTATCTGTACCCCTTCACCTACGATCTGCGACCAGGCGCCTCCGCGACCGCCACGCTCAAGAGCTTCGTCGACAGGTTCAGGACGGAGACGGCCGCTCTCGATATCGAGGCGGGCGCGGCCGCGCTGGGGCGCACCCCTCAGGACATCATCACGATCGCCTCCATCATCGAGCGTGAGGTGAAGAACCCGGACGAGGGGCCGAAGGTCGCCCGGGTCATCTACAACCGGCTCACCGACACCTCCGGCCGGTTCCGCCGCCTCGACCTGGACTCGACCACCCGGTACGCCCTCAGCGAGTACGAGGGCCCGCTGACCCAGAGCCAGCTCGCCAGCAACAACCCCTACAACACGCGCAGGGTGGCGGGCCTGCCACCGGGGGCCATCTCCAACCCGGGGAAGTGGGCGCTGGAGTCCGCCCTGCACCCGGTCGACGGGCCGTGGATGTACTTCGTGTCCCTGCCGAGGTCGAACGTGACGATCTTCGCGACGACGGACCGGGAGTGGCAGGAGGCACTCGCCCGCTACCGCTCCGAGGGCGGGTCATGACCGCCAGAGGCCACCGGCCGCGAGCGGCCGTCGCGGGAATGCCGATAGCGCACTCGCTGTCACCGGTGATGCACCATGCGGCATATCGCGCGCTGGGAATCGACTGGGACTACACTGCGGTCGCCTGCGACGACAGCGCGATCGGCGACCTGATCGCGCGGGTGCGCACCGAACCGGGCTGGGTCGGCCTGTCGCTGACCATGCCGCTCAAACGGGCCGTCCTGGCCTTCCTCGACCGGATCGACGACACCGCCGCGGCCGTCGGCGCCGTCAACACCGTCGTCGTCGAACGCGATGGCTCTCACGGCAGTGGCTACCGCGGCAGTGGCCACCGCGACGCCGGACGCGATGCCGGAGGTGCCGTCCAGCGGGACGCCGGCCGGGATGCCGGGGAGGACCGCGCTGCCAGGCGGGCTGCCGGGCACGCCGCCGGGCAGGAACGTGCCGCGGACGCCGGGCCCGTGCGGCTGGCCGGCTTCAACACCGACGTCGCCGGAACGGCGCATGCCGTGACAACGGTCCTCGGCAACGGGCGGGCACCGCGCAGCCCGCTCGTCATCGGCGCCGGGGGCACTGCCCGGGCCGTGCTCGCCGCGCTTGCCGCGCTCGGCGCCGAGCGGGCCGACATCCTCGCCCGCCGCCCGCCGGCCGCAGCCCCCCTGGCCGAGATCGGCACCTCTCTCGGGCTGGCCGTCACCGTCCACCGCTGGGACACCACCGGCACCGGGCCCGCCGCGCCCACGCCCCAGGCGAAACCGTCGGACCTGTCGGATCCGACGGACCTTGTGGACCTGGCGGACCCGGTGGACCCGGTGGAGCTCCTTGCCGCCGCCGACGTCGTGCTCGCGACCACGCCGGCCGGCGTCACCGACGAGCTCGCGCGCAGGCCGTGGCCCGCCTCGACCGCCCTGGTCGAACTGCTCTACCACCCGTGGCCCACCCGGCTCGCCGCCGCCGCGCGGGCGGCCGGGGCGCCGGTCGCCGGTGGGCTGGTCGTGCTGGCCGCCCAGGCGGTCGGGCAGGTCCGGCTGTTCACCGGCGCCGAGGTGGACGTGGACCTGCTCCTGACCGCGGGCGAAGCCGCCCTGGCGGCACGGTGAACGTCCCGCCGCCCGGATCCGCGGGCGTCACCCCCGCCGGGCCCACCCATCCGCCATATCCGCCGTGCCCGCCGGACTCGTCACGCCCGCCGCGCCCGCCCTGCCCGACACATCCGCCGTACTCGACACGTTCGTCGTACCCGCCGGGTCCGCCCCGTCCGCCCCGTCCGCTGTGCCCGTGACACCGGCCGTGCCGGGCGGGTCGGCCATGTCGACCGGGTCGGTCGTGCTGGTTGTCGCGATCGTCCTCGCCGTCCTGTGCGTCGTCCCGGGGCTGACCCGCATGGTGGGCCTCTTCGGGCCGGTGGCGGGGGAACAGCCGCGCCGGCCGGCGCCGACCCCGGACACCCTGGGCCTGCTCACGGCCACCGTCGTCGTCGCGTTCGCGGCCAAGCTGACCGATCATGTCGCCTGGCTGCCGGCGTACGCCTACCTCGGGGTGGTCGGCGTGCTCCTGGCCGCCGTCGACGCCCGGGTCCACCGGCTGCCCGACGTGATCACCCTGCCGTCCTACCCGGTCCTGGCCGGGCTGTTCGGCATCGCCGCGGTCCTGGACGGCGGCCCGGGGCGCTGGGTGCGCGCCGTCCTCGTGGCAGTGGCCGTGCTCGCCCTGTTCACGGCCTTCTGGGCGCTGCCCGGCGCCGGTCTGGGCTTCGGCGACGTGAAGCTGTCCGGTCTGCTCGGTGGCGCGCTCGGCTGGCTCGGCGTCCCGGTGGCCCTCACCGGGCTGCTGGCCGGGATCGCCCTTGCCGGGGTGTGGGCGCTGGTCCTGATGGTGACGCGGCGGGCAGGCCGGCGGACATCGATCGCCTACGGGCCGTTCCTACTGACGGGGGCGTTCGTCGGCGTCCTCGGCTGGAACGCGGGATAGCCTCCCGGACCATTCCCGTCTCGCGGGCATCCCGGTCGAAGGAGCTGGTTCCGGCGCGCCGGTGGCGTGGAAGACTGGCCTCATGCTGCGTTGGTTGACTGCCGGGGAGTCGCACGGGCCGGCTCTGGTGGCGACCGTGGAGGGGCTGCCGGCCGGTATCCGGGTGTCCAGCTCCCTGATCGCCGACGAACTCGCCCGACGTCGGCTCGGGCACGGGCGGGGCGCCCGGATGAGCTTCGAGCGGGACGAGGTCGAGCTGCTCGGCGGGGTCCRCCACGGCCTGACCCTGGGCGGCCCGGTGAGCGTCGTCGTCCGCAACACCGAGTGGCCGAAGTGGCGGGAGGTCATGGCGCCGGATCCGGTCGACGCCGAGGGGCTTGCCAGGTTGGCCCGCAACGCCCCCCTGACCCGCCCCCGGCCCGGCCATGCGGATCTTGCCGGTATGCAGAAGTACGGGTTCGACGACGCCCGCCCGGTGCTGGAACGGGCCAGCGCCCGGGAGACTGCGGCCCGTGTCGCGCTGGGCACGATCGCCAAGGCCCTGCTGCGGCAGGCGTACGGCATCGAGGTCGTCTCGCACGTGGTGTCGATCGGCGCTGTCGAGGTGCCGCCCGGCTCACCGTTGCCCCAGCCGGCCGCGATGGACGTGGTGGACGCCGACCCGGTCCGCTGCGCCGACCCGGCGACGAGCGTGCGGATGGTCGCCGAGATCGACGCCGCCCACCGGGACGCCGACACCCTGGGCGGGATCGTCGAGGTGCTCGCCTATGGCTGCCCGCCGGGGCTGGGCAGCTACGTGCACGGCGACCGCCGCCTCGACGCGCGGATCGCCGGGGAGCTGATGGGCATCCAGGCGATCAAAGGTGTGGAGTTCGGCGACGGCTTCACCACGGCCCGTCGCCGCGGGTCGCAGGCCCACGACGAGATCGAGTCGGTGCCCGCCGGGGACGCCCCGGAAGCGGCGGCGCACCCTGGGGGCATCTACCGGGTGCGGCGCGCCACCGACCGCGCCGGCGGTGTCGAAGGGGGGATGACCACCGGGGAGCCGCTGCGGGTCCGGGCCGCCATGAAGCCGATCTCGACGCTGTCCCGGCCCCTGTCGACGATCGACGTCGCCACCGGGGAGCGGGCGGTCGCGATCGCGCAGCGCTCGGACGTGTGCGCGGTACCCGCCGCCGGGGTGGTCGGCGAGGCCATGGTGGCGCTGGTGATCGCCGACGCGGCCCTGGAGAAGTTCGGCGGCGACTCGGTGGAGGAGTCCCGCCGCAACTGTGAGACGTACCTGAAGTCCCTGATCGTCAGATCGGAGCCGATATGATCGCCGCTGTCCTGGTGGCGGCCCGGTGACCGGCTCTCCGGACGCCGCCGGCGCCGCTGCCACTGGCGCCGCTGACAGCGGCGCCGCCGACGGTGTCGCCCTTGGCAGCGTTGCCGCTGAGGGTGCCGCCGCCGGCAGCGCTGCCGCGGCGGCCCGCGTGCGGCGGCCGGTCGTGGTGCTCGTGGGCCCGCCCGGGTCGGGGAAGACCACGGTCGGACGGCTGCTGGCGCGGCGGCTGGACGTGGCCTTCCGGGACACCGACGTCGACGTCGAGGCCCGGGCCGGGCGGTCCGTCGCCGACATCTTCGTCGAGCTGGGGGAGGAGCACTTCCGCGCCCTGGAACGGGAGGCCGTCGCCCACGCCCTGGCCGAGCACGACGGGGTGCTCGCCCTCGGCGGCGGGGCCGTGCTGGACGAGGCCACCCGGCGGTCGCTGCGCGGGCACACCGTCGTCCACCTCGACGTCGGGGTCCACGACGCGGTGGCCAGGGTCGGCCTGGCCCGGGACCGGCCACTGCTGGTCGAGGGGCCGCGCACCAGGATCGCCGCGATGCTGCGAGCCCGCGCGCCGTTGTACGCCGAAGTCGCCTCCGCGGTGGTGGGCACCGTGGGGCACACACCTGAGGAGGTGGTCGGGTTGGTCGAGAAGCTGCTGGTGGACCACCGGCATCACGATCATGTTGTCGCGTCGCCGGCGGGCCGGCTGCCCGGGCCGTTGGTCAGGCCGTGACGGCATCGTCCACGGCCCCGGTCCCCGCCGCCCCGCTGGGGTCCCCGGGGGAGCYGGCCGCCGGCGACGCGGTGACCCGCATCGAGGTCGCGCCCACCGGCGAACGTCCCTACCAGGTCGTGGTCGGCGCGGGCCTGCTCGGTGAGCTCGCCGAGCAGGTCGCCGGCCGTACCCGGGCCGCGGTCATCCACCCCCGCGCGCTGCGGGCGACCGCGGAGGCCGTGGTCACGGATCTGCGGGAGACCGCGAAGGTCGAGGCCCACGCGGTCGAGGTCCCCGACGGCGAGGAGGCCAAGCAGGCGCGCGTCGCCGGTTTCTGCTGGGACGTCCTCGGCCAGGTCGGCCTCACCCGCGACGATGTCGTGATCGGTCTCGGCGGCGGGGCGACGACCGACCTCGCCGGCTTCGTGGCGGCCACCTGGCTGCGCGGCGTCGACCTCGTGCAGGTCCCGACCACGGTCCTGGGGATGGTGGACGCGGCGATCGGCGGCAAGACCGGGATCGACATCGACGCCGGCAAGAACCTCGTCGGGGCCTTCCACCACCCGCTCGCCGTGTTCGCCGACCTGGCGACGCTGGCGAGCCTGCCCGCCAACGAGCGGATCTCGGGCCTGGCCGAGGTCGTGAAGGCCGGTTTCATCGCCGATCCGGCCATCCTCGACCTGCTCGAGGACGACCCGAGCGGGCTGCGCCACCAGCGTGAGCTGATCGAACGGTCGATCCGGGTGAAGGCCGCGGTGGTGTCGGCCGACCCGCGGGAGGCCGGCCGGCGGGAGATCCTCAACTACGGGCACACCCTCGGGCACGCCATCGAGAAGGTCGAGGGGTTCAGCTGGCGGCACGGCGCCGCGGTGTCGGTCGGGATGGTCTTCGCCGCCTCGCTGAGCCGGCTCGCGCTGGGGCTTGACGAGCCCACCGCCGACCGGCACCGGGCGCTGCTCGAACGGATCGGGCTGCCCACCGTCTATCGGGCGGACCACTGGCCGGCGCTGCTCGACGCGATGCGGCTGGACAAGAAGAGCCGCGGCCGGCGGCTGCGGTTCGTCGTCCTCGAGGGGCTCGGCCGGCCGCGCATCCTTGAGGACCCGGATCGGGCGCTGGTCGTGGCCGCGTTCTCGGAGGTGGCCCGGGAGCTGTCGGACCTCCCCGGCGGGGACGAGCGGTGACGGCACCGTGACGCCCGCGGGCCAGGCGCACGCGGGCGAAGGCCCGTCGGGCCCCGGCGCGCCGGGGCCTGCCCACGAGGACGCGGCCATGAAGGCTCAGCCGCTGAAGGCTCAGCCGTTGAAGGCCCGGACGTGAAAGTTCTGGTGCTCAGCGGGGCGAACCTCGGCCGGCTGGGGCTGCGGGAGCCGGCGGTGTACGGCAGCCGCAGCTACGCCGATCTGGTGACGGCCTGCCAGAAGCTGGCCGGGGAACTCGGCCTGGCGGCGGACTGCCGGCAGACCGACGACGAGGCCACGATGTTGCGCTGGCTGCACGAGGCCGCCGACCTCGGCGTCCCGGTCGTGCTGAACCCGGGTGCGTGGTCGCACTACTCCTACGCGCTGCGCGACGCGGCCGCGCAGGTGACGGGCCCGCTGATCGAGGTCCACCTGAGCCAGACCCATGCCAGGGAGGAGTTCCGGCACCACAGCGTGATCAGCGCGGTGGCGACCGKGACCATCACCGGTCTCGGTTTCGACTCCTACCTCCTCGCCCTGCGCACGATCGCGGCCCGCACCCACGGTGCCAGCGCACCAGCGGATCCACCCCACCCAGCCGACCAAGCCCCCGCCTGACACCCCGCCCTCTCCCGGACGCTGCGTAGTCATCCACAACCGTCGTAGCACTGCGATGCCGACCGGGCAGGCGGTGCGCGACTGGCCGCCATCCCCGGGCTGCGCCGAAGGCGCTGCCCGGGGAGGCCGTGCAGGGGGCGGGGTCCTCGGGCCGCGCCGAAGGCGCTGCCCGGGGCAGACTAGACTTTCGTGGGATCCCCGTCAGTCGAACGGACCAACCTGCTGGTCCGGCTGGAGAGTTGTGCGCAGTGGCAACCACAAATGATCTGAAGAACGGCATGACGCTCGACCTCGACGGCACCCTGTGGAACGTCGTCGGGTTTCAGCACGTCAAACCCGGGAAGGGCGGGGCCTTCGTCCGGACGACGTTGAAGAACGTGCTGACCGGCAAGGTTGTCGACCGTACCTTCAACGCCGGAGTGAAGGTCGAGGTGGCGACCGTCGACCGGCGTGAGATGAGTTTCCTCTACCGCGACGGCGCTGATTTCGTCTTCATGGACAGCGAGTCGTTCGACCAGATCCCGATCCCGCCGGCGGTTGTGGGCGATGCGGCGGACTACATCCTGGAGAACGCGACGGCGACGGTCGCGCTGCACGACGGGGAGCCGCTCTACGTGGAGCTGCCCGCCAGCGTCGAACTGGTCATCGCGGCGACCGAGCCCGGTGTCCAGGGCGACCGTTCCACYGGTGGCAACAAGCCGGCGACGCTGGAGACCGGTGCCACGATCCAGGTGCCGCTGTTCATCACCACCGGGGAGAAGGTCAAGGTGGACACCAGAGACGGCCGTTACCTGGGCCGGGTGACGAGCTGAGCGCCCGGTCGAAGGCCCGCAAGCGCGCTCTCGACATCCTTTACGAGGCGGACCTGCGCGGGAGCAGCTTCACCGAGACGCTCGCGCAGCGGCTCGCCCAGTCCGATCCGCCGGTGCCCGAATACACGGTCTCGCTCGTCGAGGGTGTCGTCGAGCGGCTTGCCGACATCGACGAGATGCTTTCCGACCATGCCGAGGAATGGACCCTCGAGCGTATGCCGCCGGTGGACCGCAACATTCTGCGGATCGGCGCGCTGGAACTGCTGTGGCGTGAGGACATCCCCGACGGGGTGGCCATCGACGAGGCGGTGGCGCTGGCCGGGCTGGTGTCGACCGAGCGGTCGCCGGTCTTTGTCAACGGGCTGCTGGCGCGCCTGCTCGACCTCAAACTGGGCCGGACCTCGCGCTCGTAGGAGCACCCGCGTGCTCGTAGGAGCAACTGCGCGCTCGCAGGAGCCTCGTAGGAGCACAGAGGAGCACAGAGGAGCACAGAGGAGCACAACGGCTCGTAGAAGGCCCGTCATGGGAGACCCATGGGAACAGGGAGGCCCGCCGCAACAGTGGCCTCTTGCGGGAACAGCGTTGAGGTCCTGTTCGTTCGAGAGCTGGGTAGTCCCCGGCCCGGTCGGATGACATCCTGGGGATGTCCCGACCAGGCCGGGGACGAACCGGCTAAACCTGTTCACCTTCCGTCGGCGGCAGGAGGAAGCGAGCTGCCGCCGTCAGCCGCCCGGGCCTGTTGACGCCCGTGACGGTGGTGTGCGCGGAGACGACAGTGGCTCCGCCGGTGGCCGAGCGGACCTGCGAGCAGGTCTGGTGGCCTCGCCGCGAGTGGTCCTGTCGGTGGCCAGYCGGATCCACGCTCACGTTCCGCGGCGACGCGAAAAAGTTGTCCGCGCCGCCTACGGTCAGGCGGGGCCCGGGCGGCGGCCGGTCAGGCCGATTCGCTGATTCCGGCTTCCTGGCCCTGCTCCGGGCTCAGGACGCCCCATGAGACGAGCTGCTCGGTGAGCTTGCTCGGCGAGGTGTCGTAGATGACCGCCAGGGAACGCAGGTCCTCGTACCGGATGGACAGTACGCGGCCGTTGTAGTCCCCGCGCTGGCTCTGGATGGTCGCCGCATAGCGGGCGAGTGGGCCGCCGTGTTCCTTCGGAACCTGGGAAAGCCGTTCCAGGTCGAGGACGATGCGCGGAGACTGCTCGAGCGGAGCCACGGTGGAACCCTCGGGGAGGAGCTCTCCCACGGGGACACCGTAGAACTCGGCCAGTTCGGACAGGCGCTGCACCGTAACAGCGCGATCTCCGCGTTCGTAGGAGCCCACGACGACAGCCTTCCAGCGCCCGTGCGACTTCTCCTCGACGCCATGAAGCGAGAGCCCCTGCTGGGTGCGTATTGCTCGCAGYCGAGCACCGAGCGCCTTCGCATAGTCGGACATCGGAGTGCCCACTCCCGTCGTGGTCGATCAGGTGGAACCGGGGCTCTTGCCGCCGGTGGTTACCGATAGTAGTCCTGGGTCGGTTGTCGCTCACCACCAGGGGGGTCGTGTCGACACTTTCTTTGTACCACTTTCTGTAGCCCATCGATTGCACTAGGCGTTACGGGTAAGGAATTTCTGTGTCACGGACCGTTCGTGTGCGGGCGGTTCCTGTTAGGTAACGTGCAGTGACAATGCGTRCTGCCTGATACCGTCATCCGGACCGCTCCTTTAAGGACCGTCCCGTGAGGCGGGGAAGGAGGGCCCGGGTATGACCACGCCCGCCCCAGGTAGGCCCACCCCGGACAGGCCCACCCCAGGTACGTCCGGATCAGGCACCCCCGGCGGCCCCGGYACGGCCCGCACGGTGCTCTCCGGCGCGGACATCGGCCGGGTGCTCACCCGGATGGCCCACCAGATCCTGGAGAAGACCGCCGGTGGGAACGGTGTCGTGCTCCTCGGTATACCCACCCGCGGCGTCCCACTGGCCCGCCGRCTCGCCGACCGGGTCCGGGCGGTCGAAGGCGTCGAGCTCGGCGTGGGCTMGCTCGACCCGACCATGCACCGTGACGACCTCCAGTTGCGTGCCGTCCGGCCGCTGGCGGTGACCGACCTGCCGGACGGCGGGATCGACGGCCGCACGGTGATCCTGGTGGACGACGTCCTGTTCTCCGGCCGGACGGTGCGGGCGGCGCTCGACGCGTTGGCGCAGTTCGGCCGGCCCCGGGTGGTGCAGCTCGCGGTGCTGGTGGACCGCGGGCACCGGGAGCTGCCGATCCGGGCCGACTACGTCGGCAAGAACATGCCGACGTCCAGGCAGGAGGCCGTCGCGGTCCGCCTCACCGAGACCGACGACCGGGACGCCGTGATGATCCTGTCGGAAGGAGCGGGCCGATGAGTCCGGGGGGCGCGCCGGAGCGCCCGGCGTGCCGGCACGGYCAGGCCGTTCCGCCGCCGCCCGCCGCGACCGTGAGCGGGCCGGCCGCGAACGGGGGCCGGCCGTGAGCCGGCCCGAAGCGGCAGGGCCGGCATGATGCGCCACCTGCTGTCCACCCGGGATCTCAGCCTGGACGACGCCCTGCTGGTGCTGGACACCGCCGAGTACATGGCCACCGTCGCCGACCGGTCGGTGAAGAAGTTGCCGACCCTGCGCGGCCGTACCGTGGTCAACCTCTTCTTCGAGGACTCGACCCGGACCAGGACGTCCTTCGAGCTCGCCGCCAAGCGGCTGTCCGCGGATGTGATCAATTTCTCGGTCCGGGGGTCGAGCGTCTCCAAGGGCGAAAGCCTCAAGGACACCGCCCAGACCCTGGAGGCGATGGGGGCCGACGCCGTGGTCTGCCGGCATCCGGCCAGCGGCGCGCCGCACCGGCTGGCCGCCTGGGTGCGCGGCAGCGTGCTCAACGCCGGGGACGGCATCCACGAGCATCCGACCCAGGCGCTGCTGGACGCGTTCACCATCCGCCGCCGGCTCGGCCGGATCGAGGGCCTGTCCGTCACCATCGTCGGTGACGTCCTGCACTCCCGGGTGGCCCGCTCCAACGTGTGGCTGCTGTCCACGCTGGGCGCGGCCGTGACGGTGGTCGCCCCGCCCACCCTCGTCCCGGTCGGGGTGGAGCAGTGGCCGGTGACGGTCTCCTATGATCTGGACGCGGTCCTGCCCGGCAGCGACGTGGTGATGATGTTGCGGGTGCAGCGGGAGCGGATGACCGCGGCGTTCTTCCCCACCGAGCGGGAGTACGCCCGCCGGTACGGTCTGGATGCCGACCGACTCGCGGCGATGCCGCTGTCCGCGCTGGTCATGCACCCGGGGCCGATGGTGCGCGGCATGGAGATCGCCTCGGATGTGGCCGACTCGACCCGCTCGACCGTGGTCGAGCAGGTCGCCAACGGCGTAAGCGTGCGGATGGCGGTTCTGTATCTGCTTCTCGGCGGTACCAGGGAGGTGCCATGACGCGACACGGCGACACCGCCGGCGGCACCACCGGTGGACCCGCGCACGAGGCCGGGCGCTGGCACCTGCGCGGGGTGCGGCCGCTCGGCGGCGATCCGGTGGACCTGCTGCTCGACGGCGGGATCATCGCCGAGGCCGGCCGCGACCTGTCCGTCGTGGGCGCGACCGTCCTGGACGCCGACGGCCTGGTCGCCCTGCCCGGGCTGGTGGACCTGCACACCCACCTGCGCGAACCGGGCCGGGAGGACGCCGAGACCGTCGCCTCGGGCACCCGGGCGGCGGCGCTGGGCGGTTTCACCACCGTGTTCGCGATGGCCAACACCGAGCCCGTCGCGGACACCGCCGGGGTCGTCGAGCAGGTCTGGCGGCTCGGGCGGGACGCCGGGTACTGCGACGTGCGCCCGGTGGGCGCGGTGACCGAGGGGCTGCGCGGCGTCCGGCTCGCCGAGCTCGGCGCGATGGCGTCCTCGGCGGCGGCCGTGCGGGTGTTCTCCGACGACGGCAACTGCGTGTCCGACGCGGTGCTCATGCGCCGGGCGCTGGAGTACGTCAAGGCGTTCGACGGGGTGATCGCCCAGCATGCCCAGGAGCCCCGGCTGACCGAGGACGCGCAGATGAACGAGGGGGTGGTCTCGGCGCGGCTCGGCCTGCCCGGCTGGCCGGCCGCCGCCGAGGAGGCGATCATCGCGCGGGACGTGCTGCTCGCCGGCCACGTGGGCTCCCGGCTGCACGTCTGCCACGTCTCCACCGCCGGCTCGGTGGAGCTGCTGCGGTGGGCGAAGTCCAAGGGCTGGCGGGTCACCGCCGAGGTCACCCCGCACCACCTGCTGCTCACCGACGACCTGGCCACCTCCTTCGACCCGGTCTACAAGGTCAATCCGCCGCTGCGGACCGCCGCGGACGTGGAGGCGCTGCGCGCCGGGCTCGCCGACGGCACGATCGACTGCGTCGCCACCGACCACGCCCCGCACGCCCCGCAGGACAAGGAGACCGAGTGGATGGCCGCCCGCCCGGGCATGGTCGGCCTGGAGACCGCGCTGTCGATCGCCATCATGACCATGCTGGAGACGGGGCTGCTGGACTGGGCCGGCCTCGCCGACCGGATGGCGATCGCCCCGGGGCGGATCGGTGGCCTGCCCGGCGGCTCCGGTGCCCCGGCCGGTGGGCGGCCGTCCCGGGCGCCCGCCCACGACGTGCACCCGGCCGGTGCCGGTGCGCTGTCGCTGTCGGCGGGAGCCGTGGCGAACCTGATCCTCGTCGATCCGGTGGCCCGTTGGACGGTCGACGCCGGCGCGCTGGCCAGCCGCAGCCGCAACACTCCCTACGCCGGCCGCAAGCTGCCTGGACGGGTCCAGGCCACGTTCTTGCGGGGGCGTCCAACCGTGCTCGACGGGAAGATCGCATGACCGACCATCTCACCTTCGCCGCCGCGTTCGTGGCGCTGCCCGGCGGCCTTCCCCTGGCGGAACCCGACCGCGGCCCGGACCGGCTGGGCCTGCACCTGCTGTTCGCCTTCGGGTGCATCCTGCTGTTCATCGCCGCGGTGGACGCCATGCGCCGCAGCTGGCGCCACCGCGCCCGCCGCCAGGAGGAGGACCTGCCCGACCTGCCGGCGGTCCCCGAGACCATCGGTGAGGTGGTGGCCGCGCCGATCAAGGGCCTGTACCTGGGCACGGTGGACGCCGGCCACTGGCTCGACCGGGTCACCGCCCGCGGGCTGGGGGGCCGGGCCGACGCGTACGTCTCCGTCTACGACCGTGGCATCCGGGTGGACCGGGCCGGTAACGAGCCGTTCTGGATCCCGCGGGAGGCCGTGCGCGGCGCCCGTCTCGAACGGGCACACGCCGGCAAGGTCGCCGGCGTCGGACGCATCATCGTAATCGCCTGGTCGCTGGGCGCGCACGAGCTGGAGACGGGCCTGCGCGGGGACGACCGGGCCCGCCAGCCCAAGGTGGTCCGCGCCGTGCACAGCCTGATCGGCCCGGGGCCGGCGCCCACCGACGGCGAGATCACCAGGCCTCATCCGGTCGGCCGGGCGGTCTCCCGGCTGCGCCCGCGGGCGCTGGGCGCCGCGGCCTCGGGGCAGGCGGCGGGGCAACGGCCCACGGGCGCCCAGCCCACGGGCGCGACCGGGCCGGCCGGCGGGAGCGGGCCACCCGGCGGTGGCACGCCACCAGGCCACGGACCGGGCGCACCGGGCACGGCGGGCGACCCGGTGGTGACGGGCGCGGCGACGCTGCCGGGCCTGCCCCGGCCACAGGGCGCTTCGCCCACCCGGCCACAGGACGGGCCGCCCATAACGGTGGTCACCCGCCCGCCGTCATCCACCGCGGCGCACGCCCCGCTGCCGCAGCCGACCCCGCCCGCGCCCGGGCAGGCCGCGCCGGGCTATCCACCGGCCGGCGGGCCCGCTCCGGCGGGTGACACCGGTGGCCCAGGCGGCCCCGGCGGGCAGCGGCGCCCGGCTGGTGAGGCCGGGCACACCGCGCGGGCCGGCGGCCAGGGTGGCGGCCTGCGCGGTTATGTCGATCCACTGACGTCTCCGCTGGGGGAGGTCGTCCGCAAGATGAAGGACACCTGGGTGAGTGCCCCGGCGGGCCCGCGGGGCGGCGGCCCGCCGGAACAGGCCGGGGACGTATCGCAACGGATTGGGGACGCGGTGAGCGTAGGCGGGGACGGGTCCGGCGGTCGAACGTCGACGGCAGGTGGCCTGCCCGGCCACCTGCGCGGGCCGGCGCGCTCCACCGCGTCGCACGCCAGCCGCCCGGACGTCCGGCTGATGCTGGAGGACGGGCGCCACTTCGTCGGCGAGGCGTTCGGTGTGCGGGGGGAGACCTTCGGCGAGGTCGTCTTCGCCACCGGTATGACCGGCTACCAGGAGACCCTCACCGACCCGTCCTACCACCGGCAGATCGTGGTCATGACCGCGCCGCACATCGGCAACACCGGGGTCAACGACGACGACAACGAGTCGGAGCGGATTCACGTCGCCGGCTTCGTGGTGCGCGACCCGAGCCGGATCGCCTCGAGCTGGCGGGCGCGGCGCACCCTCGACGACGAACTGGCGGACGCCGGGGTGGTGGGCGTCAGCGGCATCGACACCCGGGCCCTCACCCGCCACCTGCGGGAGCGCGGGGCGATGCGGTGCGGCATCGGCCCCGCCACCGAGGACCCCGGTGAGCTGCTCCAACGGGTGCGGATGAGCCCGAGCATGGTCGGCGCCGACCTGGCGCCGCAGGTGAGCACCCGCGCGCCCTACGTCGTGCGGGCCGCCACCGACGTCCCCTACTTCCGGGTGGCCGCGCTCGACCTGGGCATGAAGCGGGCGACCCCGAACGCGCTGAGCGCCCTCGGCTGCGAGGTGCACGTCCTGCCGGCGCGCAGCGGGGCCGACGAGCTGCTGGAGCTGACGCCGGACGGGGTGTTCCTGTCCAACGGCCCGGGCGATCCGGCGGCGGCGGACTACGCGGTCCAGGCGGTGCGCCGGGTGCTCGACGCGGGGGTCCCGGTCTTCGGGATCTGCTTCGGCAACCAGGTGCTGGCCAGGGCGCTCGGCTTCGAGACGTACAAGCTGACCTACGGCCACCGCGGGGTCAACCAGCCGGTGGCCGAGACCGCGACCGGCCGGATCATGGTGACCAGCCACAACCACGGCTTCGCGGTCCAGGCGCCGCTCGACGGTGTCACGCAGACCCCGTACGGGCGGGTCGAGGTCAGTCACGTGGCGTTGAACGACAACGTGGTCGAGGGGCTGGCCTGCCTGGACGTGCCCGCGTTCAGCGTCCAGTTCCACCCCGAGGCGGCGCCGGGCCCGCACGACGCGCACGGCCTGTTCGAGCGCTTCCGCGACCTCATGGCCGCCCGCCGGTGACGCCCGACGGTCCTGGCTGTCCGCCGGCAGGCCCTGGCGGACACGGCCACCTACTGGTGGTGCCCAGCGGGCACGGCCGCCCGCCGGTGACGCCCAGCGGACACGGCGCTGTGGGGCACTGCGACGGGCCGGGTATGGGACGCTGCGAGCCGGCCCACAGGCCGGCCACCCGGGGGCGAGCCACCCCGGGGCCGGCGGGCCACCAGCCGGGTGCCCGCGGGGCGGGCCGGGGGGCGAGTAGGCGGGGACGCGGACGGGAGGGCGTGCGCTGATGCCGCGGCGGGAGGATCTGACCAGCGTCCTGGTCATCGGGTCGGGGCCGATCGTCATCGGCCAGGCGTGTGAGTTCGACTATTCCGGGACACAGGCGTGCCGGGTGCTGCGTTCCGAGGGGCTGCGGGTGGTGCTGGTCAACAGCAACCCGGCCACGATCATGACCGATCCGGACCTCGCGGACGCCACCTACGTCGAGCCGATCACCCCGGAGACGGTCGCCAAGATCATTGAACGGGAGCGCCCGGACGCGCTGCTGGCGACCATGGGCGGGCAGACCGCGCTGAACACCGCCATGGACCTGCACGCCGCGGGCGTCCTCGACCGCTACGGCGTCCGCCTGATCGGCGCGAACATCGACGCGATCCGCGCGGGCGAGGACCGGCAGGCGTTCAAGGACATCGTGGCCGCCATCGGCGGCGAGACCGCCCGCAGTTCCATCTGCACGACCCCGCAGGAGTGCCTGGCCGCCGCCGAGGAGTTCTCCTACCCGGTGGTGGTGCGCCCGAGCTTCACCCTCGGCGGCGCCGGCAGCGGTTTCGCCCACGACGCCGACGAACTGCGCCGGATGGCCGCGGACGGCATCGCAGCCAGCCCCTCGTCGGAGGTCCTGGTCGAGGAGTCCGTGCTCGGCTGGAAGGAGTTCGAGCTCGAGCTGATGCGCGACCGGGCCGACAACGTGGTCGTGGTCTGCTCGATCGAGAACGTCGACCCGATGGGGGTGCACACCGGCGACTCTGTGACGGTCGCCCCGGCGATGACGCTGACCGACCGCGAGTACCAGCAGATGCGCAACACGGCCATCGCGGTCATGCGCGCGGTGGGCGTCGACGCGGGTGGGTGCAACATCCAGTTCGCCGTGGACCCGGCGACCGGGCGGCTCGTCGTGATCGAGATGAACCCCCGGGTGTCCCGGTCGTCGGCGCTGGCCTCGAAGGCCACCGGGTTCCCGATCGCGAAGATCTCCGCGAAGCTCGCGCTCGGTTACACCCTGGACGAGATCCCCAACGACATCACCCGCACCACCCCGGCGGCCTTCGAGCCGACGCTGGACTACGTCGTGGTCAAGGTGCCCCGGTTCGCCTTCGAGAAGTTCCCCGGGGCGGACCCGGCGCTGACCACCACGATGAAGTCCGTCGGTGAGGCGATGGGGGTCGGGCGCAGCTTCGCCGAGGCGCTGCAGAAGGCGCTGCGTTCGCTGGAGCAGCCGTCGGCGGTGTTCGGCTTCACCGGCGACCCGGGGGACGCCGAGGAGCTGCTGGAGCRGGCCCGCGTCCCGCACGACGGCCGGCTGCGCACGGTGCAGCGGGCGCTGCGGGCCGGGGCGGGCCGGCTGCGGGTGACCGAGGTGACCGGCATCGACCCCTGGTTCGTGGAGCAGATCGACCACCTCAACCGGGTCGCCGCCACCGTCACCGGTGACCTGGTGGACCTCGCCCCGGCCGACCTGCTGCGGGCCAAGCGCCTGGGCTTCTCCGACGCCCAGCTCGCCGACCTGCTCGCCACCACCGAGGACGCCGTGCGCGCGGCCCGCCACCGCGCCGGCATCCGGCCCGTCTACAAGACCATCGACACCTGCGCGGCCGAGTTCGCCTCGGCCACGCCGTACCACTACTCGTCCTACGACAGCGAGACCGAGGTCGCCCCCAGCGACCGGCCCCGGGTGATCGTGCTGGGCAGCGGGCCCAACCGGATCGGGCAGGGCATCGAGTTCGACTACGCCTGCTGCCACGCGGTGATGGCGCTCTCGGACGCCGGCTACGAGACGATCATGATCAACTGTAATCCGGAGACGGTCTCCACCGACTACGACACCGCCGACCGGCTCTACGTCGAACCGCTCACCGTCGAGGACGTCCTGGAGGTCGTCCACGCCGAGCAGCAGGCCGGGGAACTGGTCGGCGTGATCGTCCAGCTCGGTGGCCAGACCCCGCTGGGCATTGCCGCGCCGCTGGCCGCCGCCGGCGTCCCGATCGTCGGGACGGAGCCGCGCGCGATCCACCTGGCCGAGGACCGCGGCCTGTTCGGGCAGGTGCTCGCCCGGGCCGGGCTGCCCTCGCCGCCGCACGGGGTGGCGACCTTCTTCGACGAGGCCCGATCGGTGGCGGAGCGGATCGGCTACCCGGTGCTGGTACGGCCGTCCTACGTCCTCGGCGGGCGCGGGATGGAGATCGTCTACGACGAGGCGATGCTGCGCGGCTACATCGAACGGGYGACCGAGATCAGCCCGCAGCACCCCGTCCTGGTCGACCGGTTCCTCGACGACGCCGTCGAGATCGACGTGGACGCGCTCTACGACGGCACCGAGCTGTACCTCGGCGGTGTGATGGAGCACATCGAGGAGGCCGGGGTCCACTCCGGTGACTCCGCCTGCGCGCTGCCGCCGATCACCCTGGGACGCGGCGAGCTGGAGCGCATCCGCGAGTCCACCCGGCTGATCGCCGAGGGCGTGGGCGTGCGCGGCCTGCTCAACGTCCAGTACGCGCTGCAGGCCGATGTGCTGTACGTGCTGGAGGCCAACCCGCGGGCGTCACGGACCGTGCCGTTCGTGTCCAAGGCGACCGCGGTGCCGCTGGCGAAGGCCGCCGCCCGGGTGATGGTCGGCACGACCGTGGCGCAGCTGCGCGCGGAGGGGCTGCTGCCCGCCCACGGCGACGCCGCGATCCTGCCGCTGGACTCCCACATCGCGGTGAAGGAGGCGGTACTGCCCTTCGGCCGGTTCCGGGACGTCGGCGGCCGTGGGGTGGACACCGTGCTCGGCCCGGAGATGAAGTCCACCGGCGAGGTGATGGGCATCGACGCCGGTTTCGGCGCCGCCTACGCCAAGTCCCAGGCCGCAGCCTCCCTGTCGCTGCCGGTCTACGGCCGGGTGTTCGTCTCCGTGGCCAACCGGGACAAGCGGGCGATGATATTCCCGGTCAAACGGCTCGCCGACCTCGGTTTCGTCGTCTACGCCACCGAGGGGACCGCGCAGGTGCTGGGCCGCAACGGGGTGAAGGCGGTCGTCCTGGGCAAGCACTCCGTGCCCGACCCGAACCTGGTCGACTGCGTCGAGATGATCATATCTGGCCAGATCAACCTGGTGATCAACACTCCGTGGGGGGTCGGGCCGCGGCTGGACGGATACGAGATCCGGGCGGCGTGCGTGGCCACCGGCGTGCCCTGTGTCACCACGATCCAGGGCGCCGCCGCCTGCGTACAGGCCATCGAGGCGCTGGTGCGCGGCGACATGGGCGTGCGGCCGCTGCAGAGCTTCCACGCCGGGCTGCAGGCCGCCTGGGAGCAGCCGTACGGCCCCGACGCCAACCAGCCCGTTGACGATCAACGTACCGGCGGGCCCGGTACCGGCGGGCCCGCCGGTACCGCGCGGGCCTCGGTCGGCGACACCCACCGGCAGACGGTGATCGGATGATGGTGGCCGGATGACCGCGTTCCCCCGGACCCGGCTGGGCAGCTGGACGTCACGCCCACCCCTGGCGGTCGCGCTGGACGTGCCCGACGGGCCGGCCGCGCTGCGCCTGGCCGCGGCGGTGGCCCCGCACGTGGCCGTCCTGAAGGTGGGCCTGGGGCTGTTCCACCGGGAGGGGCCCGGCGTCGTGACAGCCCTGCGGGACGTGATCACGGACGGGCCGCGCGGGACGGACGGCCTGTCCGGCGCGGCCACGGACGGGCCGCGAGCCGGCGGGCCCGCAGGTGCTGCCTCGACCGCCTCGACCGTCGCCGCCACCCCCGTTGTCGAGGCCTCCGCCACCGACGGGCGGGTCGGGCTGTTCCTCGACCTCAAGCTGCACGACATCCCCAACACGGTGGCCGCGGGGATGCGCTCCGTGGCCCGGCTGGCGCCCCGGTACGTGACGGTGCACGCCGCCGGGGGCGCGGCGATGGTGCGTGCCGCGGTCGACGCCGCGCCCGACGTCGAGGTCGCCGCGGTGACCGTCCTGACCTCCCTGGGCGGCGCGGAGCTGGCCGCTGTGGGGTTCGCCGGGACACCGTTGGACGTCGTGCGCAGGCTCGCGGCACTGGCGGTGGCCGCGGGTGCCCGCGCGGTGGTGTGCAGCCCCTGGGAGGTTGCCGCGGTCCGTTCGGAAATCGGAAGTGATGTGACTCTTATCACACCCGGTATCCGTGCGGCAGGGTCGCGGCCCGATGATCAGGCGCGTGCCGCAACACCCGCCGAAGCTGTCGACGCAGGTTCCGATCTTCTTGTGGTCGGCCGTCCGATCATCGCCGCCGACGATCCGGGGACGGCCGCGGCCCGGTTCGTGGCCGGATGGCGACCCGGCCACGGTGCCGCTGACCTGGTGTGACATCACACAGGCCCCACTCCGGCCATCTCGAGGGGATCTGCCCGGTACGGTGGTCCGCGAGCGACCGAAAGCAAAGGGCGCGTGTGGCGGCAACCCGATTCAGACCAACGTATGGACCCCGTCCTGTGGACAATAGTCCGCAGATGTGCCCGTACCGCCGGCTGGACCGAGACGCCCGTTATTCGCTAACTTGCGCGGCGCCGCGATCACCCCAAAGAAGGAGGCGTACCCGTGCCCCTGCCGCCCCTCACGCCCGAGCAGAGGGCTGCTGCCCTCGAGAAAGCTGCGTTGGCGCGTAAGCAGCGTGCGGAACTCAAGGAACGGCTCAAGAAGGCGGAAGTGTCCCTCGCGTCCGTCCTGGAGAGAGCCGACACCGACGAGGTCATCGGAAAGATGAAGGTGGCCGCTGTTCTGGAATCCCTGCCCGGCGTCGGCCGCGTCCGCGCCACAAGGATCATGGAGAGGCTCGCGATCAGCGACAGCCGTCGCCTGCGCGGCCTGGGCGCCAAACAGCGTGCCGCACTGGTACAGGAGTTCGCGAGTTCCTGAGCAACACCGGTGGCCGGCAGGCAAATGACACATATCTCTGGGCGCAGTGGGGTTGGTACGGCGTCCCGGCAATGGTGACAACCACACCGCGCCGGGCCGCCGTACCGACGTTTCTTTGCCGGCGCGTCTCTGCCGGTGCGCCACCGGGCGTGCGCGCATGCGGGCCCCGCACGGCCAGGCCGGCGGGGGGAGAGGGGGGCGGACGGCCGCGGGCCGCACGCGGGCCTGCTCGCCCAGGTCACCCCCGTTACCCGGTGACCGCCACGGTGGGTCGTAACACCGGGCGGTACACCGTCCGACCACAGTCGGGACCACACTCCGACCCGATCATGTTTTTTTGAGTGTGCGGCCGCAACACACTACGGTGTATGGATGCGGCTCACCGTTCTGTCCGGTCCGTCAGGCGTCGGGAAAGGGACCGTCGTCGCCGAGGTGCGTCGACGCCACCCCGAGGTCTGGGTTTCGGTCAGTTGCACGACACGCGCGCCGCGCCCGGGGGAGACCAACGGGGTGGAGTATCACTTCGTTGATGTCGAGGAGTTCACCCTGATGGTCAAGAAGGGTGAGCTTCTTGAGCATGCGATGTTCGCCGGTCATGCCTATGGAACCCCCCGCGCGCCGCTGGAGGCCCGTCTCGCCGAAGGGGTGCCGTGCCTGCTGGAAATCGAACTTCAGGGCGCCCGGCAGGTACGTGCGGGTATTCCCGACGCCCGGTTCGTCTTCCTCGCCCCGCCGTCCTGGCAGGAGCTGGTCCGTCGGCTCACAGGACGCGGCACGGAGTCGCCGGAGGTGATCGAACGCCGCCTCGACCGGGCCCGCACCGAGCTTGCCGCCGAATCCGAGTTCGACGCGGTGGTGGTCAACGACGACGTGACCCGGGCGGCGGCTCGGCTGGTGGCTCTGATGGACACCGACTAGGGCTAGCGCCTCGGCCGGGCCGGCGGCGGGCCGTCCGGCCGCCTGCCCTCCCCGCGCTGCCTGCTCTACTGTTATGTAGGCCGTACCGTTGCGGTCCGAGGGTGCGGCTGAGGGCGTGGACGCCCACCGGCCCGCGGCCCCGGGTCGCGGGGCCCGGCGGGGCCGCCGCGGTCCCGGGCATCCGCCCCTGACCCTGTTCTCCAGGACCACATCCTGACCATGCTGTCGGTTCGCCAGCGGGCTGACAGCCCCGTGTTTGCGGAAGGACACCGTGTCCGGCACTGTCGCCCAGCCCGAAGGCATCACCAACCCGCCGATCGACGAGCTCCTGGAAGCCACCGACTCCAAGTACAGTCTGGTGATCTACGCGGCCAAGCGGGCCCGGCAGATCAACGCCTACTACTCGCAGCTCGGCGAGGGCCTGCTGGAGTACGTCGGCCCGCTGGTCGACACCGCCAGTGCCCAGGAGAAGCCGCTGTCCATCGCGCTGCGCGAGATCAACGCGGGTCTGCTGACGCACGAGACCGTCGGCGAGCCCCTGCCGCCGGCCTCCTGAACGCCTCCTCGGCAGCCACATGTCGGCCCCGTGTCACACCCGCACCGGTGCCACACGCCACCGGTGCAGGTCCAGGTGTCGCCGGGACGCCCGGTGCCAGCGTCAGCACACCCGGTACACCGGATGTGGGACGCCCGGCGCCCCGGGGCACCCGGTGCCATCGGGGACACCTGTTCCACCGGGACATGACCGTTGATGTCCGCTGACACCGCCGGCAGCGACAACGGCACCGGAAGCGGCACGGTGAGCGGCACCGGTGCCGCCGTCCCCGCAGCCGTGCGGCGTCCCCGTGTCGTGCTGGGCGTCTCCGGTGGGATCGCCGCCTACAAGGCGGTCGAGGTGCTGCGCCAGCTCACCGAGACCGGCCACGACGTCCGGGTCGTGCCCACCGCGGCGGCGTTGCGGTTCGTCGGCGAGCCGACCTGGGCGGCGCTGTCCGGGCATCCGGTGGCCACCGACGTCTGGACCGACGCGGCCGAGGTGGCACACGTCCGGCTCGGCCGGCAGGCCGACCTGGTGCTCGTCATCCCCGCCACGGCGGACCTGCTCGCCCGCGCCGCCACCGGACGCTCCGACGACCTGCTCACCGCCACCCTGCTCACCGCCCGGTGCCCGGTGATGTTCGCCCCGGCCATGCACACCGAGATGTGGGAGCACCCGGCCACCGTGGCCAACGTGGCCACGCTACGCTCCCGTGGCTGCCTGGTCGTCGACCCGGCCGTGGGCCGGCTGACCGGCGCGGACTCCGGTGCCGGCCGGCTGCCGGAACCGGTGGAGCTCGCCGCGCTGGCCCGTTCCGTGCTGGCACGCTCGGCGCTGGCCCGTTCCGCGTCAGCCCGCTCCGTGCCGGCTGGCAGCACGCCGGCCGGCAGCACGTCGGCCGGCCCGGAGCGGGCAGGCACGGTGCCGGACCTCGCCGGCCGGCGGGTCGTCGTCAGCGCCGGCGGCACCCGGGAGCATCTCGACCCCGTCCGCTTCCTGGGCAACTCCTCCAGCGGACGGCAGGGCTACGCCCTGGCCAGGGCCGCGCTCGCCCGGGGCGCGCAGACCGTCGTGGTGGCGGCCAACGTGGCGCTGCCGGACGTCGCCGGAGCGCGCACCATCCCGGTGGTGTCGACCGCGCAGCTGCGCGAGGCCGTGCACGCCCAGGCGATCCAGGCGGATGTTGTGATCATGGCTGCCGCGGTCGCGGACTTCCGGCCCGTGGCGCGGGCGTCCTACAAGATCAAAAAGGGTGACGGTGTCCCCGAGCCGGTGGCGCTGGCACACAACCCCGACGTGCTGGCCGAGCTCGTCGCCGCCCGCCGCCCGGGCCAGCTGCTCGTCGGCTTCGCCGCCGAGACCGGCGGGCCGGGCGTGGACATCGTGACCCTCGGCCGGGAGAAGCTCGCCCGCAAGAAAGCCGACCTGCTGGTCGTCAACCAGGTCGGCGACGGGCTCGGGTTCGAGGTCGACCACAACGCCGCCGTGGTTCTCGGCGCGGACGGCACGCAGACCGCCATCGAACGGACCAGCAAGGACCTGCTCGCGCACCAGGTGCTCGACCTGGTCGTGACACGACTCGCTGTAGCGGATGGCTCCGTTGTCGGCCTGCCCGCCGGTACCCGCCGGTAGACTTCGCCCGAATCAGACTGGATCTCCCAGGGGGTCATGACGTGGCGACGCGCCTGTTCACTTCCGAGTCCGTTACCGAGGGGCATCCGGACAAGATCGCTGATCAGATCAGTGACTCCATCCTCGACGCGATGATCAAGGATGACCCGCGCAGCCGGGTCGCGGTCGAAACGCTGATCACCACCGGCCAGGTCCACGTCGCCGGTGAGGTCACCACGGACACCTATGTGGACATCGCCGCCGTCGTCCGCGAACGCGTGCTGGAGATCGGCTACGACTCGTCCAAGAAGGGCTTCGACGGCGCGTCCTGCGGGGTGAGCGTGTCGATCGGGTCGCAGTCGCCCGACATCGCCCAGGGGGTCGACACCGCCCACGAGGCCCGGGTGGGCGGCGCCGGCGAGGACGAGCTCGACCGCCAGGGCGCCGGCGACCAGGGCCTGATGTTCGGCTACGCCTGCGACGAGACCCCCGAACTGATGCCGCTGCCGATCGCGCTCGCCCACCGGCTCGCCCGCCGCCTGTCCGCCGTCCGCAAGGAGGGCCGCATCGGCTACCTGCGCCCCGACGGCAAGACCCAGGTCACCATCGAGTACGCCGACGGCCGGCCGGTGCGGCTGGACACCGTCGTCGTCTCCACCCAGCACGCGGCCGACATCGACCTCGACACCCTGCTCGCGCCCGACATCGCCGAGTTCGTCGTCACCCCGGAGCTGGCCACCCTCGACATCGCCACCGACGGGCACCGGCTGCTGGTCAACCCGACCGGCCGGTTCGAGGTGGGCGGCCCCATGGGAGACGCCGGCCTCACCGGACGGAAGATCATCGTTGACACCTACGGGGGGATGGCCCGCCACGGCGGCGGTGCCTTCTCCGGCAAGGACCCGTCCAAGGTCGACCGGTCGGCCGCGTACGCGATGCGCTGGGTCGCCAAGAACGTCGTCGCCGCCGGGCTCGCCCGCAGGTGCGAGGTACAGGTCGCCTACGCCATCGGCAAGGCGCACCCCGTCGGCCTGTTCGTCGAGACCTTCGGTACCGGTGTGGTGCCCGACGAGCGGATCCAGGACGCCGTGACCACCGTCTTCGACCTCCGGCCGGCCGCGATCATCCGGGACCTGGACCTGCTGCGGCCGATCTACACCCAGACCGCCGCCTACGGCCACTTCGGACGCCCGGAACTCGACTTCACCTGGGAGTCCACCTCCCGCGCCCAGTCCCTGGCCGCCGCCATCCGCTGACCCCAAATTTCCGCTTGGCGAAAATTTGGGGGCCCCTGCCTCTATGGTTGGGGCTTTCGTGGGGCTGGCGGTCGCCCATGCGACCGCCAGCGGGGCGGATGGTGTGGGTGTGTCCGCTTGGCGAAAATTCGGGGGCCCCTGTCTCTGGGCTTCGTGGGGGGCGGGTCGCCGCGTCTGTAAGCGGGTGTCCCCGTGGGGGATGGACGATCTGTCGTAGGGGACTGGTACCAAACAGGTATGCCCGAACAACTTGGGGTCTTCGTCGGGCTGGACGCCGCAGCCGGCCCGACGGCCGGCACGGCCCCACCGGCGGGCGGGGCGGCCGCCGCGGGGGTGGATGTCGGAGTGCCTGCGCCCGCTCGGGGCGCCCGCTCGCCTCGCCCGGCGTCCTCGAGAGTGGGTACTGGCAGGAAGACCGTCGCCGCTGTGGGGGCGCCGGTCGCCGCGAGCGAGCTGCCGGTCGCCCGGGTTGCGGTGGACGTCGGGCACGCCCATCTGGACCGGCCGTTCGACTACCTGGTACCGCGGCAGTGGGCGCAGGAGGCAGTCCCCGGCGCTCGGGTCCGGGTCCGGTTCGCCGGCCGGCTGCTGGACGGTTTCATCCTCGAGCGCTGTGAGCGTTCCGAGCACACCGGCCGGCTCGCCTTCCTGGCCAGGGTCACCTCCGCGGAGCCGGTCCTCGCCCCCGAGATCGCCGAGCTGGCCCGGGCGGTGGCCGACCGTTACGCGGGCACGGTCGCCGACGTGCTCCGGCTCGCCATCCCACCCCGGCACGCCCGAGTGGAGAAGGAGACCAGGGCACAGAAGGAGCCTCCCGTCAGCTCGACGTCCCCCGCCGGCCCGCCGACGCCGGCTGACCCGCCGGCACGGCCGACGGCGGCCGGGCCGGCGGTGGATGGGGCTACAGCAGCTGGGACGGCGGTGGCTGGGAGCACGGCGGTGGCTGGGAGCACGGCGGTGGCGGCGCGGGCGGGGCTGCCCGGTGCCTGGGCGGACTACCCTGACGGGGAGCGGATGCTGGCGGCCCTGCGGGCCGGCGGCAGCCCCCGGGTCGTGTGGTGGGCGCTTCCCGGGCCGTCATCCTGGCCGGCGATGGTCGCCGCGGCCGTGGCCGCCACGGTGGCGTCCGCCCGCGGGGCGGTGGTCGTCGTGCCCGACCACCGTGACGTCGACCGGGTCGCCGCCGCGCTGATGGACGTGCTCGACCCGGACGATTTCGTCACGCTGCGTGCCGATCTCGGCCCGGCTGAACGCTACCGGCGCTTCCTCGCAGCCCGCCGCGGGCAGGCCCGGGTCGTCGTGGGGACCAGGGCGGCCGTGTTCGCCCCGGTCGTGAACCTCGGGCTGATCGCCGTCTGGGATGACGGGGACGACCTGCACGCCGAGCCGCGCGCCCCCTACCCACACGTGCGGGACGTCGCCGTGCTGCGCGCCCGCCAGCAGCGGGCGGCGCTGATCGTCGGTGGCTGGTCGCCGTCGACCGACGCCGAGGCGATGGTCCGTGTCGGCTGGGCCTCGGCCATGGCCGCGCCGCGCCCGGTGGTCCGGGCCGCCGCGCCCCGGGTCGAGGCGACGGGCTCGCAGGTCGAACAGGACCGGGATCCGGCGGCGCGGGCGGCGCGGCTGCCGTCGTTGGCCTGGCGCGCGGCCCGGGACGCGCTGGCCGCGGGCGCGCCGGTCCTCGTGCAGGTGCCGCGGCGTGGGTACCAGCCGTCGCTGGCCTGCGCGGGCTGCCGACGGCCGGCTCGCTGTCGGCACTGCCGGGGGCCGCTGGGACGCCACGGCGGCTCCGGGCCGCCGTCCTGCGGCTGGTGCGCGCGGGTGGCGGTCGGCGCGCGGCCCGACGTCCACCACCCGCCGTCCGGGGCCGCCTCCGGTGCCGGCGGACGGCCCGCCAGACCTTCCGCGTCCGTCCCGCCCAGATCCTCGGCGGCCGTCCCGCCCAGGCCCCCGGCGCCCGTCCCGGCCGGATCGTCGGCGGCTGTCCTGGGCGGATCTTCGGTGGCTGTCCCGGCCGAGGCCGGGTGGCGGTGCCCGTACTGCCGGGATGTCCGCCTCCGGGCGAGCGTCGTCGGGGACCGTCGCACCGCCGAGGAGCTGGGACGCGCCTTCCCCGGGGCCGTCGTGCGCACCTCCGGCCGGGATGGCGTGCTGGCGACCGTCGCGGCGGCGCCCGCGCTGGTGGTGGCCACCCCGGGGGCCGAGCCGGTGGCCGACGGCGGGTACGGCGCGGTCCTGCTGCTCGACACGTGGGCGTTGCTGGGCCGCCCGGATCTGCGCGCGGCTGAGGAGACGCTGCGCCGGTGGTGCGCGGCGGCGGCGCTTGCCAGGCGCGCGGCGGACGGCGGCCGGGTCGTCGTCGCCGCCGACGCCGGGCTCGCGGTGGTCCAGGCGCTGACCCGCTGGGATCCGGCCTGGTTCGTCCGGCGGGAGGCGGACGAGCGGGCCGCCCTCGGCTTCCCGCCGGCCACCCGCGTCGTCGCTGTCGAGGGCAGCGCCGGCGCGGTTGCCGACCTGGTCGCGGCGGCGCGGCTGCCCGCCGGCGCCGACGTGCTTGGCCCGGTCCCGTTGGAGGAGGCGGACCGCCCGGCCGGCGCCGGGACGGCGGGCCGGCCCGCTCCCGCTGGTGAGACAGGTCGATCCGTCCCCGCCGGGCGGGCGGCCCGGCCTGCTCCCGCCGGGGACGCGGACGCGCCGGAGCTTGCCGGGCAGCGATGGGAACGTGTCCTGGTGCGGGTTCCCAGAGCGCAGGGGCAGCAGCTCGCGGCCGCGCTCAAGGCAGCCCGCGGCGTGCTCGACGCCCGCCGTTCCCCACCGGTGCGGGTCATCCCCGATCCGATCACTTTGCTGTGATGGTGCTGTGATGATTATGTCTCGCGTAAGTTACGTAATGTAATAAATCCGTTCCTGATGGACGTGTATTTTGATGGATACACGTTGCGGGCGCGGGATGATGCGGGCTCGGGGACGACGACGCGGGCGCAGGACGCACGCGGGCGAGGGAAGAGGGGCGGCAGTGACGGTCCGAGAGATCCGACTGTTGGGGGACCCGGTGCTGCGGACGGTGGCCGAACCGGTCACCACCTTCGACAAGGAGCTCCGCCGCCTGGTCGCCGACCTCGTCGAGAGCATGCACGAGGCGGGCGGGGTCGGGCTGGCCGCGCCGCAGCTCGGGGTGTCGCTGCGGGTGTTCACCTACCACGTGGACGGTGAGGTGGGGCACCTGGTCAATCCCGTCCTCGGGCCGTTCAGCGAGGAGCTGATGGACGGTGAGGAGGGCTGCCTCTCCCTGCCCGGCCTCTCCTTCGAGCTGAAGCGGCCGGAGCGGGTGATCGCGGTCGGCCAGAACGTCCACGGCGATCCTGTCACGATCGAGGGCAGCGGCCTGCTGTCACRCTGCGTCCAGCATGAGACCGACCATCTCGACGGGGTGTTGTTCATCGACCGGCTGGACCCGGAGACGAAGAAGGCGGCCATGAAGGCCATCCGCGAGGCGGAGTGGGCCGGGCAGGCTCCGCCGGCGGTGAAGGTGTCCCCGCATCCGCTGTTCGGCCGCGCCCGCTGACCTGCTTTCCCGGACGACGTTCCCGGCACCGGCGCTCCTGTCGGCGCCCCGGTGAGCGGTTGGTCCGGACACCGGGCCCGGCCGGCGACTGTTCCGCGGAACACGACCCGCTGGACCGCGCACGCGCGGGACGCGGCTAGCGTTGGACCGTGCGCACTTTCCTGTCCCTGTCCCCGTCCGTGGATTCCGCGGAATCCACGGGTTCCGTAGGTTCCGTGGGAGCGACCTGGTCGGGTGGCCGCTGATGCGGGTGGTGTTCGCCGGTACCCCGGCGGTGGCGCTGCCGAGCCTGCGGGCGCTGCTCGACTCGTCCCGCCACGACGTCGTCGCGGTCGTGACCCGTCCCGACCGGCCGGCCGGGCGCGGCCGGAAGGTCGCGCACTCGCCGGTGCGGACGCTCGCCGAGGAGCGGGGCGTGGAGGTGCTGACCCCACAGAAGCCCCGTGACCCCGACTTCCTCGCCCGGCTCACCGAGATCGCCCCGGACTGCTGCCCGGTGGTGGCCTACGGCGCGCTGCTGCCCCGGGCCGCCCTGGACATCCCCCGGCACGGCTGGGTCAACCTGCACTTCTCCCTGCTGCCCGCCTGGCGCGGCGCCGCGCCGGTGCAGCGCGCCCTGCTGGCCGGTGACGACGTGACGGGCGCGTCGGTCTTCCAGATCGAGGAGGCCCTCGACAGCGGCCCGGTGTACGGGACGCTGACCGAGCCCGTCGGCCCCCACGACACCGCCGGTGACCTGCTGGCCCGGCTGGCCGATGCCGGCTCCCAGCTGCTCGTCGCGGTCCTGGACGGGATCGCCGACGGATCGCTGCGGGCCCGGCCGCAGCCCGCCGAGGGGGTGTCGATCGCGCCGAAGCTCGACGTCGCCGACGTGCGGATCGACTGGTCCGCGCCGGCCTACCGAGTCGATCGGCTGGTCCGGGCGGCCGCTCCGGCGCCTGGCGCCTGGACGACGTTCCGCGGCCACCGGATCAAGATCGGCCCGGTGCGTCCCGTCACCGTCACGGAGACGACGGCCGTGGCGGCAGCCGTGGCGGCGGGCAAGGGCGATGGCGGGACAGGCGCCGCCGGTGGGGACAGTGCCGCACCCCTCGGCGTCGAAGATCTTGCTTCTGGGCAGATCGCCGTCGGCGGTCACGGCCGGATCGCGGTGGGGACCGGCGGCGGGGTCGTGCTGCTCGACGAGGTCCGTCCCGAGGGCCGTCCCACGATGGCCGCCGACGCGTGGGCGCGGGGAGCCCGCATCGCCGCCGGCGAGAGGTTCACATGAGTCCGGCCCCCGCCGGGGGCACGCGGGCACGGCAGCGGGCCCGGCCGCCGGCGTCCCGGGCCGATCCCGCCCGGCTGCTCGCCTGGGAGGTCCTGCGGGCCGTCGACGAGCGTGGCGCCTACGCGAACCTGCTGCTGCCGGCGCTGCTGGCCGGCCGCCAGCTGTCCGCCCGCGACCGGGGTTTCGCCACCGAGCTGACCTACGGCACCCTGCGCGCCCTGGGTGTCCTGGACGGGCTGCTCGCCACGGTCGCCAACCGCCCGCTGGACGAGGTGGACCCGCCGGTGCGGGACGCGTTGCGGCTGGGCGCCTACCAGCTGCTGCACACCCGGGTGCCGGCGCGGGCCGCGGTCGACTCGACCGTCGACCTGGTCCGCCGGACCAGCGGTGAACGGCCGGTGCGGTTCGCCAACGCGGTGCTGCGCCGCCTCGCCGCCCGGGTGGAGGCCACCGACGGCGATCTCGCGGTGCTGCTGGCCGCACCCGGCTACGACGACGACCCGGTCGGCCATCTGGCGACGGTCACCGCGCATCCCCGCTGGGTGGTCGAGACGTTCGCCGCCGCCCTCGGCGGCGACCTGGCGCGGACCCGCGCCGCGCTGGCGGCCGACGACGAGCGTCCCAGCACCCATCTGGTCGCCCGTCCTGGCCTGATCGACCGGGACGGGCTGCTGCGGGCGGCCCGGGACGCCGGCCTGGCCGCCGAGCCCGGCCCGTGGTCGCCGTACGCGGTCCGGCTGGCCGGCGGGGATCCGGGGCGGCTGCCGGCGGTCCTGGCCGGCCAGGCCGGCGTGCAGGACGAGGGCAGCCAGCTGGTCGTGGCCGCGCTGTCGCGGGTGGCCACGGTCGGGGCGGACACCGGGGTGAGCGTCGATCTGTGCGCCGGGCCGGGTGGCAAGACCGCCCTGCTGGCGGGCCTGCTGCCCCGGACCAGGCTGGTCGCGGTGGAGCCGCGGGCCACCCGGGCCCTGCTGGTGGCCGCCGCGGTGGCACGCCCGGCCCCGGCGCCCGATCCCGCCGACGCCGTGAGCGGCCCGGCGGCGGCCGTGGGAGACGCGGCGGCCGTGGGAGATGCCGCGGGCAGCCCGGGAGCCGATGCGGAAGGCATGGCGGGCGGCCCGGTGGCGGGCCGGTCGAACGTGGTGGTGGTACGTGCGGACGGGCGGGCGGCGCCGCTGCGTCCTGGCAGCGCCGACCGGGTGCTCGCCGACGTGCCCTGCACGGGCCTGGGGGCGCTGCGCCGCCGGCCGGAGGCCCGCTGGCGCCGCACGCCGGCGCAGGTCGCGCCCCTGTCCCACCTGCAACGGCAGCTGCTGGCCGCCGCCGTCGACCTGGTGCGCCCCGGCGGGGTGGTCGGGTATGTGACCTGCTCGCCGCATCCGGCCGAGACCGTCGAGGTCGTGACGGACGTCGTGACGCGGCTGGCTGCGCGCGGCGTCGGCGTGTCCGTCCTGGACGCGCGGGAGTACCTGCCCGGGGTGCCGGATCTCGGCGACGGCCCGTTCGTACAGCTGTGGCCGTACCGGCACGGCACCGACGCGATGTTCCTGGCCCTGCTGCGCCGTTCCTAGCCCTGCCGCGCCGGCTTCACCAGCGCGGCGGCCACCACCCGCCAGACCTGGCCTGGAGCACCGGTCGGATGGTCGCCCATCCTGTCCTGGCCAGGAAAGCGAGGGTGGAAACGGCCGCTGGAGCGACCGCCCGTTCCCTCGCTTTCATGATCCGGCATTCGACAGTATTCGATCATGAATTTTTGCCTGGTTTCGGGACGGGTCCGTGTGCCGGAGATCCGATCGGTTTCGGGGTGGCTGGCTCCGCCCCGCCGGGGCCGGGGCGGGCGGGAGCAGGCTGGCTGGCCCCGTCCCGCCGCGGCCCGGCAGGTGGTCGTGCGACGGTCGTCAGGATCAGGAGACCTGGCCCTTGACGCAGTTCTGGGGGCTGCAGGCGATGGACCGCCAGTAGTGGACGCCGTCCACGTTCCAGCTCAGGGCTCCCCAGATGGAGCCGATGGCGGTGTCGGAGCACCAACCACCGGTGGGCGCGTCGCCGATCGCCGCCGTCTGTCCCAGATCGTTGCCCCGTCTGACGGTGCCGGCCTCCCCGGACACGTTGGTCTTGCCGTTGGCCTGCAGGTTGGCCAGGCGCACCTGGAAGGTGTTCTGGTTCTGCCAGATCTCGACGCGAGCCCCCGGGCCGGCGTTCTGCTCCCGCAGGGTCCAGGGGGCGGACGGCTGCCCGCACAGGTTCTGGACCCGGTCCTGGGGCTGCCCGGGGCTCTCGGTCTGCGTGGGAGTCGACGTCGGGCTMTGGGTGGGGCTCTGCGCGGAGGGCGACGTCGGGGTAAGGGTTGGGATCTGCGGTTGGGTGGGGGTCTGGGCCCGCGCGGGTGTGGCCGCCAGCGACAGCCCGACCGCCAGCGCGGCGGTGGTCACCAGCGTCGTCAGGATCGTGGCCGGCCGGCGTCGTGACGCGACCGGGCCATGTGGGATGACATGCACTATTCGGTATCCTTTCTCCACCCGGAACTGTGGACGCAGAGTAGTCACGTCCACGCTGTGTGCTTCTGTTCCGGTACGAAAGTTCCCTTCAGGCGTCCCTGGCAGACCTGTGACCAGCGCCTTCACCCCTTCCGGGTCTGTCCGCCCCCAACGGGCGCGCCCATCTCCCCGCCATCTCACCGTCTCGCCATCCAGCCGTCTCGCCGTCCCGTCTTCTCCGGCGGTGACGGCCGCTGCGTGGCCCGCGCCGTGATCCCGGCCGTCCCGCGTCGGCTGGAGCCAGCTCGGTACTGGCCGCGTGTGATGGGCTGACGGACAGCACCCCGCGCACACCGGCGACGTGGAGTGATGACCGGGGCCGGTGTCGGCAGTGTGCGATGGAGGCCTTGTCGCCCGTGCCGTGATGGTGTCGTGCGTCAGGATTATCTGGGCGGTATGCCCGCGGACGTTCACCTGACCGAACGTTGGACGGCGAGACGGGCGCCGCGGTCACATCGTGCGTCCGCCGCGGTCTCATCGGCCTGCCGGTCGGCCCGGTCGGCCCGGTCGAGAACGGTGTACGACGCGGCTGCAAGCCACCGCCTGTTCGGCGGCACCGTACCGGTTGGTACTGATTGCGGATCTTGAATGGTCGGGGTCCGGGTCAAGACCCTGATCAAACGCATCCAAGTACCGACTCGACCTCGTCATCGACTTACTCGGCCAGGTCGGCCGGAGCATGGATCCGGAACCGCAGAAGCCGGACAGGCCCCGGCCGTTCAAAGTCTGCGGCAATCCCGACGCGCGTCAACATGCCTTGAAAAACCTCAAAGAAATCAACCGAAGAACAAACTTCGGCGGCCCGGCGTAGTGGCGAGGCCGGGTCACGACCGGGAAACGCGCCGATGCCCTCGGCGATCGCTGCGAGGGATGCGGCGGTCCTCACTCCGCCGACGGGCATCGAGGTAGGAGCCAGGGCAGAAGGTGGGGCTCAGAGGGCGGTCTCGACTCTGCCGGCGAGCCGGCTTCTCTAAGATCTGACGCGTTATGTCACTTCCGCTTCTCTTGGCACCGGGGTGCCGGTTGCGGCGGTGACCCGCCTTGGTCGAGAGGGGGAGCGTTGTCTGACAGCGAGAGCCAGCACGGCACACCAGAGCCGGTATCACTGAACGTACGCGACGGGGTGTTCGTCTCGACCTGGATCGAGGCCAGGGTCGATATCTCGGTGCCGAGCATCGCCCGGGTTTATGACGCGCTGCTCGACGGGAAGGACAATTTCCCGGCTGACCGCGCTGTCCACGACCAGCTCATCCAGGTGATCCCGGACGGCAAGACCGCCGCCCAGTACAACCGGCAGGCGCTCCGGCGGGGCGTCGAGTTCATGGTGGAGCAGGGCGTCCGCCAGTTCATCGACCTCGGCTCGGGTCTRCCGGCCGCCGAGAACACCCACCAGGTCGCCCAGCGAATTGCGCCCGAGTCGAAGGTCGCCTACGTCGACATCGACCCCATCGTGCTGGCGCACGGCCGGGCGCTGCTGGCCGAGAACAGGAACACCACGGTCGTCACCGCGGACTTCAGACGTCCCGACGAGGTGCTGAACAACCCGGACGTGACCGCGCTGATCGACCTGTCGAAGCCGGTCGGGCTCCTGATGCTCGCAGTCGTCCACCACGTCCACGACAACGAGAACCCGGCTGGTCTGGTCCGCGCATACGTCGACCGGACGGTGTCGGGTAGCCACCTGTTCCTCACCCACTTCGTCGACCACGGCGAGGAGACCAAGCCCATCGAGCAGGTGCTTCTCAACGAGCTGACGAGGGGGCGCTTCCGCTCGATCGAGGAGATCACCTCCTACTTCGACGGGCTGGAGCTCATCGAGCCAGGCGTGGTCTACAACCCCTTGTGGCGTCCCACCGAGCCGGTCGCCAAGCCGTACCCGCTCGCGGTCCGGCTGGTCGCGGGCGGCATTGGGCGCAAGTCGTAAGATTTGCTGTCTTTTGCCATAAGAATCGATCCGCCGACGCGCCGAACGGACGGCCGCTCCGACGCGCCGGTGGTGTGCTGACCGGAGGGATGCGGGGCCCCGCCGCGCGCGGCGGGGCGGGCGGGGTCCTGTTCGGCGCGGCGTGTGCGGCGCCCTGGCGCCGGGCCGGCTCCGCACACGGCCGGTCCAGCTGACGATTGGTCCAGCTGACGGTTGGTGAGCCGGCAGGCCGCCCCACTCGGCCTCCGCGACGCCAGCGCCGCCTCCCCGCCGGCACGCCACCGCCCCTGGTAGGCATGGCTCGTGTTCACCCGCAGCCGCCCGGCCAACCTCCACCGGGCCGACACCCGCGGCCGAACAGCCCCGCGGCCTGTACCCGCACCGTCTCCCGGCGGGCACGCGCCGCCGGGATAAGCCACCACCATCCGGCCGGATATCTCACGCCCCCGGCACAGACCCGCCGCCTGGCGGCACGTAGGCACGCCAGGTGCGATCGGACGGACTTCGGATTCCGACCATTCAAGATCTGTAGCACATCCCCGAACAGCCACCGATCCGTGCCCACGCCGATCGTCCGGCAGGTGGAAGAGTCCGCGAACGGAGCGGTGACGTGGTTTTCGTCCCTCCTCACCCCGTGTTTTTGACGTCATGGCTCCGTTCGCGGGTACCRCCGCTCCGGCGTGGAGGAGTGGCGCGTTGTGACGGTGGGTTTGGGTGATCGCCACAGGGGCGGACGGGGCGGTGGTGGGCCGCTGGTGGGTCGATACGCTCGCGGGTGTGGCAACCGCGCAGATCTACCCGAGCCTGCTGGCCGCCGATTTCGGGCGGGTCGCCGACGCCGCGCGTGCGGTCGAGGGCCACGCCGACTGGCTGCACGTCGATGTCATGGACTACCACTTCGTCCCCAACCTGGCGTTCGCGCCGGACACGGTGACCGCCCTGCGCACGGTCACCACCATCCCGCTCGACTGCCATCTGATGATCGACGATCCGGACCGCTGGGCCGCCGGCTACGCAGAGCGGGGCGCGGCGAACGTGACCATCCATGCCGAGGCCGTCCGCGACCTGCCCCGCACGACCGACGCCATCCGGGCTGCCGGCGCACGCACCGGGCTCGCGGTCAAACCGGCCACCCCCGTCGAGCGTTACGTCGACGACCTGCACCGTTTCGACCTGCTGCTGCTGATGACCATCGAGCCCGGGTTCGGCGGCCAGAAGTTCATGGACGAGGTCCTGCCGAAGATCGAGGCGGCCCGGCGGCTGCTGGACGACCGGGGGCTCGACCTGTGGCTGCAGATCGACGGCGGGGTCAACGCCGAGACCATCGAACGGGCGGCACGGGCCGGGGTGGACGTCTTCGTCGCCGGCACCGCCGTCTACGGTGCCGCCGACCCGGCCGCGGCGCTGGAGGCGCTGCGCGGGCAGGCGCTGGCCGCTTCCCCCCGGCTGGTGGCGCCGGTCCCCGAGAAGGGCTGACCGGGCGGTGGCGGCGGACGGCCGAGCGGGCCCGGGACGCCAGGAACCGGCTGGCGACGGTCCGGCGAGCGCGGAGAGCGGTGGTCCGGCGGGCGCGGAGAGGGCCGGTCCCGAAGCGGCGGCCGGTCCCGAGACGGCGGCCGGTGCGGACGAGCGGTGGCTGCGGATGGCGGTCGAGATCTCCCGGCGGTGCCCGCCGTCACCGAGTGCGTTCTCGGTGGGCGCGGTCGTCGTCGACCGGTCCGCGGGCCCGGCGGCGGACGCGTCCGCGCGGGTGCTGACGGCCGGTTACTCGCGCGAGCTCGACCCGCGTGACCACGCTGAGGAGGTCGCGTTGCGCAGACTTGCGCAACGTGCCCAGGACGGCCCGCCGGTCCCGGCCGGCTCGCTGACGCTCTACAGCTCGCTGGAGCCGTGCAGCGCCCGGGCGTCACGCCCCCGGACCTGCACGGAGCTGATCATCGAGGCGGGGATTCGCCGGGTGGTCTTCGCCTGGCGTGAACCCGAGGTGTTCGTCGACTGTGAAGGCGCGGAGATCATGCGGCGCGCCGGCCTCGACGTTGTCGAGGTGCCGTCCCTGGCCGCGGCGGTCCGGGCGGTCAACGCCCATCTGCTCACATGATCATCATTCGCGTGGCGTTTTCCGCATGACGTTTCTCACACGATGCCGTTCATGTGACGTCGCTCATATGGAACACTTATATAAACCGTCCAAGCGTAATCGTCCTGGTGGCAAATACGTATAAAAGCGGATGTACGGGGCTGGTTGTCCGCGGCTGGACGCGCGAAGATGGACGAAGAGTGATGGGTGTGCTGCCGTCCGGTATCACGTGAGCTTTCTTGCACCTGTGCCGTCCGCATGTGCCAGACTTGGTCAGGTAGTTAGCAGCACGCGCGCTCCGGGGTCGGTGAAAATCCGAACCGGCGGTGACAGTCCGCGACCCGTCCGCAGCCAGCGGACGGCTGATCCGGTGGAATTCCGGGACCGACGGTGAAAGTCCGGATGGGAGGACGCGCGCGGGCGTGTGCTGTTCGACGGCCCCAGGCCTGCCGACGGCCCGTCCGGCGTCTGTGCGCCGGATGCGTCCCGCGTGATCGCCTCTGTCTCGGACGTGGCGCCGGGACGAGAGGGCACATCAGGAATGTTCACCGGCATCGTCGAGGAACTCGGCGTGGTCGCGGCCATCGAGCCGCGGCCGGCTGCCGCCCGACTGATCATTGACGCCACAAAGGTGCTCGAGGACGTCAGCGAGGGCGCGTCCATCGCGGTCAACGGGGTCTGTCTGACCGTCACCAGCTGGTTTCCCCACGGCGAGGGGCAGGCGTTCGCCGCCGACGTCATGCAGGAGACGCTCGACCGCTCGTCCCTGGGCGGGCTGCGCGCCGGTGACCGGGTCAACCTGGAGCGCCCCGTGCGCCTGRCCGACCGCCTCGGCGGGCATCTCGTGCAGGGGCACGTGGACGGCGTCGGCGTGGTCCTCGAACGCCGCTCCAGCACCTCCACGACCACCTCAACGGCATCTACCACAACGACGGCCTCCGCAGTGGCCTCCACCGTGGCCTCCACGACGGCCTTCACGACGGCATCCACAGCGGCCTCCGGTGACGCGGCGGCGACGGGAGGCGATCCCGTCACGTTCGGCCCGGACACCCAGTGGGAGATCGTGCGCATCAGCCTGCCGCCGGGCCTGGAGCGCTATCTCGTCGAGAAGGGATCCATCACCGTCGACGGTGTCAGCCTGACGGTCGTCGAGATCACCCCGGCGGACGCGACGACGCCCGCCACGTTCACGGTGAGTCTGATCCCGACGACGTTGCAGGCGACGACCCTCGGTCGGCGAGGGGTGGGGGAGCGGGTCAATCTCGAAGTCGACGTGCTGGCGAAATACGTCGAGAAGCTTGTCGTCGCGGGGGAGGCGGCCGGTGCCGGCTCGTCCAGCACCCCCGTCATCCACAGCGGGAGCGGRCAACTGTCATGATCAAAAATCTGCCAGTCGGTGATACGCGTTTCGCCTCGATCGACGAGGCGGTCGCGCAGATCGCCGCCGGCCGGCCGGTCGTCGTCGTCGACGACGCCGACCGCGAGAACGAAGGCGACCTGATCTTCGCGGCGGAGAAGGCCACCCCGGAGCTGCTGGCCTTCATGATCCGTTATACGTCCGGGGTGGTCTGCGTGCCGATGGACGGCGCCGACCTCGACCGGCTCGAACTCGACCAGATGGTCCCGCACAACACCGAGCGGATGGGCACCGCGTTCACCGTCTCCGTCGACGCCCGGGCCGGGGTGACGACCGGCATATCCGCGGCCGACCGGGCGCTGACCATCAGGCTGCTCGCCGACCCGGCGACCACCATCGCGGACATCACCAAGCCCGGCCACGTCTTCCCGCTGCGCGCGAAGGTCGGTGGGGTGTTACGGCGTCCCGGCCACACCGAGGCCGCGGTGGACCTGGCCAGGCTCGCCGGGCTGCGTCCCGCCGGAGCCATCTGCGAGATCGTCAACGACGACGGCAGCATGGCCCGGCTGCCGGAGCTGACACAGTTCGCCGAGGAGCACGGGCTGCTGCTGATCTCCATCGCCGACCTGGTGGCGTACCGGCGGCGCAGCGAACACCACGTCGAACAGGTCGCCGACACCAGGATCCCCACCGGCTACGGCGAGTTCCGCGCCTTCGGCTACCGCGGCGTCATCGAGGACGTGGAGCACGTCGCGCTGGTCAAGGGGGACATCGGGGACGGCTGTGACGTCCTGGTGCGGGTGCACAGCGAATGCCTCACCGGCGACGTCTTCGGCTCCCGCCGCTGCGACTGCGGGACGCAGCTCGACGCCGCCCTGCGCATGATCGCCCAGGAGGGCCGGGGCGTGGTCCTCTACATGCGGGGGCACGAGGGCCGCGGCGTCGGCCTCATCCACAAGCTGCGGGCCTACCAGATGCAGGACGCCGGGCACGACACCGTGGACGCCAACCTCGCCCTCGGCCTGCCCGCGGACGCGCGCGACTACGGCACCGGCGCCCAGATCCTCGTCGACCTCGGCATCCGGACGATGCGGCTGCTGACGAACAACCCGACCAAGCGGGCCGGGCTGGAGGGCTACGGCCTGGAGGTCGTCGAACGGGTCGGGCTGCCGGTGAACTTCACCCCGGAGAACCTGCGCTACCTCACCACCAAGCGGGACCGGATGGGACACGACCTGCCGGGCCTGCCGAAACTGCCGGCCGTGCCGGCCGTGCCAGCCGTGCAGGCCGTGCAGGCAGGGCCGAAGGTCGCGGGAGTCCGCGCCGACGTCCCGCTGCACTGCGTCGGGGGCACGAGCGTCGGGAGCGCGGGCGCGCACCCGGTCCGTGCGACGGAGGCGGAGTCGGCGGTGACGGACGAGGAACTGCTGATGGCGGACATGTGCCAGGGTGAGACGGCATGAGCGGTCAGGGCGCGCCGGCGCCGTCGATCCCGGACGGCGCCGGCCTGCGGCTGGCCATCGTGGCGACCCGTTGGCACGCCGAGATCACCGACGCCCTCGTCGACGGCGCGCTGCGGGCGGCCAAGGACGCCGGGGTCGCCTCCCCGCTGCTGGTCCGGGTGCCCGGCGCGGTCGAACTGCCGATCGTGGCGGCGGCGCTGGCCGCCCGCCACGACGCGGTGGTGGCGCTGGGTGTGGTGATCCGCGGTGGCACCCCGCACTTCGACTACGTCTGCCAGTCGGTGACGCAGGGGCTGACCGAAGTCGCCCTGGACACCGGGGTCCCGGTGGGTTTCGGCGTGCTGACCTGCGACACGGTCGAGCAGGCGCTCGACCGTGCGGGCCTGCCCACCTCGGCGGAGGACAAGGGCCGCGAGGCCACCTTCGCCGCCCTGGAAACCGCAACCGTCCTACGGGACCTCCGCCACGGTTAGCCTCGGGTCAGGGCGTGCCTGACGGATGTTCGATCGCGCGGGCGGCGTCCAGCCGGCCACATCGACCAACATCCATCAGACACGCCCTGTGGCGCGCTCTTCCAGATCGGTCGCGGCTGGTCTGTCGTTCCGACCGACGGGTCGGTGTCGTCCAGGCTGAAAGTCGTCCAGGCTGAAATCGGCCGGCAGCGCGGTGTGGAACAACGACGTGGAACAACAACTCGGCCCGGAAACGGCGGCCCCGGTGTGCCGATGGCGGCGCGCCGGCCGTTCGCGCGGGTCCTTCTCGGGCGCACGATCTTCCGGATGCGCGAGCCGGGGGATCTTCAGGTGGGGTCCGTCGCCCGGGTGCCGAAGGCGTGCAGGAAGGTGTCGACCGCGGCCCGCGCGACAGCCCACATCTCGTCGTCGGAGATGGCCCGGGTGCCGAACCGGGTCCGTCCCTCCAGCGAGCCGGTCAGCAGGGCGGCGAGCTGTTCCGCCGCCGCCGCCGGGTCCCCCGCCCGCAACCGGCCGGCCAGCGCCAGCCGGGCCAGCCGGTCGGCGAGCGCCTCGGTGACCGGGTTCGTCGCCCGCCCCTGGATGATGTCGAGCAGGTCGGGGAACTGGTTGATCTCGGCGTACAGCAGCCGCCGCAGCGCCCAGCCCCGCTCGTCGCAGAAACACTGGATCAGGTGGTAGCCGACGTCCTCCAGGGCGGTGCGGACGTCGCTGTCGAGGTCGCGTAGCCGGTCGACCGCGGCCAGGTTCTTCGCCAGCGCACTGTCGGCCTCGGCGGCGATGGACGCGCGCAGCAGGGCCTGCTTGTCGCCGAAGTGGTTGTAGATCGTGTGCTTGGCGACCCGGGCCTCGGCCGCGATGACGTCCAGGGTCGCCTGGGCGTATCCCTCCCGGGCGAAGACCGTGAACGCGGTGCCGAGAATGGCCGCCCGCCTGTCGACACGCCTACGTCTGCCGCCGGACGGCCGGTCCGCGGTAGCCGGCAGAGCCGCAGCGGCCCCAGCGGTGGCGGCGGTGGCGGCGGTGGTTGGAACGGACTGAGCGGCCGGAGCGGCCGGAGCGATCGGTGCGGTGGCGTCGGCGGCTGCCGGCCGCGCATGCCCGGTTGCCGGCGCCTCGGTCGCGCCGCCCGACCGTCCGCTGGTTGTTCGCCGGCCGGCCGTCTGCCCGCCGGCCGGCCGGCCGCCGTTCACGGTCCCGCTCATGGCCTCACGGTACCGGTTGCCCTCCTTCCATCCCCGGTACAGTCGCAACGTTGAAAACGTCATGGTGCTGTAAAGTGCACTCACACGTGCACGATGATGCTCACCGGAGGGCACTATGGCGGACGCGTTCCAGGAGCAGGACCGGTTCGACCCCCCACTCCGACGGCTGATCGCCGTGGTTCTGCTCGGCGGGATCATGGGGATCCTGGACGGGTCGGTGGTCGCCGTCGGCGTCGACACCCTCGCCACCGGGTTCCACACGTCGCTGAGCACGATCGGCTGGGTCTCCACCGGCTACCTGCTGGCCCTCACCGTCGCCATCCCGATCACCACGTGGGCCGTGGACCGGTTCGGTGCCCGGCGGCTGTGGCTGGCCGCCCTCGTCGCGTTCCTGGCCGCGTCCCTTGCCTCCGGACTCGCCTGGAACATCGCCAGTCTGATCGTCTTCCGGGTCGCCCAGGGCCTGGCGGCCGGCGTTCTCGACCCGCTGGTGCTGACCCTGCTGGCCCGCGCCGCGGGCCCTCGCCGGGCCGGGCGGGTCATGGGCCTGATGGGCATGGTGCTCTCGACCGGGCCGGTGCTCGGGCTGATCGTCGGCGGGGTCGTCCTGGCCAACTTCTCCTGGCGGTGGATGTTCCTGATCAACCTGCCCATCGGGATCGTGGCGCTGGTCGGCGCCGCCCGGGCGATACCGCCCGACCCGCCGCGAACCGCGCAGCGCCCCGCCCGCCTCGACATCGTCGGCGTCGCCCTGATCGGGCCCGGGTTCGCGGCCGTCGTGCTGGGYCTGACCCAGGCCGCCGAGCGCACCACCGTCGCCGCCTGGCAGGTGCTCATCCCCCTCGCCGCGGCCGTGGCACTGCTCGCCGGGTACGGACTGCACGCGCTGCGGGCGCCGTCGCCGCGCCGTACGCCACCACTGATCGACCTGCGGCTGTTCGCCAACCCCGGGTTCGCCGCGAGCGTCGCCATCATGACGCTGGTCGGCCTGACGATGTTCGCGAACCTCTTCGTCCTGCCGCTCTACTACCAGCAGCAGCACGGGCGGGGCACGCTCGCGTCCGGGCTGCTGGTCGCCCCCTTCGCCGTTGCCGCGGTCATCGCCATGCCGCTGTCCGGACGGCTGTCCGACCGGCTCGGCGCCCGCGCCCTCGTCCGGGGCGGAGCGGTCGTCACGGCCCTCGGCGAGCTGGCGTTCACCCGGGTCGGCGGGCACACCAGCGAGGTGTGGCCCGCGCTCGCCGCCTTCGTCGTCGGCGCCGGGCTGAGCTTCGTCGGCGCGCCGACCATGGGATCGCTCTACCGGACCCTGCCCCCGGCGTCGGTGCCCCAGGGCAGCTCGGTGCTCTACATCCTCAACCAGCTCGGCGCGGCGATCGGCATCGCCGTCGTCACCCTCATCCTGACGACCGTCGGCCCCGGCGACGGGGACGGGACGGCGGGCTTCCACGGCGTCTACTGGTTCGCCCTCGTCACCGTCGCCGTCATCCTGACCGCGAGCGCGTTCCTCCCACGCCGAACCGCGAGCCCGCCCACCGCCGCCACGGCCCCAGCCCCCACTACCGCCACGGCCCCCAGTACCGCCACGGCCCCAGCCCCCACCCAGCCGGCCACCGGACCAACCAGCGAGGAAACCGCCCTTCCCAGCAGGTGACCGCGACCGGAGAAGCGGTACGCGGCAGCCCATTGGCGCAAGGATGTGAATTCAGTGCTGCTGTGACAGCACTGAATTCACATCCTTCGTGCGTTTCGGAATCCTCTGAGGTCCCCGGTGCGCGGCATGTGCGGTGGATGTGGATGCGGTGAGCCGCGGGGATGCCTGGACGCCGCGGTCCGCCGCACCGCATACCGACCGGTGCCGCGCCCGCCGACCTGTCAGGGGTCCGGCCATACCGCGCCAGGGCAGCCGCGACAGGCTCGGTACAGYGCGACAGGCGGTACAGGGAGACGGACACCCCGCCCCGCCGCGGGAATCGCCGGCGGGATTGTCAGAGGATCTTCCGGTAACCGCCGATGACGGGGCCTCCACCTGCGGAAACGGCTCGCTGGTGGTTGGTGTTACACYGTTGCTCGGGCACTCCGGCCACGAGCGGCCGGAACACACGATCAGTAAGTATGGAAATTCGCGCTCGACAAGGGCTCCGACGCCGTCACCGCGGCCGGTGGCCGTTCCGCCCGGGCAGAACGTCGTTCCTGGCCGGACAGCGGCTGACAGGGTGTTTCGCCCACTCCGGGTGAGGTGTGTGTGAACGGGGTGGGAGCGGCATCGGTCCTTGTCGAGCCGGATCCGTGCCCCGATCCGGATCCGTGTCCCGAGCGGGCGGGTGTGAGCGGCGTGGGTGGTTCTGGAGATCGGCCTGATCCAGGGCGAGATGGGACCGGCCGCGGTGATCTGGCAGGCGGTGATCTGGCAGGCGGCGGCCTGGCACAGGGCGATCTCGGATTCCGGCCCGATGTCGACCCGCGTGTTGGGTGTCCATGGGCGGATTGTTTACTGGCGTTGGTGGGGAGATCGGGTGGTTCCGGTGGTTCGGGCCGAGGATGTAACTGTTCCTTGTCGAGGAGACTCGTATCCGTAACGGCCGGCGCATACCGTGGTCGTGGTGGCCCGGATCGGCGGATTTGGGGCTGTCGCGTCTCGTGGGCGATTCCGGCCGGTGCCGGTGCCGGTGCGGCCCACCACGGGAGGGGGAGGCGGTGGTGAGCGGTGACGACCGCGCGAAGGCGTGACGAGGACGGCCACGGGTCGGATGCCGCGCGCCAGCCGGGCGGGTACGGGGATCCTGACGGGCTCCGGGGCGTCCGCGAGGACGCCGACAGCCGGGCCGATATCCAGGACGTCCGGTCCGGGATGCCTCCTGTAGCGGATCTTGGCGACGCCAGGCCGGTTTCCCTGCTCGGCCTGCGCATGCCCGACCTGGAAGGTGAGCGCGACGCGACCGTCAGCCGCCGGGCCAGCCGCCCGCGCCCCGGTGGTCGTGGGGACGGTGCGCCAGCACGTCCTGGCGGGACGCGGGCCGACGCCGGCAGGCGGACGCCGTCGCGCCCCACCCGCGGGGAGACCCGGCCAGCCGCCCGCGGCGGCGAGCGAAGCCACACCGGCCCCGGAGACACCGGATCCGGTATCCCCGGATCCGGTGTCTCCGGGGCCGGCATTCCTGAGCCTGGTGTTGCTGAAGGCGGCCGCACCGGGCCTGACGTCACCGGATCCAGCGTCCGCGGGGCTACCGCCCCGGACACTGGTGCCCCGAACTCCGGCGTTGCCGGAGTTCCCGTCTCCGAAGCCCCTGTCTCCGATGTCCCCGCACGTGGTGCCGCTGTCCCCGGGGGCGGCGGCACCGGGGCTGTCGGCGGCGCCGGGGCTGTCGTCGTCAGATCCGGGATCGCTGGTGCCGGTGTCATCGGAGCCGGCGGCGAGCCCGGCCAGGCCGGATCCGAAGCCGCTGGAGACGGTGTTGCCGGGGCCGGCGGAGCCGGGATCCGGCCAGGTACAGGGGGTACGGACGGCCTGGGAGGGCTCGAGGCGCCGGCCGCCGCCGGCCGTCCACCGGTGCGGGCGCCGGACGGGCCGGGCTGGACTCCGGACGTGGGGGAGTTCCGGGCCGGTGTCGCCCCTGTCTCCGCGGGCCTGCCGCAGGCCCGTGCCACCGCGACGGGTCATCTGACCGCCGGGCACGGTGGCCTCGACGGTGGTCTCGGCAGTGGCCTCGGCAGTGCTCTCGACATGGTCGCGACCCGGTGCCAGTGGGTGCACGTCGGCGGGCTCGAGGGCGGTTGTGGACGTACGACGGTGACGGCCGGCATCGCGATGGCGCTCGTGGCGTCCCGCCGTGACCGGATCATCGCGGTGGATGTGTCGCCCGAACAGCCTGGGGCGCTCGCCGCCCGGCTGGGCCCCCCAGCCGGCCGGGGAACAGGCCGGGGGCCTGGGCGGGGAGAGCTCGCCCGCGCCGCGAGCGGGTTGCCTGCGTCGTTACCCGAGATCCGCCGGTTCGCCCCCGGCGCCGGTGCGACGGGCCCGGCAGGCCCGCTGGTGTCGACGGGGCCGCTGGGCTCGGCGGGGCCGGTGGGGCTGGTGGGTCTGGCGGGCCCGGCATCGACGGGTCCTGACGTCATGATGGGGGCGTCCGGCGCGGACGTCGACGGGCGCCCCGCCGGGGATGCCGGGGGCGTCGAGGATGCCGGGCGGGTCGAGGAGGTCGGCCGTGCGCTCGACGCCGTCGGGGAGTGGTACGAGGTGGCGCTGGTCGACAGCCCGCCGGGCTGGAGCCGCCCGTTGCCGGCGGCGCTGCTGGCCCGGGCCGACGCCCTGGTGCTAACCGTGCGTGCCAGTGCTGTGGCGCTGTCGGCCGTGGACGACGCGCTGGACGGGCTTGCCGGCAGCGGCCGGGGTGAGCTGGCCGGCTCCGTGACGATCGCGGTGGTGGAGACCGGCCCGACGCGGTGGTCCGGCCGCGCGCGCCGCCGTCTCGCGCGGCTGGCGGAGCGCGGCCACACCATCGTCGTCGTCCCGTTCGACCCCGTGCTGGCCGGTGGCCGGGCGGTGGCCTGGTCGGGCCTGCGGCGCCGTACCCGGGCCGCCTTCGGTGAGCTCGCCGCCGCGGTGGACCCCGGCATCTGCTGACCTTCACCCGGAGGGCGGACGGACCGGGCCGCCCGAAGCGGGGCCGCCCGAAGCGGACAGCGGCATCGGGACGCCATGGCACGCGGGACAGGCCGCGACCGCGGGCGCCGGGGGTGTGCGCGGGAGACGCGCGCCGGGAGCGGGCGGCGATGCGTAAGGTCGAGCGGTGAAGCGGGAGCTGCTGACCCCCTCCGGCCAGGGCGACCGGGGCGGTGCCGACGAGATGTTGCGGGCCGCTCTCGCCAGCCGGGACGAGCCGACGGTGGCCGCCGCGCTGGCCGGTGCGCGGGTCTTCGTCGCGATCGAGGCGCGCCTGGTGGAGGCCGACGGCGACACCGGGGCGGAGAAGACCTCCGAGATGGTCCTGGTGACGTTGCGGGTGCCGTCCGGCGCGACCGCGATCCCGGCCTTCAGCAGTGTCGACACCCTGGCCCGGTGGCGGCGGGCGGCTCGGCCGGTGCCCGTCCCGGGGCGTCTGCTCGGCGCGGAGGCGGTCCGGGCGGGCCATCGCGCCATCGTGCTCGACATCGCCGGCCCGGTCATGGCCACCATCGACGGCGACCTGCTGCGGTGGCTCGCAGCCGTGTGAACGGGGCGCCGGCCAGCGGCATCGGCCGACGTCGGTGGGCCCGCGCGCATGTGGCGAGGTTCACGTCCGCGTGACGATCGGCCGACCGGTGGGGGCTGGCCTCCCATGGTCAAGTGATCGTCGCATCCAGCTCGTTCTGCTACGCTGTCGGTCGACCGCTTGTTACCCGGACTCTGCCCCCTAACGGCTCGGTCCCGTAACAAGGCCAAGCGGAGGCTTGCCTCCCACCCGATGTCGTTACTGGCGCAGGATGTTGTTGCCAGTGCAACGGCCGGGTCGCCGGTCGGCCGAGCCGTTGTATGACGGCGTGTCGGTCGGGTGTCCGGGTCAACCGGGCGCAGGGCTCCGCAGCGGCAGGTCGTGTCCGCGCGTCGAGTCACGGAGGGAACCACATCAGCGCAGAGTCCCGCATCAACGACCGGATCAGGGTGCCCGAGGTGCGCCTCGTCGGCCCTGAAGGCGAGCAGATCGGCATTGTCGCCATCGCCGAGGCGATGCGGCTCGCCCAGGAGGCCGATCTTGATCTCGTCGAGGTCGCGCCGACGGCCCGGCCGCCGGTCTGCAAGCTCATGGACTACGGGAAGTTCAAGTACGAGTCCGACCAGAAGCGTCGCGAGGCTCGTAAGAACCAGGTCCAGACGGTCATCAAGGAGATGAAACTCCGACCGAAGATCGATCCGCACGACTACGAGACCAAGAAGGGCCACGTGGTGCGGTTCCTGCGGGCCGGAGACAAGGTCAAAATAACGATCATGTTCCGTGGCCGTGAGCAGTCCCGGCCCGAACTGGGCATCCGGCTGCTGCAGCGGTTGTCCACGGACGTCGCGGATCTCGGCTATGTCGAGGCCCAGCCCAAGCAGGACGGCCGGAACATGACCATGGTGATGGCTCCGCACAAGGGCTCCCGGCCCCAGCGTGCGCCAGAACCGGCCGCCCGGGTCTGACCGGCGACGACCGACAGCCGACGACCCGACCGTTCAGCGCGCTCAGCCACAGATCAGTTAAAGATCAATCACTGCTCGATTACAGGATTTCCCAGATGCCCAAGACGAAGACCCACACCGGCGCGGCCAAGCGGTTCCGGATCACCGGTTCCGGCAAGGTGGTGCGCCGCCGGGCGAACCGCAACCATCTGCTGGAGCACAAGTCCAGCCGGCGCACCAGGCGGCTGGACAACGAGGTGAGGCTCAGCCCGGCGGACGAGGGACGCATCAAGAAGCTGCTGGCACGCTGACCTCGCCGGCCCTCGGCGGCCCCTGATCCCCTCGGGGGAGGCGCGGGCCTCCGGCGGCGCGAAGAATACGCTCATGCTGTCTCCGGCCCGCTGGCCGGCCGCTCCCACCAACTGGGAGCCGCGCCACCCGGTGCCGTGCGACGCGGTGTTGCGCGACCTGGCACTGTGCGACGCGGTGCCGTATGACCAGCGTCATGTCGCACAGCGCTGTGTCGCACAGCGTTGTGTGACCGGTGTCGCGCGACCGGTGTTGTGCAGGCACAGCGCCGTGCGACGCGGTGTTGACAGCCACGACCGAAAGAGAGTTCTCCAGCTCATGGCAAGGGTCAAGCGGGCGGTCAACGCCCAGAAGAAGCGCCGGACGGTTCTGGAGCAGGCCAGYGGGTACCGGGGCCAGCGCTCCCGGTTGTACCGCAAGGCCAAGGAGCAGGTCCTGCACTCGATGACCTACTCCTACCGCGACCGGCGGGCCCGCAAGGGCGATTTCCGCCAGTTGTGGATCACTCGGATCAACGCCGCGGCCCGGCAGAACGGGCTGACCTACAACCGGTTCGTCCAGGGACTGCGCCTGGCCGGCGTGGAGGTGGACCGCAAGATCCTCTCCGATCTCGCGGTGACGGACCCGGCGGCGTTCACCGCGCTGGTCGAAGTGGCGCGAGCCGCCCTGCCGGCGACCGCGCAGCAGCCCCAGGCAGCCTGAGGGGGTTGCCGGACGGCGCTGTCCCGCACACCTCGGTCCCGCGTCCCTCGGTGGCTTCGGACCCGCCCGTTGGCCCGCGTTCGGCGCGGGTGCTCGCCGCGCGGCGCCTGCGCCGTCCGGCGGTTCGGCGTGTCCGGGGGGAGTTTCTGGTCGAAGGGCCGCAGGCCGTCGCCGCCGGGCTCGCGGCCGGGGCGCTGCGGGAGATATTCGTCGGCTCGTCCGCGGCCGGCCGGTACGGGGAACTCGTCGGCACGGCGGGCATACCGGTGCGGGTCGTCTCGGACGAGGCGGTGGCGTCCCTGTCGGAGACCGTGACCCCGCAGGGGGTGGTCGCCCTGGCCGAGCAGCCACGCCACCGTATCGCGGACCTTGACACGCCCCGCCTCGTGGCGATCTGCGTCGACACCCAGGATCCGGGCAACGCGGGGACGATCGTGCGGTCGGCGGACGCCGCCGGCGCGGACGCGGTGATCTTCGCCGGGGCGTCGGTGGACCCGTTCGGCGGGAAGGCGGTCCGCGCGTCCGCGGGCAGCATCTTCCACCTGCCGGTCGTCACCGACATCGGCGTGGCTGACGCCATACGACAGATCCGGGAGCACGGTTGTCGTATCGTGGCGACTACTCCCTCCGCACCGCGGGACATCGACACCGCGCATGACGCGGGGGAGTTGGACACACCCACCGGATGGCTGTTCGGTAACGAGGCACGAGGTTTGCCGCGCGCTACCGTAGTGTCCGCGGACGCGGTACTTCGGGTACCGGTGTACGGTCAGGCCGAGTCGCTGAATCTTGCGGTGGCCACGGCGATCTGCCTGTACGCGTCAGCGCGCGCACGGGCGAGGCTCGGATCCGGCGCGGCAGGCGTCGGGGGAGGTGAACGGCTGTGACGCACACGGTCACGTCGGCTCCCGACCAGGCCCGCAGGCCAGAGGTCGACGGGGATGCGCTGCCCGCCCCCGGTCCGCGGGCGGACGGGGTGGCCCGCCGCGAGGCCGCCACCGCCCAGCCGCCACCCGTGCTGCCGATGAACTGGGACGATCTCCCGGACGGGATCGTGATCGTGGACCGCGAGGGCCGGATCGAGGTGTTCAACGCGGCCGCCGCCAGGATTACCGGTGTGTCCGCCGCCACGACCCCGGGCCAGCACCTCACCGAAGTCCTGCCGTTGCTGGACGAGCGGGGCAACGACTGGTGGGAGTGCTCGCGGGTCACCCGCAGCCTGCCGAGGGTGACCGGTCAGCCCGAACGCCGCCTCACCCTGGCCCGCCAGGGTGACGAGCACGACCTCAATGTCACTGTTCGTTATGTCCGGGTGGACGGGCAGTTGGCGCACGTCTCGTTGTCCCTGCGGGACACCGCCAGCCGGGAGCGCATGGAGCGCAATCGCGCCGACCTGGTCTCGACTGTCGCCCACGAGCTGCGCTCGCCGCTGACGAGCGTCAAGGGCTTCACCGCCACCCTGCTGGCGAAGTGGGACCGTTTCACCGAAGAGCAGAAGAAGCTGATGCTCAACACCGTCAACACCGATGCGGACCGGGTGACCCGGCTGCTCGCGGAGGTGCTCGACGTCTCGCGTATCGACTCCGGCCGGATCCAGATGCGCAAGCAGATCGTGGACCTCGGGCAGACCCTGCGCCGGGTCGTCGACGGCAAGGTCGCGGCGGGTGAGGCCACCCACGACCGGTTCGTGGTCCGCACCGAGGGCGAGCTGCCCGAGATGTGGCTCGACTCCGACAAGATCGAACAGGTGCTGCACAACCTGGTGGACAATGCCCTGCGGCACGGCGCCGGCACCGTCACCATCGTCATGCGCGGCACCCCGAGCGGAGCCGAGGTCACCGTGGCCGACGAGGGCGACGGCGTGCCCGAGGCGAGCGCGTCCCGGGTCTTCACGAAGTTCTGGCGCGGGGCCACCCGCGGGAACGGCACCGGCCTCGGGCTCTACATCGCCCGGGCGCTCATCGAGGCCCACGGCGGGAGCATCACGGTCGGCCGGGCGCCCGGCGGCGGCGCGGAGTTTCGATTCGTGGTGCCCGCCGGGGCGCCGGTCTTCGCCTGACCGTCCCGGCCCGCCGGCCCGTCCGGTCCGCCGCCAGCCCGGTGGCGGGGACGCCCCGGCGGCGGGGCCGGTCCGATCCGGACGGACGGTCGTCCGACCCGGACGCGAGAAGCGGTGACCACCCGGCGGGCGCCCCGACCCGGGCCTGGTCGGTCGTGCCGAGCACACCGGGCCAGGGATCATCCTTCCCCGGGCAGGCTCCACTCGCTTCGGCCGAGCGACATCCACCCCGGCCAAGGAGCACCGGCTCGACGAGCGGCCTGGACCGGCCTGGCGGCCTGCCCGCGGCGGGCGGACTTCCCATACCGTGGCGGGGAACCGGTGCGGGTCCCAACCGGCACCACCGACGGCCCCGGACCCGGACACAACACCCGTAACACAGACACCCGTGACACAGACGCAGAACACACCGCCGGCGGACAACCGCCATCGACGAGCAACACCATCAACGAGGATGACCAGCGTGYCCCCGTCCACACAGAGCGCCGACCCACACCGGTCGGACGTGCCCGACCCCTCGGCAGCGAGCGCCGGAGGCGACTCCAACTCCAGACGCACCGCTCCGGAGCACACCGGCCCGGATCGTCCGGGCGCGGACCGTCCCGGCTCGACTCGTGCCGCCTCGAGCGGCGCGGCCTCGGACGGTGCCGTCTCGGAGGGTGCCGCCTCGGAGGGTGCCGCCTCGAAGGGTGCCGCCTCGAAGCGCACGGAGCCGGGCAGCCCCGGCTCGCAGCGTCCCAGCTCGCAGCGTGGCGACCCGGCGCCGGTGGATCCCGGCGCGCTCGACCCCGACCGGCTCGAGGAGGTGCGCGTCCAGGCGTCCGCCGCGATCGCCACCGCGGGCGACCTCGACGAGCTCGCCGCGCTGCGGACCCTGCACCTCGACGGCCGGGGCGCACCCCTGGCGCTCGCCCGCCGCGCGCTCGGCGCCCTGCCCCAGTCCGAACGGGCCGAGGCCGGACGCCGGCACAACGCCGCCGCCGCCGCCGTCCGCGCGGCCTACGAGGCCCGGCTGGCCGAGCTGACCGCCGAGCGGGACGCCCGCGTGCTCGTCGAGGAGCGCGTCGACGTCACCCTGCCCGGCACCCGCCGGCCGGGCGGGGCCCGCCATCCGCTGTCCACCCTGTCCGACCATCTGGTGGACGTGTTCGTGGCGATGGGCTACGAGGTGGCCGAGGGGCCGGAGGTCGAGCACGACTGGTTCAACTTCGAGGCGCTGAACCTCGGCCCGGACCATCCGGCCCGCAGCTCGCACGACACCCTCTACGTCGACCCGGTGGGCAGCGGGCTGCTGCTGCGCACACACACCTCGCCGGTGCAGATCCGCACCCTGCTGTCCCGTCCGCTGCCGGTGTACGTGGTCTGCCCGGGGCGGACGTACCGTAACGACGCGATCGACGCCACGCACTCGCCGGTGTTCGGCCAGCTCGAGGGCCTGGCGGTGGACGAGGGCATCACCATGGMCGACCTGCGCGGGACGCTGGAGGCCTTCGCCCAGGCGCTGTTCGGCTCGGGGCTGGCCACCCGGCTGCGGCCGTCCTACTTCCCGTTCACCGAGCCGTCGGCCGAGCTCGACGTCACCTGCTTCGCCTGCCGGGGCGAGCCGGCCCGCCAGCCGTGCCGGGTGTGCTCCGACGAGGGCTGGATCGAGGTCGGGGGCTGCGGGATGGTCGACCCGAACGTGCTGGTCGCCTGCGGGGTCGACCCGGCCCGCTACAGCGGCTTCGCGTTCGGGATGGGCCTGGAACGCGCCGCGATGATCCGCCACGATGTCCACGAGATCCGGGACTTCGTCGACGGGGACGTCCGCTTCGGCCTCTCGTTCGGGACGGGGAACTGACCATGAAGATCGTGATGTCGTGGCTGCGGGAGGTCGTCCCGGCCCTGCCGCCGGCGAAGGCGGTCGCCGACGCGCTCATCCGGGCCGGTTTCGAGGTGGAGGCCGTCGAGTCGGTCGGGCATGACCTTGCCGGCGTCGTCGTCGGCGAGGTGGTCTCGATCGAAATCGTCCGGACGAAGAAGAAGGATGTGCGCTGGGTGCAGGTCCGGGTGGCTGAGGCCGCCACCCGAGGGGTGATCTGCGGCGCGTTCAACTTCGCCGTCGGTGACCGGGTGGCTGTCGCCCTGCCCGGCGCGGTGCTGCCCGGTGGTTTCACCATCACCGCCCGCAAGACCTACGGACAGCTCAGCGAGGGGATGATCTGCTCGGCCAGCGAGCTGGGCATCGGCGACGACCACAGCGGGATCCTCGTCCTGCCGCCCGACACCCCGGTGGGGACCGACGTCGCCGAGCTGCTGGACCTCGCCGACGACGTGCTGGACATCGCCGTCACCCCGGACCGCGGCTACGGCCTGTCCGTGCGCGGGATCGCCCGGGAGGCGGCGACCGCGTTCGGGTTGCCCTTCGACGACCCGGCCGGGGCCGCGTCCGAACAGGCCGCCTCCGAACAGGTCGGAGCTGGACAGGGCGCGGCGGGGTACCCGGTCGTGGTGGAGGACACCGCCGCCTGCGGCCGGTATGTCGCCCGGGTCGTCACCGGGGTCCGGCCGGACGCGGCCACGCCGCTGCGGCTGGCCCGGCGGCTCGCCCTGTCGGGTATGCGGCCCATCTCGGTACCGGTCGACGTCACGAACCTGATCATGCTGGGGCTGGGGCAGCCGCTGCACGCCTTCGACCGGGCGAAACTGTCCGGCCCGATCGTGGTGCGCCGTGCCCGCGAGGGGGAGCGGCTGGTCACCCTCGACGGCGTCAAACGCGAACTTGACCCGGAGGACCTCGTCATCGCCGACGACTCCGGGCCGGTGGCGCTCGCCGGGGTCATGGGTGGCGCCTCCACCGAGATCTCCGCTGACACCACCGAGATCCTCATTGAGGCCGCCCACTTCGACCCGGTCGCGGTGGCCCGCACGGCCCGGCGCCACCAGCTCGGTTCCGAGGCGTCCCGCCGGTTCGAGCGCGGCGTCGACCCCGCGCTCGCGCCGGCGGCGGCCCGTGCCGCCCTGCGCCTGCTCACCGAACTCGCCGGCGCCACCGCCGAGGCCGGGGTGACCGATATCGATCACCGTCCGGCGCCGCGGCCCATCACCTTCCCGTTGGGCGAGACGGCCCGGCTGGGCGGGCGTCCCTATCCGGCGGAGGTCGTCCGCCGACGGCTGGTCGAGGTCGGCTGCACGGTCGCCGACGCCATCCCCGGTGCCGGCGCGCCGGCTGGCCCCGGCGTGGCCGGTACCGCCGCGCCGGTCGGCAGCGCGGATACCACCGATGTTGGTCCGGGAGACAGCGTTGACACGGGAAATGGCGTGGGCGTCGGCACCAGCGCCAACGTCGGTGTCCCCGTGACGCCGACCGCTCCCCTCGCCTCGATCGACAGCGCCGCCGGGGCCAGAGCCGCCGGGGCCGGCGGCTTCGGGACCGGCGGTCCCGGGACCGGTGCCGCCAGGAGCGGCGCCACCGGTCCCGGGACCGGTGCCGCCAGGAGCGGCGCCACCGGTCCCGGGACCGGTGCCGCCAGGAGCGGCGCCACCGAAAGCGACCATCTCGGGGACGGCGCACTGCTGGTCACCCCGCCGTCCTGGCGTCCCGACCTGACCCGGCCCGCCGATCTGGTCGAGGAGGTCATGCGCCTGGAGGGGTACGACACGATCCCGGTGACCCTCCCACGGCTGCCCGCGGGCCGCGGCCTCACCCAGGGCCAGCGGATCCGCCGGGCGGTCGGCACCGCCCTTGCCCACCAGGGCTACGTGGAGGTCCTGACCATCCCGTTCGTCGGGGACGACACCCCGGACCGGCTCGGACTCACCAGCGACGACGCGCGGGMGGCGACGGTCCGGATCGCCAACCCGATCGCCGAGGACGCCGCCAACCTGCGTACCACCCTGCTGCCGGGGCTGTTCGCCGCGGCTGTCCGCAACATCGGCCGGGGGCAGGTCGATCTGGCCCTGTTCGAGACCGGGCTGGTCTTCCGAGCCACGGCCACCACACCGGTGGTCACACCGCCGACTCCGGCGGTCGACCACCGGCCCGGCGACGCCGAGATCGCCGCGCTCAACGCCGTCCTGCCCGAGCAGCCCAGGCTGGTGGCCGTCGTCCTGACCGGCCGCCGCGAGCCGGCCGGCTGGTGGGGGCCTGGGCAGCCGACGACCTGGCAGGACGCCGTCGACGCGGCGCACACCGTCGCGGCGGCCACCGGTGTGGACCTGACGGTGACGGCGGACGCGCTGACACCGTGGCATCCGGGCCGGTGCGCGCGCCTGTCAGCGGACGGCCAGGTGGTCGGGTACGCCGGGGAACTGCATCCGCGCGTGATCGCGGCGTATGGGCTGCCGGCCCGAACCTGCGCCATGGAGCTCGACCTCGACACGGTGCTCGAGATCGCGTTGGCGCGCCCGCCGGTCACCGCCCCGGCGGTGTCCACCTACCCGCCGGCCGACCGTGACATCGCGTTGGTGGTCGAGGCCGGCGTGCCGGTGGCGCGTGTCACCGAGGGGTTGCGCCGCGGTGCCGGTGACCTGCTGGAGGCTCTGACCCTCTTCGACGTCTACGAGGGATCCCAGATAGGTGAGGGAAAGCGGTCGCTCGCGTTCGGTCTGCGGCTGCGGGCGGTGGACCGGACGCTGACCGCCCAGGAGGCCAATGCTGCACGGGACGCGGCGATCGCCGAGGCTGCGCGGCTGACCGGCGCTGTTCTGCGCACCTGACCTGTCTCGGCTGACCTGGCTCTGCCAGCCGCTCTCGTCAGGTCGGTCGTTCTCGCGCGGTCAGTCGTTCTCGCGGTCGAGGCCGAGGACGCGGATTCCCAGGAACGGCACTCGTATCGCGACGAGTGGACGCCCGCCGCCGCGCCGGTCTGTGGCAACTGCCAGCCATCTGCGTGCCAGCCGTCTGCGTGCCAGCCGTCTGCGTGCCAGCGCTGCCACCAGCTGTTCGGCCCGCGCCTCGCGGTCGAGATCGCTGTGGGCCGCGTGGGCGAAGGCCACCCCGTCGGCGTACGCCCCGGCGGGTGGGCGACCGTCCGCGAACGCGGCGAACCTGGCGTGAAAGCCGGGCAGGCAGGACAGCGCCGGCCAGGTCCGGGCGACCGCGTCCGCGCGTTTGCGCAGCAGCGCGACCCGGGTCGATTCGACCTGGCCCGGATCGAATCCGACGGGGGCCGGCCCCCCGCCGACCAGCGCACGGATGAGCTCGCCCTGTGCCTGCCGCAGGTTGCCCGCGGTATCGCCGTCATGCCCGGCATCCCTGCCCGGCTCGACACGGTCCGGTCCGCTCAGCCCACCGCGTCTGTCTCGTCTACCTGGTCTACCCGGCTCGCCTGGTTCAGCTGCCCTGGTCGGCCGGTCCTGCCGCGTTGGTTCGGTCCGCTGTCCGGTTCGCGGCGTGGAGACAACCGTGAGAGGCCGTCCGGTTGCGGCAGGAGGGCGTCCAACCGCGGTGGCGATGGTGTTCAGCTCGCCGGTGAGTTCCCGGACGGACGGGTAGCGGCCGTCGCGTTCAAGCATGACTGCTGGCATTCCGCCGGAGTCCGTGACGGCATGATCGGTGCTGGTGGGCTGGTCCGCGCAGCGATCGGCTACCTCGCACAGCAGGTCAAGGACCGCATCGGTGACGGGGTGGGTGTGGGTGTCGTGGTAGAGCCCGTCGCGCACCACCCCACCGGCCACGTGGATGTAGGCGACACGCTCCCACGGCAACGCGTCGAGGAAGCGGTGCGGGTCGACCCCGTGGTTGATCTGGTCGGCGTGCAGGTTGGCGAGGTCCAGCAGGAGCAGCGCACCGGTGCGTTCGGCCAGTTCGGTGAGGAAGTCGGCCTCGCCGAAGTCCGCCTCGGGCCAGCGCAGCAGGGCAGCCGGATGCTCCAGGGCGAGTGGTGCCGCGAGCTCGGCGGACAGCGTCCGCACGTTCGCGACCAGCACATCCATGGCCTCGCGGGTGCGCGGGACCGGCAGCAGGTGGCCGGCTTCGAGGCCGTTGGCCCGTACGAACGCGACATGTTCGCTCACCAGGGGTGCCCGCACCCGTTCGGCGACGGCGGCCAGGTGCGCCACGCGCGCCGGCTGGAGCGGTTCGGTGCCGCCGAGCCCGAGGCTGACGCCGTGCGGCACCACCGGCATGCCACGCTCGATCAGGTCGTCGAGGCCGACTGGCAGCGGGCCGTGGGTGTGCAGGGCCTCGGCTGTCACCTCGACGAAGCCCAGCTCCCGCCGCTCGGCGATGAATGCGGCGAGTTCCGGCCGCCAGCCGATCCCCAGTCCCCGGAGCAACGTACCGCTGTCACGTCCAGGCGCGGTCATCCGCCACCACCACAGCCGCCGCCACCGCAGGAGGAGCCGCCACCGCATCCGCCGCTGCCGCCACCGCATCCGCCGCTGCCGCCACCACAGCCGCCACCACCGCCGCATCCGCTACCGCCGCCGCAGGAGGAGCCACTGTCATACGACGAGTCGCCGCCCGAGGAGGAAGCGTGTGAGCCCCCCGAAGATGTGGCGACGAACGGTAGACCGAGTTGCCGCGCGAGCAGGGGATCGGTCCGCCACAGCACGATCGGGCCGAACAGTGCCACGGCCACCCCACGCTGTCCGGGAATCCCGCCCAGGCCGAGGCTCCGTGCGAGTACCCGCGCGTCCCGCAGGAGCCGGCGTCCGGCGTGTGTGGTCGGCGGGACGATCGTCGCGACGGCGGCGACCACGGACATCATGAACGCCGCTGGTAGGTAGAAGAAGGCGCCGAGGTCACCGGCCGCGGCGGCGAAGGGGAGGCCGGCGACACCCACAGCCACCATGATCAGGAAGGTGCGGCGTAGCCGCCGGAGCCTACGGGCCTGTTCCGCGGGCGGTACCAGGTACGCCGTCTGTAATCCGGCGCGGGTGGCCCGTGTGGCCGGGCTGCCCGCGACGATCCGTGTGACGCGGGCGAGGCGGGTCTCACCTGCCGCGGCGATGGCGTCGTACACCGTACGAGTGATGGTCTGCCCGCCCACCGGCGGGGGGCCGGCCGCGACAAGCGCGGAACGCCGGCTACCCGGGGCGACCCGGCCTTCGTCGTGCAGGGCCACCACTGCCGCTTCGACTGCCCGTTTCGCCCCGCCGGCGAGGAAGCCCAGATCGTCGAGGGGGAAGCTGCGCGGATCCGCGGGCGGTATGTCAGGGGAGCGTGACAGGACGACCCGCGTACCGACGATGATGATCAGCAGGATCAGGAGGAGTGCCAGGTACACGCCGAAGAACGTCATCGTGGCCCCGTCCGATGTGGCGCGCCAGCGGTTACCGTCGCCGCGGTCGGAACCCGGGTTACGCATCCGGCGGGCGAACATCCGGTGAGCACGCATTCGGTGGGCACACATTCGGTGGGCGGCTGCCCAACGGCCGCACGCGGTGCCGCGGTTGTCCGCCGTGTCATGGTGTGCCAACCATTCGGAGCGCTGCTGAGAAGCCCGGCGGGTGCAGCCGCGGCCGTCATCGCGCCTGTCATGTCGCGTTCCCCTCCGCTCTCTCGACATCTTCCTGGCGTCCCGACCGCCCGGACGGGCCCGTCCGCCGGACCTGTCCGCCGGACCTGTCTGCCGGGCTCGTCAGCGGGACATCGACGATTCCGCCGTGGTGTCGTCCGGGGCGGCTGTTGGTCTGTTCCAGCGACATCTGCCAGCGTCGACCGTCCGGCATGGCCGGGATCGGGAGTGTCCGGCTTCTGACCGTCGAGGCCACCGAGACCTTCAGGGTCGCTGAAGGGCAATGGCGGCGTCCGGGCGTTCCGGGCGGTCATGCTTGCATGACCATGATGACATGTGTATAAGTTTTCATTCATGGGGACGCCATGGGGATGACAGCGGCGGTGGCCGGAGCCAGCGGGTACGCGGGCGGGGAACTGCTGCGCCTGCTGCTCGGGCATCCGGAACTCGAGATCGGCCCGCTGGCGGCGGGCTCGTCGGCCGGGCGCGACGTCACCGAGGTCCACCCGCACCTGCCCGACCTCGCGGGCCGGGCCTTCGTCGACACGTCGGCCCTCACCGAGGCCGACGCCGACATCGTCTTTCTCGCGCTCCCGCACGGCGCGTCCGCCGCGGTGGCGGCGACGTTGCCGGCCGGCGTCCGCGTCATCGACCTGGGCGCCGACCACCGGCTCGTCGACGCCGAGGCCTGGCGCCGGGCCTACGGCGGCGAGCACGCGGGCACGTGGACGTACGGGATGCCGGAGCTGCCCGCGGCGCGGGAGGCGATCCGGGCCAGCGACCGGGTGGCGGCCCCCGGCTGCTATCCGACCGCGGTCACCCTCGCCCTCGCCCCGCTGCTGGCCGCGGGGCTGGTCGAGACCGAGGACATCGTCGTCGTGGCGGCCAGCGGCACCTCGGGCGCCGGCCGCTCACCCAAGGTGAACCTGCTCGGCAGCGAGGTCATGAGCGACCTGACCGCCTACAAGGTCGGCAACCACCAGCACCGCCCGGAGATCCTCCAGGCTCTCGGCGGGCTGGTCGACACACCCGTGTCGATGTCGTTCACCACGGTGCTCGCGCCCATGCCGCGCGGCATCCTCGCCACCTGCACCGCCCGCCTCCGCGGAGAAGGCGCTGGAAAAGGCACCGAAAAAGACACCGAGGTGACCACGGACGCCCTGCGCGGCGCGCTGCTCACGGCCTACGTCGACGAGCCGTTCGTGCGGGTCCTGYCGCCGGGCCGCTGGCCCCACACCTCGGCGACTCTCGGCGGCAACGCCGTCCACCTGCAGGTCACGGCGGACGAGCAGGCGGGACGGGCGGTGGTTGTCGCCGCCATCGACAACCTGTGCAAGGGCGCCGCCGGCCAGGCGTTGCAGTGCGCGAACCTCATGCTCGRCCTGCCGGAGAGCACCGGCCTGACCGCGCAGGGAGTGGCCCCGTGACCCGGCCCCGCCACCGGCGCTCGCCCGCGGGCGAGTCTCGGCTGTCCGGCGGCACACCACAGTCATCCAGTCATCCGCGGGCAGGAGGCATGACCGTGAGGATCGGATCATGAGCGTCACGGCGCCGGCCGGCTTCCGGGCCGCGGGCGTGGCGGCCGGGCTCAAGCCCTCCGGACGTCCGGATGTCGCCCTCGTCGTCAACGACGGCCCTCTCGACACGGCCGCGGGGGTGTTCACCCGCAACCGGGTGCAGGCCGCGCCGGTGCGATGGTCCCGGCAGGTGCTCGCCGACGGCCGGCTGCGGGCGGTCGTGCTGAACTCCGGCGGCGCCAACGCCTGCACGGGCCCGGCCGGCTTCGCCGACACGCACCACACCGCCGAGCACGCCGCGGCCCTGCTCGGGCTGGGAGCCGGCGAGGTCGCCGTCTGCTCGACCGGCCTGATCGGGGTGCGCCTGCCCATGGACCTGCTGCTGCCCGGCGTGGCCAAAGCGATCACCGAGGTGTCGGCGACCGGTGGCGCCGCCGCCGCCGAGGCGATCCGCACCACCGACACCGTCAGCAAGCAGGCGGTGCGCGCGGCGGCGGGGGTCACGGTCGGCGGGATGGCCAAGGGCGCCGCCATGCTCGCGCCCGCGCTCGCCACGATGCTGGTGGTGGTGACCACGGACGCGGTCGTCGACCCGCCGACCGCCGACCGGCTGCTGCGGGACGCCTGCCGCACCACCTTCGAGCGGGTGGACTCCGACGGCTGCATGTCCACCAACGACACTGTGCTGCTGCTGGCCAGCGGCGCGTCCGGGGTGCGTGTCGACGCCGGGACGCTCGGCGGGCTGGTGGCCGACACCTGCGCCGACCTGGCCGGGCAGCTGGTCGCCGACGCCGAGGGCTCGACCAAGACGATCGCGGTCACCGTCACCGGCGCGGCCGGCGAGGACGACGCCCTTGAGGTCGGCCGGGCGGTGGCCCGGTGCAACCTGCTCAAGTGCGCGCTCTACGGCAACGACCCGAACTGGGGCCGGGTGCTCGCGGCGGTGGGGACCACCCGCGCCGCGTTCGAGCCCGACGCCGTCGACGTCGCGATCAACGGGGTGTGGGTGTGTCGCGACGGTGCCCCGGGGGAGCAACGCGAGCTTGTTGACCTGACCGGCCGGGAGGTCGCCATCCGCATCGACCTGCGCGCCGGCGGCAGCGAACTGACGGTCTGGACGAACGACCTCACCGACGGTTATGTCTACGAGAACTCGGCATACTCGACGTGAGCGCCGCACCCGCCCCGGGCCGGCCTGCGACGCTCGTGCGGGGCCATGCCGCCCTGGCCAAGACCCAGGTGCTCATCGAGGCACTGCCCTGGCTGTCGCGCTTCCACGGCGCCACCATCGTGATCAAGTATGGCGGGCACGCGATGAAGGACCCGGCGCTGCGCGAGGCCTTCGCCGCCGATGTGGTCTTTCTGCGCTACGCGGGCCTGCGGGTGGTCGTCGTCCACGGCGGCGGGCCGCAGATCACCGCGCATCTCAACCGGCTGGGGGTCGAGTCGGTGTTCGCCGGCGGRCTGCGGGTGACCACCCCGGAGACGATGGAGATCGTCCGGATGGTGCTGGTCGGCCAGGTCAACCGGGACGTCGTCGGGCTGGTCAACAACCACGGCCCGTTCGCCGTCGGCCTCTCCGGTGAGGACGCCAACCTGTTCACCGCCCGGCGGCGCTCGGCGATCGTGGACGGCGAGGAGGTCGACATCGGCCTGGTCGGCGACGTCGTCGAGGTCGCCCCCGAGACGGTGACCGCCCTGCTCGACTCCGGCAAGGTCCCGGTGGTCGCCACGGTGGCCCGCGGGATCGACGGCGGGGTGTACAACGTCAACGCCGACACCGCCGCCGCGGCGCTCGCCGCCGCGCTCGGCGCGGCGAAGCTGGTCATCCTCACCGACGTCGAGGGGCTGTACGCGGACTGGCCGCACAGCGACGAGGTGATCAGTGAGCTGACCGCCGGTGAGCTGGCGGATCTGCTGCCCACGCTGGCCAGCGGCATGATCCCGAAGATGGAGGCGTGCCTGCGGGCGGTGCACGGCGGTGTCCCGCAGGCGCACGTCCTCGACGGCCGGGTGGCGCATGCCGTCCTGCTGGAGGTCTTCACCGACGACGGCATCGGCACCCTGATCACACCGGACGCCGCCCCGGCGGTGGCCGCTCCCGCGCAGCCCGCCCGCCCCGCCACGGCCGCCACCGCCGTGGACGGCACCGCCGCGGCCGGCACCGTCCTGGCTGGATCCGTCCCGGGCGGGCTCGCCGTGCCCAACGGTGTTCCGGACGGTCCCGTCACGGGACCGAGCACGCCAACCTCTGCTGTAGGAGCAGACCCCGCCACGGGAGGAGCCCTGTGAACGACGACCTGCTCAACCGCCGGGACGCTGTGATCATGACGGCCTACGGCCGCCCGCCGATCGCGCTCGAGCGCGGGGCGGGGACCAGGGTGTGGGACGCCGACGGTCGCGCATACCTGGACCTGATCGCCGGGGTGGCCGTGAGCGTCCTCGGGCACTGCCACCCGGCGGTACAGGAGGCCGTCCGCGACCAGATCGGCCGCCTGGGCCACGTGTCCAACCTGTACGTGAACGAACCGCAGATCGTCCTGGCCGAGCGTCTGCTGGGGCTGCTCGGCGGCGCCGACGGCCGGGTGTTCTTCTGCAACTCCGGGGCGGAGGCCAACGAGGCCGCCATCAAGATCTCCCGGCGGACGGGCCGTGAGGAGATCGTCGCGGCCGAGGGCTCGTTCCACGGGCGGACCCTGGGCGCTCTGTCGATCACTGGTCAGCCGTCCAAACGGGCGCCGTTCGAACCGCTGCTGCCCGGCGCGCGTTTCGTCCCCTACGGTGACGCCGCGGCGCTGGCGGACGCGGTCGGCGAGCGCACCGCCGCGGTGTTCCTGGAACCGACGCTGGGCGAGGGCGGTGTGGTCGCGCCGCCGGTGGGCTACCTGAAGGCGGCCCGGGAGATCTGCGACCGCGCCGGCGCGCTGCTCGTCCTGGACGAGGTGCAGAGCGGTATCGGCCGGGCCGGCGCCTGGTTCCTGCACCAGGTCGAGGGCGTCGTCCCGGATGTTGTCACCCTCGCCAAGGGGCTCGGGGGCGGCCTGCCGATCGGGGCCTGCGTCGGCTTCGGCCCGGCGGGGAAGCTGCTGCGTCCCGGTGAGCACGGCAGCACCTTCGGCGGGGGGCCGGTCATCTGCGCGGCCGCGCTCGCCGTGCTGGACACCATCGAACGGGACGGTCTGATCGACAACGCGGTGCGGGTGGGGGGCCTGCTCGCCGACGGGATCCGCGGCGCCGGCGCCGCGGGTGTGACCGGGGTCCGCGGCCGTGGGCTGTGGCTGGCGATCGAGCTCGACGCGCCGTTCGCCGCCGCCTTCGAGACCGCGGCCCGTGAGGCGGGCTTCCTGGTCAACGCGGTGAGCGCGGACGCGGTCCGGCTGGCCCCACCGCTGGTGCTCTCGGCCGCGGACGCCGACGAGTTCGTCGCCGCGCTGCCGGCCATCGCAGACCAGGCGGTGACCGCCGCCAGCGCCGACAGGACCGATGGCGCGGCCGGCACCGACGGCACCGGTGGTGGCGCGGTAGCCGGGTCGGCACGGTCCACCACCGGACGTTCTAAGGTCAGCGCATGACGGTGCACTCCGACAGCGTCCCGCGTGTGGGGACCCGGCGTGTCGCGAAGCGGCATGCCGGGGATACGGCCCCGCGCCCGCCGGCGCCCCCCACCATGTCCACCTTGGACGCCGTCCCATGACGATCCGGCACTTCCTCCTCGACACCGACCTGACCTCGGCCGAACAGGCCGCCATCCTGGACGCGGCGGACCGGCTGAAGGCGGCCCGCCGCACGGGCGACCGTACGGGCAGCGGCGGGCCCGGGCCGCTCGCCGGCCGGTCGGTGGTGCTGCTGTTCGAGAAGCCCTCCACCCGGACCAGGCTGTCCTTCGACGTCGCCGTGGCCGAGCTCGGCGGGCATCCGGTGGTGGTGGACGCGGCGACCACCCAGCTCGGCCGGGGCGAGTCCATCGAGGACACGGCCGCCGTCTTCAGCCGGTACGTCGACATGATCGTCATACGGACGTTCGCGCAGGAGCGGTTGGAACGGCTGGCCGCGGCCGCGTCGGTGCCGGTGGTCAACGCGCTGTCCGACCACGCCCACCCGTGCCAGGCACTCGCCGACCTGCAGACGATCCGGGAGAAGAAAGGTGCCCTGGCCGGGCTGACCCTGGCCTATCTCGGGGACGGGAACAACGTCGCGCACTCGCTGGTCCTTGCCGGCGCGCTGGCCGGGATGCGGGTGCGGGTCGCCTCCCCGCCCGGGTACGAGCCGTTCGAGCAGGTGGTCCGGCAGGCCAACGAGATCGCGACCACCACCGGTGGGGAGATTGTGGTGACCCACGACCCGCTGCTGGCCGCCGCCGGCGCGGACGTGCTCTACACCGATGTCTGGGCGTCGATGGGCCAGGACGATCAGGACGAGAGCCGGTCGCTGGTCTTCCAGCGGTACCAGCTGGACGAGAAGGCGGTCGAGGCGGCCGACGACGATGTGATCGTCATGCACTGCCTACCGGCGCACCGCGATCTGGAGATCGCCGGCTCCGTGATCGACGGCCCCCGTTCGGTCGTCTTCGACCAGGCCGAGAACCGGCTGCACGCGCAGAAGGCGCTCCTGTCGTTCCTGCTGGATCCGTCCCTGCTGGACGAGTGTGACCGGGCCGCCGGCCGGCCGGGTGACACGGCGGCGCACCCGCTCCCCGCCGCGCTGACCGGGCAGGCCACGCCATGACGGGCCGCCGGGGTCACGCCACCGCGACCACCACGCAGGCGGCCGGAGCCACCGCGACCGCTCGGGCGGGCAGAGCCACCGCAACCACCCAGGTGGCCAAAGCCGCCACGGCCGCGCAGGTGGCCGGGACGCAGGGACACGAGAGCGCCGTGGCCGCGCAGCCGCCCGCGACGGTGCGGCACGCGGCCGCGCCGCTGACCAAGCACGCCCGCCAGGTCAGGCTCGCGGCCCTGATCGCCCGGCAGCCGGTGCGCTCGCAGACGGAGCTGGCTCGGCTGCTGGCGGCCGAAGGCGTCCAGGTCACGCAGGCGACGCTGTCACGCGACCTGGAGGATCTCGGCGCGACCAAGGTGCGCAGCCCGCAGGGCGGGCTCGTCTACGCCGTCGACGTCAACCTGGCGCCGGCCGAGTCGGTGCGGCTGCCGCTGGGCCGGCTCTGCGAGGAGTTGCTGGTCTCGGCCGAGGCCAACGGCGACCTGCTGGTCCTGCGGACCCCGCCGGGCGCCGCGCAGCTGTTCGCCTCGGCCCTGGACCGCGCGTCGCTGCCGGAGGTCATGGGCACCATCGCCGGGGACGACACGGTGCTGGTGGTGTGCCGGTCGGCCCGGGTGGCCGCCGGTAGCCCGCCCACCGCCGGTGACGGTCCGACCGGGCCCGAGCTGGCCGCCCGGTTGCTCGGCCTGGCCGAGGGCCGCGCCCGCGACTCCTTCGTCGGCCTGGTCGACCCCGGCTCCGCCCCAGGCGGCTAGCCGACCGGTTGGCCCGACAGGTTCAGCCACGACGGCCAGCCACTCTTCAGCTCAGCCGCCTGACCGGCGGGAGCGTCGGTCAGACGGCTTGGATGCGTTCCACAATCGATCAATGACCCGTGATCGAGCTTCGTCGAAGCATGAAAGTGAGGGACGGACGGTCGTCGCGGTAGCCGTTTCCGTACCCGCTTTCTCGACCGAAGCGCTTTCCCGGCCAGAACAGGACGGGGACCACCCACCGATGCTCCAGGTACGGGCCCGGAAAAAGGTACGGGCCCGGAAAACACGGGCCCTGGCGACAGCCGTTGCCGGGGCCGGGCACAACGCCTGACGGGCGCACCAACGCCTGACAGGCATACCAACGCCTGACGGGCACAACGGCACGACAGCCCAGGGGCACACCCCGGGGCCACAGCCCGGGAACGCGGAAACGCAGAGAGGAAAGGTTGATCAGCGGTGACTGACCGCGTGGTACTGGCATATTCGGGTGGTCTGGACACGTCCGTGGCCATCGGGTGGATCGGCGCGGAGACCGGTGCCGAGGTCGTGGCCCTGGCCGTCGACGTCGGTCAGGGTGGCGAGGATCTCGAGGTGATCCGGCAGCGTGCCCTGACCTGCGGGGCGGTGGAGTCGGTCGTGGTCGACGCGCGGGAGGAGTTCGCCCGCTCGTTCGTCGCCCCCGCCATCCGGGCGAACGCCCTGTACATGGACCGCTATCCGTTGATCTCGTCGCTGTCGCGGCCGGTGATCGTCCGTCACCTGGTGGAGGCGGCGCACACCTTCGGCGCCGGGGCCATCGCCCACGGCTGTACCGGCAAGGGCAACGACCAGGTGCGTTTCGAGGTCGGCGTGATGGCGCTGGCACCGGAGCTGAAGGTGCTGGCGCCGGTACGCGACTCGGGGATGACCCGGGACAAGGCGATCGCCTTCGCCGACGAACGCGGCCTGCCCATCGACGTGACGGCACGTTCCCCCTACTCCATCGACCAGAACCTGTGGGGACGCACCGCCGAGTGCGGCGTGCTCGAGGATCCGTGGGCGCAGCCGCCGGAGGACGTCTTCGTCTACACCGCCGACCCGACGCTCGCGCGGGACCCGGACGAGGTGACGATCGGTTTCGTCGACGGTCTCCCGGTCTCCCTCGACGGCCGCGCCCTGCCGCTGCCGGAGCTGGTCGCGGAGCTGAACACCCGCKCGGGCGCGCAGGGCGTCGGGCGGATCGACCTGATCGAGGACCGGCTGGTGGGGATCAAGAGCCGGGAGATATACGAGTGCCCGGCGGCGATCACCCTGCTGACCGCCCACCGTGACCTGGAGGACCTCACCCTCGAGCGTGACCTCGCCCGGTTCAAGCGCGGGGTGGACCAGCGCTGGGCCGAGCTGGTCTACGACGGTCTGTGGTACTCGCCGTTGCGGGCCGCGCTGGACGCGTTCGTCGACGACGCCAGCGTCCGGGTCAGCGGCGACGTGCGGATCCGGCTCGCCGGCGGGGTCGCCCAGGTGGTGGGACGGCGCAGCGAGGCGAGCCTGTATGACCACGCGCTGGCGACCTACGACGCCGGCGACCAGTTCGACCAGCGCGACGCCCGCGGCTTCATCGACCTGTGGGGTCTGCCGAGCAAGGTGTGGGCCGCCCGGGAACAGCGGCTGGCGCGGTGAGCGTGTCGGCATCCCAGCCACCGACGGCCTCCGAGCCGGCCGTGCCCCAGCCGGCGATGTCTCAGCCGGCCGTGTCCCAGCCGGCGGCAGCCGAGCCGGCCGTGTCCCAGCCAGGGCCCGAGCCGGCGGGGCCCGTCTCGCCGGCGTCCTCGTCACCGACAAGCTCGTCACCGACAAGGTTGTGGGGTGGGCGTTTCGCCGGCGGCCCGGCGCAGGCACTGGCCCGGCTGTCGGTCAGCGTCCAGTTCGACTGGCGGCTGGCCCCCTACGACCTGCGGGCCTCCGGCGCCCACGCCCGGGTGCTGCACCGCGCCGGCCTGCTCGACGACGGCGAGCTCACCGCCGTCCTGGCCGCGCTCGACGACCTGTCGGAGGCGGTGCGTACCGGGAGCTTCCGCCCCACCGTGGACGACGAGGACGTGCACACCGCGCTGGAGCGGGGGCTGCTCGAACGCCTCGGCGCACTGGGGGGCAAGCTGCGGGCCGGGCGCAGCCGCAACGACCAGGTCGCCACCGACCTGCGGATGTACCTGCGGGATCACRCCCGCCAGGTGGCCGCCCGCCTGATCGAGCTCCAGCAGGCCATCGTCGACCAGGCGGCGGCGCACGTGGACACCCCCGCCCCCGGGATGACCCACCTCCAGCACGCCCAGCCGATCTCGTTCGCCCACCAGCTGCTGGCGCACGTCCACGCGTTCGCCCGGGACGTCGACCGGCTGCGGGACTGGGACCGCCGGGCCGCCGTGTCCAGCCTCGGGGCGGGGGCGCTGGCCGGTTCCTCGCTGCCGCTGGATCCGCACGGCGTCGCCGTCGAGCTGGGTTTCGACTCGGCGTTCGAGAACTCCATCGACGCCGTTTCCGACCGTGACTTCGCCGTGGAGTTCCTGTTCGCGGCCGCGCTGATCGGCGTGCACCTGTCCCGGCTCGGCGAGGAGATCGTCCTGTGGACCAGCCGCGAGTTCGGCTGGGTCGAGCTGGACGACGCCTTCGCCACCGGCAGCTCGCTCATGCCGCAGAAGAAGAACCCGGACGTCGCCGAGCTCGCCCGGGGCAAGTCCGGCCGTCTGATCGGAGCGCTCACCGGGCTGCTCACCGCGCTCAAGGGGCTTCCGCTGGCCTACGACCGTGACCTGCAGGAGGACAAGGAGCCGGTGTTCGACGCGGTCGACACCCTCCTGCTGGTGCTGCCGGCGACCGCCGGGACGGTGGCCACGATGCGGGTGCGCCGCCAGCGCCTCGCCGAGGCCGCTCCGGACGGGTTCGCGCTGGCCACGGACGTGGCCGAACACCTCGTCCGCGGCGGGGTGCCCTTCCGGGAGGCACACGAGGCGGTCGGGCAGCTCGTGGCCTGGTGCGTGGCGCACGACGTCGGCCTGGAGGAGGTCGGCGCCGAGCAGCTGGCGGCCATCAACCCCCGGCTGACCCCGGGCGTGCGCTCGGTGCTGTCCGTCCAGGGAGCGTTGGAGGCCCGCTCGGCTCCGGGCGGGACGGCGCCGGCCCGGGTGCGCGAGCAGTTGGCCGCGGTCATCGAACGCCTGCACCGGGACCGCGAGTGGGCGGGGAGCATCTGAGCGTCGCGGACCGGCGGTTCTACGCGCGGCCGCCGCTGGATGTCGCCCGCGACCTGCTGGGTGCCCGGCTGTGCCGAGGCGGGGTCGTCGTCCGGCTGACCGAGGTCGAGGCCTACGGCGGTCGGGACGATCCCGCCTCGCACGCGTTCCGCGGCCCGACCCCGCGGTGCGCGGTGATGTTCGGGCCACCCGGGCATCTGTACGTCTACTTCGTGTACGGGATGCACTGGTGCGTGAACATCGTGTGCGGGCCGGCCGGTGCGGCGGCCGCTGTTCTGCTGCGCGCGGGTGAGGTGGTCGAGGGGGCGGCGGATGCCGTGCGCGGCCGTGCGCACCTGCGCCGGGCGGAACTGGCCCGGGGCCCGGGACGGCTCGCCCGGGCGCTGGCCGTCGACGGTTCCCTCAACGGCGCCGACCTCGTCCTCGGCGTCCCCGGCGCCCCTGATCCCCTCGGCGTTTCCTCTGGTGTCCCCGGACCCACCGGTATCCCCGGTGTTCCTGAGGCCACCGGCCCTGGTGGCGGGGCGGGTGCTGCAGGTGGGCGTGCCACGCCGTTCGGGCTGCCTGGTCCGTCCGTGCCGTCCGTGCCGTCCGTGCCGTCCGTGCCGTCCGTGGGCGGAGGTGTGCTCACGGGAGGTGCGCTCGTGGTCCGCGTCGGCCGCCGGATCGACGAGACCCGGGTCGCCCGCGGGCCCCGGATCGGGATCAGGGCCGCCYGGGACCGRCCATGGCGGTTGTGGATCGCCGGGGATGCGTCGGTCAGCGGCCCGCGGCGCGACCAGCGGAGGCTGCCTGTGTCCGTGTCCTCGCCGCCTCTGCCGGCGCCGTCCTCGCCATCAGCGCTGCCTCCACCGTCAGCATCGCCGTCGGTATCGCTGTCGGTATCGCCGTCACCGTCTGCCGGGACGGCAGCACCGGCGGGAGCGGAACGGGATTCGTCCCTGACGCGGGACCGTTCCTGATGAGAGCCCGCGGCCACGCCCTTGCCCCGAAGTCCCTTGTCTCGAAGCGGTGTCTCCAGGGCACCGTGTCGCGGGGCGTCGCGTCAGGAAGCTCCTGGCCACAGCTCTGCCGGGCGGAGTGGTGGGAGGCCCGCGGCGTCAGCGGCCGAGATCATGGCTGCCACGGCCCGTCGCCGTCGTCCCTCGTGGTTTCCGTCGAGCCGGAGCGGCGGCTACGGATCGTCTCCGGTCTGGGACGGTGGTCGTCCTCGTGGCCGTGTGGCCGACCTGTGCGGTGGCAGCCAGCGATACTCGCATATCAGAAGGGCACGTCAAGGTGACATCCGGATGCTGTGATGTACATCACAGATCAAAAAGCCTCTGGCGTTTGACGATCCCGTTGGCCATCCGTAATGTTCTCTCTTGCCGGCGGAAAGCCGGGAGACATCCGAACCAGATTCACTGCTCGGATGGCCCCCATCCCCGGCCCGACGCTCACTGTGAGTGTTCGGGGGAGTCGTCGAGGCGGCCACCGGATGATCCGGTGCGGTTTGACTCAACGAAATTCCGACAGTAACTTTCGAGAAGTTGTCCCGGACGAACATCGAAAGATGTTCGACGGTGAACGCTTGCTCCTTGAGAACTCAACAGC
>NZ_MOME01000025.1:0-120532 GCF_001983005.1 Protofrankia sp. BMG5.30 | reverse complement strand
AACATGACCGAGTTCGGCAAAAGCGAACTCCTCACCACCGACACGCTGGAATCCGCCGGTGTGAGCGTGGTCATCTATCCCGTCACCCTCCTGCGCCTGGCGATGGGTGYCGTCGAGGACGGGCTGCGCCGCATTCGCGCCGACGGCACCCAGGCCGGCCTCGTCGACCGGATGCAGACGCGCGCACGCCTCTACGAACTCCTCGACTATCCCGGTTACAACGCCTTCGACACGAACATCTTCAACTTCCGGATCTGAGTATCCGGCGCCTTCGTCTGGACGGACGTCGTCATGACCACCACTGAACCTTCGGTGCGCAAGGGTCTGGCCGGAGTCGTCGTCGACACGACCGCCGTTTCGATGGTCAGACCCGAGACCAGTTCGCTGACCTATCGCGGATATCCGGTACAGCAGCTTGCCGCCGAATGTTCCTTCGAGGAGGTCGCCTACCTCATCTGGCACGGCGAGCTTCCCACGACCGAACAGCTGCGCGGCTTCACCGGGTCCGAACGCGCCCGGCGTGGCATCGACCATCGCGCCGGCGGGGTCCTTCCGGCGGTGCGACCTGTCGACCGCACCGCCGGAACCAGCCCGATCAGCCTGATCATTTCCGGATGATCTCCAGCTTCCCCAGGTGCGACAGGAAGACGGTTCAGGACGCCGCGAGAGCCTGGTGGTCAGCCCAGCATGTTCTCGACGAGGTCGGCGGCTCGCACGGTGCCGCCTTCGGCTCGTACCTCGGCGCGCAGTTGCGCCGAACGGCGGGCGGTCTCGGGATCGGTGACAAGTTCGGTCAGGGTGGCCCGCAGAACCGCGGAGGTGGCCTGCGAGGTGTCGACGCGGCGGGCCACACCCAGTTCGACAAGCCGGTCCGCGTTGGTGAACTGTTCGGCGGCCTGCGGGACGGCGATCATGGGTGTTCCGGTGAACAGCCCTTCGCCGCTGCCACCCATTCCCGCGTGGGTGACGAAGGCGTCGGCCTGCTCGAGAATCGCCAGTTGAGGAACCCAGGGGTGCACTTCCGTATTGGACGGGACGGCGCCGAGTTCCCCGGGGTCCGTGTGCTTCCCGATCTGGAGGACGACGTGCCAGCCGGGCATGTCGCCGTATGCCGCCAGGCACTGACGGTAGAACTCCGGCTGCCGCGTGTACGCCGAGCCAAGGGAGACCAGCAGCACGTTCTCGGCATCAGCCGGACGCGTCCAGCCATTCTGTTCCGTCCGTGGGCCGAAACAGGGGCCGACAAACGTCACCGTGTCGGTGTCGACCTGGTCCGCATGCGGCTGCATGGCTCTGGGGATCAGCGCCAGAGCCCGCGGCGGACGGCCGGCGAAGGCGTCCATGTCCGTGGTGGACGCTCCGCACCCGGCGAGCCAGCGGGTGAACTTCGCCCGGTACGCGTCGGCGCCGGGCAGTTGCCACAGCTGCGTCGTGACGTCCTGCTCGTAGCCCTTCCAGGCCACGAAAGTCGGTGAGAGCTGCAGGAGGGGGCGGCCCTGCGCCTCGGCAAGGGCCCGGGCGGCGTAGGCGCCGATGTCGTAGAGGTACAGGTCGGCGCGGTCGCGGTCGTAGGCGGCGTGTAGCCRCGGGAGTGCCTGGACGGCGTCGTCGAGGAAGAGGTGCATCGCGGCGATGGGATCGTCCGGCCAGTTGTTGTCGGCGACCGGCAGCCCGGAGGCGTACGGGACGAATTCGGCGCCGGTGGCTGTGACCAGGTCGACCACGGCCGGATCATTGGCGTATGTCACCCGGTGGCCGCGGTTCACCAGCTCGCGGACGATCTCGATGCTCGGGAGGACGTGACTGACGGCGGGAATACCGACCATCGCGACATGGGCGCGGTGACGGGACATGGAAAATCACTCGATTCAGGTCTACGGATAAAGGGACACGACAGACCGGTGTGCGGCCCGTGACGGCACAGCCTGCCGTGGGACACACACCGGTCCGCGGGGCGGGAAGCAGCGATGCCGTCCCCGCCGGTGTCAGCCGTAGATCTGAACCTGAGCCATGTGCCTGACCTTAACCTGTTCCGAGCCCGGGCCGCCGTGGCCCGGGTTATTGCGACGACCGGTCAGTTCTGGCTGTTGAGATAGCCGATGCCCATCGCACCCCACCATCCGGCCTGGGACAGCAGGTTACTGATCACCGATCGGGCCAGGAGCATCCGGGACGCAATGGCGGCGGACCGTTCCAGGCGGTGCTGGACCGCCTGGATATGCAGGCCGTTGAGCGCGATGAGGAGTACCAGCCCGATCTTTACCCGCGTCATCGGCGTGGACAGGTCGGGATGCAGCAGGACACCGCTGAGCACGAGCCCCGTCAGCCCGGCCCAGATCAGCAGATGCAGGCCGTCCGCCACCCGGATGACGTCCGGGAAGCCGCGCCGGCCGAACAGCCACAACAGCGCGAAGAAGTCGATGGCGAGGACCGCGCCGAACCCGGCCACGAGTGAGGCGAGATGAACGAACAGGGCGGCGGTGTGCAGGGCCGGGTCGGCGGTGACGTGGGTGGCGGTCCAGACGGCCGCCGCCCACCCGAGGATGAGGATCATCCCAGCCGCGAGGAAACGGACCCACCGTGGCAGAACTCCGCCGTCGGGTGGGGAGGCCTGGGTGATGATCAGGGCCGGGACGGGTCGCGGGTCCGCGGCTAGGGAGATGAGCTGCTCGGGAGCCGTCCCCTTACCATCGACCATGATCAGTGCTTGAGTGTGACGTCGGTGAAGGTGGCAGTCGCGCCGCTGGCCAACGCTGGCGTATGACCTTCCTCACCGTGCCGGAAGAAGGTCGGTATCCCGACTGTCGCGCGCAGCGTGTAGCTGCCGTCCTGCGGGACTGTGAAGTTGTTCGCGTAGTGGAAGAACTCGGCGTAGTAGAAGTTGAGTGCCTTCTCGTCCACGACCGTGCCCTTGTCGTCGACGACCGCGAGTGTGATCGGTATGTTCGGCACGATCCGGCCGGTGGCCGCCTCGATGGAGATGATCTCGATGTGGTGCGTCTCGCCGGCGGCGGGCTTGCGGAGCACCTGTTGCCCGCTGTTGCCCTCGTACCAGCTTTCGGCGGGCTCGACAATATAGGCGATCCGCCACGGCCCGGTCTGGACTTCTCCTCCCTCGGAGCGGATTTCCTGGGCGAGCGTCGTGTACTGCTCGACCACGCCCTCCGGCACCGCGGTGGAGGCGGTCGAGGTGCTGACCGGGTGTCCCGGGGATGTCGTCGTGGCGTCGGTCGTCGAGTCGTCGGAGCAGGCGGTGAGGCCGAGCAGTAGGGAGACGGGCAGCGCGAGAAGGGCTGTTCGCCGGGACACGCATCCTCCTTCAGAAAAGCTTAACTATTAACTTAAGATAACCTAAGTGGATCATGTTTCGTCAACTAGATCACTCTTACTGCCAGTGGAAACACTCTCCGTGAGAACTGTGGGCTCTAGGAGGCCTCGGCTTCCCGGCGCACCGTCGACAAGAATGATCCGAACCATGCCCGGGCGCTCATGGGGCCTTGCGTGAGGCGGCGGACAGGCATGGGAGAAGAAGGTGGGCTGGTCAGTCATGCTGGAAACCGGTGGCGGTGCGGTCGAGCGGGTCGGGTGGGAGGCCGAGGTAGGTGGCGCGCAGGTGGTCCCAGGCAGCCAGCCGGCTGAAGTCGGGGACGGCGCGTATCTGCTGGCTGTCGGTGAGGAAGGGGTTGGGGAGCAGCACGGTCATCATCTGCTCGTCGATGGCGTTGAACATGCGGAATCCCCGGCTGATGGGAGCGCCCGCCGGGGTGACGCGGCGGTAGAGCTCGGCGCGGGCGCAGCGGCGGATACGGCCGAGTTCGGGGCCGCTGGCGGTGTGCTGGCCGATRCACAGGTGGAAGTGCCAGCGGCCGAAGTCGACGGTGAGGTACCCGTCGTACATGGTGATGCTCGTCGGGGGATGCGGCGCGGCGATCTCCCAGGCTGCGCCCTGGACGATGACCCCGAAGCCGATCTGCCGCCAGTAGTCGGTGAACAGGTCGGTGATGATGGCGCGGAGGGTCGCCTCCTCGGTGGGCACCCGGAACAGGTGCAGGATGCCGTTGCCGGGTTCGTCGACGAGCTGGTAGGGGACGGCGGTGGTCATAGCGGCTCCGTTCGGGTGGCGGCTCGGGTGGCGGCGGGTGCGCCGGTGAGCGGGCAGTCCCCGCAGGTGCCGCCTCCGGGAGTGCGGTAGTAGAGGCAGCAGCTGCGGCGGGTCACGGAGCCGAGCTGGAGCCGCCCGTCGGAGGCGACGATGTGGTGGGTGCTGCCTGCCAGCGGCGGAAGCGCCAGGAGCTGGGCGGCCAGTGGCAGGGTGTCGCGGGCGGGCCCGGCCCCGCCGGCCCCGGTGTAGCGGGTCAGGACGCGGACGGCACCGACGAGGGCGGAGGCGGTGTTGCCCCACAGCAGACCGGCCGCGACCCCGGTGGTGGCACGGACGGCGTCGGCCAGCGGGCGCAGGTGGCCGTCGACCACAACGTCGATCATCAGGGTGGCCAGGGAGCGTGGGTCGATGGTGCCCTGCGGGTGCCATCCCCGCGGGTCCGCGACCCGCAGGTGGGTGGGCGTGCCGTCGGTGGTCGTGGCGTGCAACTGGTCGGCGGGCAGGTCCGGGACGAGCCCGCTGACAGCCCAGCAGCCGAGCACGATCGACCAGATGCGGGCGGCGTAGCCCAGGAACAGGGTGGAGGCGGCGACCCGCGCCTCGGCCGTGCCCATGCGGGCGGCGAGCTGTTCAACGGCGGCGGCGAGAGGCTCGCCGGCCTGGTAGAGCCGCGTCACCGGGGAGAAGACCTCCGCCGGTGTGACAGCGGAGCCGACAGAGCCGGCAGTGCAGGCGGAGCCGGTGGGGTCGGCGGGACGGGTGGTGCTGGTGGTGTCGGCAGGCCCGGTGACGCCGGCGAGGGGAGCGGTGTCGCTGGGGCCGCCGGCGTTGGCGGGGCCGGTGGGGCCTGCGGTGTTGCTGGGGCCGGCGAGATCGAGCGCGAAGTAGGGGCCGATGTCGGCCAGCTTGCGCAGGGCGGTGGCGAGCGCCGCGGGGTCGGCGCGCCGCAGCGGCCAGGGGTGGCGCGCCCGGTCGTGGGCGTGGGCGCGCATCCAGGCGGCGGCGTCGGCGACTGTCGCCAGCGTGCTCCGGCTGCCCGCGGCCATGGCCAGATATTCCCCGCTGGGCAGGGCGGTGACCTCGATGTCGACCGGCCCGGTCGGGGACAGCCGCCAGCCCTCCCGGCGCAGAGCCCGTTCGAGCGCCCCCCGCGCCGCATCGGGAACGGGGACATCGGGAACGGAAGCGTCGGGGCCGGGAACGTCGGGAACGGACGCACGGCCCGCGGTGATGACGCGGGCGGTCCCGACCGCGGGCGGGTCAGGGGCGAACGTGGCGGTCACGGGGTCGAAGCGCAGGCCGTCGGTGTCGAAGGCGGCGGCGAGCCGGCCGGTGAGGGTGAGGTGCTCAGGGGTGCCGGCGTGCAGCGTCCGGTCGCGGTCGAGCAGCCAGACCATGTCCGCGACCCGCAGGGCGAGCTCGAGGTCGTGAGTGGAGACGACGACGGCGAGGTCGTGGTCACGGGCCAGGGCGCGCAGCAGGGCGGTGACCGCGACGCGGGCGGTCACGTCGAGGTAGGCGCTCGGCTCGTCGAGCAGCAGCAGCGTGGGCTGCTGGGCGAGCGCGCGGGCGATGAGGACGCGCTGCCGTTCCCCGTCGGAGAGCTCGTCGACGGGCCGGCCGGCGAGCGGGCCGGCCGCGACCACGGTGAGCGCCCAGTCGACGACCACCCGGTCACGGGCGGTAAGGGCGCCGGTGAGCCCGGTGTGGGGGTGCCGGCCCAGGCCGACGAGTTCGCCGGCGGTGAGCAGCGGGACGTCGACCTGGTCGGTGAGTACCGTGCCGATCCGCCGCGCCCGCTCCAGCGGGCCGAGGCCGGTCAGGTCGACGCCGTCGAGGGTGACGCCGCCGGCCAGCGGTGGCTGGAGCCCGGCGAGGGTGCGCAGCAGGGTGGACTTGCCCGCGCCGTTGGGCCCCAGCAGCACGGTGAGGTCGCCGCGGCGGGCGTGCGCGGTCAGGCCGGTCAGCACCGGCCGGGCGGTGCGCCCCTGCCGGTAACCGACGGTGAGGCCGGTCAGGCGCAGCCCGTCGCGGGCACCGTCGGACGGGTGTGTCGTCAGGTGATCAGCCGGGCGGGCCATCAGGTGATCCCCGCGGCGGCCGGCCGGGCGCGCAGCAGCACGGCGATGACGACGGGGGCGCCGACCAGGGAGGTCACCACGTTGATCGGAAGCACCAGGCCGGTGCCGGRCAGTTGGGCCGCGGTCGAGCAGGCCAGCGCCACCAGGGCGCCGGTGAGCACCGACGCGGGCAGCAGCAGCCGGTGGTCGGACGTCCCCAGCAGCCGGCGGGCGATATGCGGGACGGCGATCCCCAGGAAGGCGACCGGCCCGCAGAACGCGGTCACGGTGCCGGCGAGCACCGAGGTGCCCATCAGCGTGACGGTGCGTACCCACCGTACCCGTACGCCTGCCGTGCGGGCGTAGTTCTCCCCGAGCAGCAGGGCGTTGAGCGGCTTCACCGAGGCCATGCCGGCGGCCAGCCCCAGGCCGATCGTCGGGGCGAACACCATCAGGTCGTCGGTGGAGGTGCCCGAGAAACTTCCCAGCGACCACGTCCAGTACTGGATGGCCCGCTGCGGGGAGGTCCAGGTCAGCAGCAGGCTGACCAGCGAGCTGACCGCGGCGCCGAGCACCACCCCGATGACGAGCAGGGTGACGACCGAACGGACCCAGCGGGCCAGGGTGAGGACGGCGACGAGGACCACCGCCGCGCCGGCCGCGCCGGCGACGATCACCCCGGCCCGTCCGGTGCCCGCCGCGCCCGCGGTGAACGTCGCCCCGGAGCCGCCGACACCGGCGACGACGAGAGCCACCCCGAGGCTCGCGCCCGCGCTGACCCCCAGCGAGTAGGGGTCGGCCAGCGGGTTGCGGAAGAGCGTCTGCATCTGCAGTCCCGCCGCGCCCAGCGCCGCGCCCGCGAGCGCCGCGGTGACGGCGCGGGGGAGCCGGACCTGGGCGATCACGACCGTCCAGCGCGGATCGTGCGGTTCGGCTCCCACCAGCACCCGCGCGGTCTCGCTCAGGGGGACCGCGACCGACCCCACGGCGACCGCGAGCACGAACATCACCAGGGTGGCGGTGGCAAGCCCGGCGAGCACGCCGGCCCGCCGTCGCCCGCGCCGCCCGGCGGTGCCCCCGTCCGCGTCTCTGTCCGGCGCGTCGCCGCCGGGCCGCGCGGACGGGGGAAGCGTCTGCCGGGGCAGGCCGAACGCCGGTGGGCCGAGCACGGGCGGCGCTGCCGTGGCCGCCGTCATTGTGGCCCCCGTCATTGTGGCCGTCGTTGTGGCCGCAGCCGTCGTTGCCGTGTCGTTCGTGCGGGTGGCTGCCGTGGTCATGCGGGCAGCTGCCGGTAGAAGGCGAAACGGTGCCCTGGCACGGCGTCCGGGTGCAGGATCGCGACGAGGTCGCCGAGAACCAGGTCGGGGCGGGTGACACCGCGTTCCCAGTAGTCGTTGCCGCCGCCGGGCCCGATGGCGAGGGTGTTCGACCACACCCGCCCGCCGCGGACGGCGGCGAGGGTGCCGTAGCGGGAGTCGGCCGCGACCGCCTCGCCGATCGTCGTCCACTCGCCGTCGGTGAGCCAGACCGGGGCGTCCCCGCCCCTGGCGTACACCGCCTCGAAGCTCAGCTCCAGGCTGCCGGTGTCCCGGCTGTCGGCCCACGGGTAGACGGCCCCGGCGTCCGCGAGGAGTTTGCCGACGTAGCTGCCGCCCGCGGGCATGTACCAGGTGCCCTGGTACATCGACCCGGGCAGGACCCGCACCGGCGGCCCGCCGGCGGCCCTTGCCCGGGCCGCGATCGCGGTGTAGTCCGTGGTGATCTGCTCGAAGACCTTCGCGGCCTTCTCCTCGTCGCCGGTGAGCGCGGCCATCACCTTGATCCATTCGGCCCGTCCCAGCGGATCACCCTCCAGCCATTCGGCGTTCGCCAGGACGGTGCCGCCGGCCCTGCGGATCGCCGGGTACTGCGGTGTGTCCGTGCCGCCCGTCATCAGCACGTCCGGCTGGGCGGTGACGACCTTCTCCACGTCGATCTGCCCGCCACCGGCGTACTCGACGACCTTCCCGTCGGCGATCCGCCCGCGGATCCCGGCGTCGACGACGCTCGCCGCGTTCGCCACCCCGGTCAGGACCTCGGCCCGGCCGAGGTCGGTCAGCAGCGGCAGATGGGTGGTGGACGCCGAGTACAGGCTGCGGATCGGCACCTCGACCCGCGGCGCGTCCGCCAGCGCACCGGTGAGCGCCGGTGCCGGCGCACCGCACCGCACGAGTACGTAGGACTCCGGTTTCCCGCCCGGGTACGGCTGGTTGACCGTCAGGATCTCGTAACTTCCGTGGTAGGTGATCGTCACGTTTCTGGCGTGGGTGAACGTGGACTTGACCGGGAAGTAGTCGACGTCCGGGCTGAACCGGCTGATGCAGCCCCGGTCGTCGGCTGCCACGCTCCCTGCCGAGCGGGCGCCGTCGCCGCATCCGGCCAGGAAAGCGACCAGGGCCGCGATGCCGAGCAGCACGGCCGGCTGCCACCGGCGATCCGGCTGTCGCTGGCGATCAGGCTGCCACCGGCGATGTCGGCGCCGCGCCCGCGGTCCGCCGGGAATGCTGGCGGCACAGCTTCTGGCGGTACTACAGATTCTGACAGTACGCATGACGGCACGTGCGGGCACCACGTACACCGACCGCCTCTCCAGCACCTCGTGGAATGGGTCTTTCCGGTGCCGTGGCCGGTCTCCTGGCTGACGGGTCCGCGCCTTCGGCCGGCCTTCCCAGGCATGTGAYGCCCAGTGACCTCCGCTGCGCCGCGGACAGGGCCGAAGACTTCCCGATCACAGTGGCGAGGGCCGCGCCGGTACTCCACCGGCTTCCCGAACGCCACGGCCGGATCAGGCTACCCATCCAGAGCAAACACCTGCAAGAATTGACATCTGAGCAGATGACCAGCCATTGAACGGATGACCAGCCAGGTGGCAGGTCAGGTGGCAGGGCCGCGCGGGGCGAGGCGTGGGTGGCGGCCGTCGATGGGAGTATGAGATCCATGCACCGCATCGCGCCGGGCCGGTCGGCCAAGGTGATCGACGGCGACCGGGCCTGCGATGCCGCGGGCGCGGTGGCGGACCGGGCCCGCATCCAGCACTGGGCGGCACGGTTCGCGATCCTCGCGGACCCGGGACGCCTCGCGATCCTGCTCGCGGTCCGTCACGCCGGCCCGATCTCCGTCTCCGACCTGGCGGCCGGAGTGGGCATGAACGACACAGCGGTCTCGCAGGCGTTACGTATTCTCCGCTACCACGCCGTCGTCTCCCCGCACCGGGACGGACGTGTCATCCGCTACACCCTCAGTGACAGCAGCATTGTCGATCTGCTGGACGGCGTCCATCCCGCCCCCGCTCTCGCGCACAACGGCATCGCGCACCCGGACGGCTTCGACGAGGAAGCGCATCCGTCGGCGCCGGTGCCCCCGACGGGCTGAGCGCCTGCCTCTCGGGGTGACAGGCCCGTCGCGATCAGGGCTGCGAAAGCTCCTGATGCGTTTGCCCGCGGACTGATCGCCAGGGCCCGGTCCGCCGGATGCGGAGACCCTGCCAGCAGCCCGGCCACCGCCGGCCAGACGACACCGAGCATGTCGGCCAGCGGGACCGAGGCCAGCAGCGCGGCGTTCGCGAGATCGCAGCCGACCATCAGCCGCCGGCGGTCGACCCGGTCGGCGAGGGCGCCGGCGACCAGCCCGAACAGCAGGTAGGGCAGTGCCTCCACGGCGGTGAGCGCCGCCGTCCACGCCGCGGATCCGCTGGTCTGGAAGACGAGTATCGGCAGCAGGACGGCCGGCACCGCGCTGCCGGACAGCGACACCGTGCGCGCGCACCAGAACCGCACGAAGGCCGCGTCGCGGTACAGCGACGCGGCCTGACGGTGGTGCGTTTTTCGCGGCCCTGGCCGCCTCGTCAGCCCCCAGGTTGCGCGGCCTCATCGGTACCGGTGGCGGCAGGCGCCYGGCGGTACCGATGAGGCGGCCCGTGCGGTGGCCCGCGGCCCGGGACGCTGCCGGCCGGCAGCGGTGGTCACCAGCCGGCCGGCCACGGCCGGGTCAGCCCTGGCGGGACTGCCGGGCCGCGGTGTAGCGGGCCGCGACGTCGGCCCAGTTGACGATGTTCCACAGGGCGGTGACGTAGTCGGCCTTGACGTTCTTGTACTGGAGGTAGAAGGCGTGCTCCCAGGCGTCGAAGACCAGCAGCGGGGTGCTGCCGATGCCGACGTTGCCCTGGTGGTCGTAGACCTGCTCGATCAGGAGCCGGTCGGCGACGGGCTCGTAGGACAGCACACCCCAGCCGGAGCCCTGGATCGTGCTGGTGGCGGCGGTGAGCTGGGCCTTGAACGCGTCGAACGAGCCGAAGTCGTTGGCGACGGCGTCGGCGAGGGCGCCGTCGGGCTTGTCGCCGCCGTCGGGGGAGAGGTTCTGCCAGTAGAGCGAGTGCAGGACGTGACCGGAGACGTTGAACGCGAGCGTCTTCTCCAGGCCGACGATGGCGGCGAAGTCGCCCTTGTCACGGGCTTCGGCGAGCTTGTCGAGGGTGGTGTTGGCGCCGGCGACGTAGGCGGCGTGGTGCTTGTCGTGGTGCAGTTCCAGGATCTCGCCGCTGATCGACGGCTCGAGAGCGGCGTAGTCGTAGGGCAGGTCGGGCAGTGCGTAGGTCGCCACGGGTGTGGAGTCCTCTCATCACGGTGAGATATGGGATATGTGCGGGACAGAACGCTGTGGATCCGCTCCTGGTCCTTGGGGCCTGACGCTACGCGGTACCCGGCGCTCCACGGGCGCCTGGCTGGCCGGGATGCGTGCGCAGGGCCGTTGACCGGGTGACCGGGTGGCCGGTCAGGGCGGCGGCTCGGCGACGTAGGCCCGCTGGATCGCGGCGAGCACGTCGCRGGGCCCGCTGTCCGGACCGGCGCGCTCGGCCAGGTGGTCGAGGGTGATGCCGCACAGCGTGGACAGGCCGAGGACGAGTTCGGCCACGGCCGCCGCGGGGTCCGCGCGGTCGGCGCCGTCGGCCATGACCCGTTGGACACTGGTCCAGAAGAAGCCGGGGTCGTCGGCCGAGTCGGTGTAGGCGGTCATGACCTCGATTGCCACCGGCAGGCATCCTCCGGGGCCGCTCCCGATGTCACGCATCGCTACTCCTTGTCGTCAGCGCTGTCTACAACGATGCCTGTCGCGGCGTCCACGGGCGCTGTTACGAACGTCATCGTGAAGTACTTGCAATGAACCTGTAACCGTGRCTGTCCCCGGCGGGAGGACAATCGTCGCATGTTTCCCATTTGTAACTATAGGTAATAATTTGCTATATGCACCGATCGGAGCCGGCCTCGTCGCCGGGTGTGCCGCCTCCTCGTGACCGTGCTGAGGCTCCCGTGACGGCCTCCGCTACGTTCCGCCGCGCTCCGTTGCGTCCCACGCGTCACGTCGATGACGAACGACCGGACGATGGCGGCACCATGCAATCTATTATCTCCTGCAAATCTCTTGCAGGAGGCGGTGGGGATGGTTAACGTCCGCAGGCGCATCCACCCCCGTCGGCGCTGCCGGGGCCCTCCGCCAGGAAGGATTCCGCCATGGCCGCCCAGGTCGACACCTCGCCCACGGCACGGTTCACCCGCATCCGCCGGGCGCTCGGCCCACGGGAGTGGGCGAGCGTGGCCGGCATGGCCGGCGTCATCATCGGGCTGCATGTGATCGGCTGGTTCGCTCTGATCGCGATCGTCGCCCCGCGGCACTACCACTTCGGCGCCGACGGCCAGGTGTTCGGCATCGGCCTCGGGGTCACCGCCTACACCCTGGGGCTGCGCCACGCCTTCGACGCCGACCACATCGCCGCGATCGACAACACCACCCGCAAGCTGATGACCGACGGCCAGCGGCCGCTGTCGGTCGGGTTCTTCTTCTCCCTCGGCCACTCCACGATCGTCTTCGCGCTGGCGTTCCTGTTCGGCATCGGGATACGTTCGCTGGCCGGGCAGGTCGAGGACGRCGGCTCCACCCTGCACGCCGTCACCGGCTGGATCGGCACCACCGTCTCCGGTGGCTTCCTCTACCTCATCGCCGCGATCAACTTCGGCGTCCTGCTCGGGATCCTGAGGGTGTTCCGGGAGATGCGGCGCGGGCGGTACGACGAGGCCGCCCTCGAGGAGCAGCTGAACTCCCGCGGCCTGATGAACCGGCTGCTCGGCCGCGTCACCAGGGCGATCACCAGGCCGTGGCAGATGTACCCGCTGGGCGTCCTGTTCGGTCTCGGCTTCGACACCGCCACCGAGGTCGCGCTGCTGTTCCTGGCCGCCGGGGCCGCCGGGGCCGGGCTGCCCTGGTACGCCATCCTCGTGCTGCCGATCCTGTTCGCCGCGGGCATGAGCCTGCTGGACACGATCGACGGGTCGTTCATGAACTTCGCCTACGGCTGGGCGTTCTCCAGGCCCGTCCGCAAGGTCTACTACAACATTATGATCACCGGGCTGTCGGTCGCGGTCGCCTTCCTCATCGGCACCGTGGAACTGCTCGGCATCCTCGCCGAGAAGGCGAGCCTCACCGGCGGTTTCTGGGACTGGGTCAGCGGCCTGGACCTCAACCTGCTCGGCTACTTCGTCGTCGCCCTGTTCGTCCTCACCTGGGCGGTTGCGCTGCTGGTGTGGAAGTACGGGCGCATCGAGGAGAAGTGGTCCGCCGACGGCGGTGAGCACGCCCGACAGGCCGAGCCCGCGGGCTGACCTTGGCCGGCCGCGCGCCCGGCACGCCCGCCGTCCCGGCAACGGCTGAGCCTGCCCGCATCCGCGCACGCGCCCGCCGGCCGGGCGGGCTCGACGAGTGGCTCGGCGGGCAGGTTCGGCAGCTGGGCGCGGCAGCTGGGCGCGGCGGGCAGGTCATCCCGCAGCCGGACGGACTTCATCCCAGAGGGTGATGCGGGCCACGCTCTCCCGGAATATCGTCTTCGGCTGTGTAAAGAATGATTTCGGCGGACGAGGATCTGTTCCGTGCAGGGCGAACGTGCGGGGTACCGCGGGCGGACGACGTGGAGGACCGGGTGGTCAGGGCGTTTGTGGTCGTCGGTGTGACGCGACGGGTCCAGTCGGCGGAGGCCTGTTCGTCCGGGCGGCCGGCCGGCTCGTGTCGACCCCGGCCGGAACGCGTCGGCCGGGTCCTGCCGGCTGCTGTGGCGGGCTGTTGTTATCTGTTCCCCCGGGTGGGCTGACATTTCCCGGGAAGGCTGGTGCTTCCCGGGAAGGTTGATATTTCGGAGTCCTGAAGTTTTGTTCCGGCTTTGCGAAGGCTCGTGCAAGGACAAGGAGAAATCGTGGCGCACTACAATTTCGGGATCAAGTGGCTGAAGGCGTTCCGGGAGAGCGCTGAGGCAGTCTCCAAGCTCTACGCCGACGACGGTTTCATCTTCGAAGACGTGATGCTTGACCAGTACAACATCAACAACAAGCCGGACCTGCACCGCGTTTTCGGCCCGTACGCGAACAAGGACCCGGAGAACGGCATCGGCATCCACAACTTCCGGATTCGTTCCTACATCGGCGACGAGCGGGTGGGTCTGCTCCGCTGGGAGTGGAGCCCCGAGCACGCCGCGGTCTTCCTCGGCCTGGACGTCGCGGGCAAGCCGTTCGGTACCCAGGGCCACACCTTCCACATCTACAACGAGCAGGGCCTGATCACCCGCGAGTCCTCCTGGTGGGACGCGTCCGCGGTGCTGCGTGCGGTCGGGCCCGTCAGCCCCACCAAGAGCCTGACCGGCACCAAGCCCGCCGTGGTGAAGACCTCCGGCGGCGCCMCCTTCACCCGGGCGGCCAGTGGCCTGGAGCACGCCCAGCGGTGGGCCGCCGCCCTCGGCAGCGACACGGCCGCCCTGRCCGACCTGTACGCCGACTACTTCACCGTCGAGTGGACCAAGGTCGACGACCACCTCGACGACACGGTCACCGACCGCGAGACCCTCGTGGAGCGGCTGGGCGGGATCGCCAGCGGGGAGAACGGCACCTACACCTTCACCCCCACCGCGTGGTTCGGCGGGGCCAACGACAGCTACGGCCTCATCCACTGGAACGTCCGGATCGAGGGGGCCACGACCTACCGCGGCCTGCCCACCAGCGGCAAGACGCTGGAGACCGTCGGCTCGACGTTCCACCAGTTCGACTCCGAGGGAAAGATCATCCTTGAGTCGACCTACTGGGAGGACAACACCGTCTTCGAGGCGCTCGGTGTGCCGGTCGTCCGGCCGCACTACTGGGACGAGAACTTCGATCCGGCCAGCCTGCTGCCCGGATAGCACGGGGTCCGAACACACACCCGGTCGCTGATCGCGACGGGATGCGAGCGGGACCTGCGGCGGCGGTGCCAAGCGGGGATTCGAGATCCGGTGACAGAGCCGGTCCGGATACCAGCGCAGCCCGCCGCCTGTTCGCGTGCGCGCACAGTTCGCGGGCCGCGGCCCCGGACGTCCCCGTCCAGGGCGTGTCCGACGGATGGTGGTCGACAGCCGATGTGGACGCCGCCCGCGCGGTCGAACATCCGCCAGGCACATCCTGACGCCCTGCTCACGCCTGAAAGCCCTATTTGTACGTCGGGTGCGTCGGCTGCTCGGTCCAGATGGTCTTGCCCAGGCGGCTGTAGCGGCTGCCCCACCGTCGGGTCATCTGGGCCACCAGGAACAGGCCACGGCCGCCCTCGTCGGTGCTGCGGGCATAGCACAGCCGCGGCTGGGTGAAGCTGGCGTCCGAGACCTCGCAGACGAGCAGGTCGTCGCGGATCAGCCGGACCCTGATCGGGCCCTGCGCGTACCGGATGGCGTTGGTGATCAGCTCGCTGACGACCAGTTCCGTGCTGAAGGACAGGGTGTCCAGGCCCCAGGCGGCCAGCTGCCGGGTCGTGAGGTTGCGGACCTCGGCGACCACGGACGCGTCGGCGGGAAACTCCCACTCGACGACGGCCTCGGGCACCACGGTACGGGTACGGGCGAGCAGCATGACGATGTCGTCCGCGGGCGGGGCCGAGGAGACGTCGCCGAGGAGCTCCCGGCCGATGTCGTCCAGAGACCGTTCGATTTCGTAGAGTGATTCCAGACGCTCGTGGAGCCAGTCCATTCCCTGGGTGACGTCGCGGTCGTGCCGGTTGAGCAGGCCGTCGGTGTACAGGGCGAGAACGCTGCCGGGCGCCAGCGCGATCTCGGTGACCTCGAAGGGCATCCCGCCCACGCCGAGCGGCGGCCCGGGGGTGACGTCGACGAAGTCGACCTTGCCCTCCGGCGTCACCACGGCCGGCGGCGGGTGCCCGGCGCTGGCGATCGCGCAGCGGCCGGCGACCGGGTCGTACACCGCGTAGACGCAGGTCGCGCCCACCGTGTCCCGCCGGGCCGGGTCGGCCTCACTGGCGAGACGCTGCACGAGGTCGTCGAGGTGGGCGAGCAGCTCGCCGGGCTCGAGGTCGAGATCGGCCAGGGTCTGCACGGCGGTGCGCAGCCGTCCCATGGTGGCGCTGGCGGGCAGGCCGTGCCCGATGACGTCACCGACGACGAAGGCCACCCGCAGTGAGGACAGCGGGATGACGTCGTACCAGTCGCCGCCCACCTGGCGGCCGCGGTCGGCCGGGACGTACCTGCCGGCGGTCTCGGCCGCGGTGGTGTCGGTCCTCGCCTGGGGCAGCAGGGCCCGCTGCAGCGCGATGGCCGCGCGGCGCTCGCGGGTGTACCGGCGGGCGTTGTCGATGCTCAGCTCGGCACGGGAGGCGATCTCCCGCAGCAGCTTGCGGTCGTCCCGGTCGAAGACCGGGGTCGAACCGGTCCGCCACACGCTGACGATCCCGAACAGCAGGCCGCGGACGTACAGGGGTGCGCTCATCCCCGAATGTGCGTCCAGCGGGATCATCGCGTCCGTGAAATCGCCCGCGTAGGGAACGACCTCCGCCCGGTTGGTGGCCATCAGAACCTTGCCGCGCTGCAGGCTGCGGATTTCAAACCCGTCCGGGAACGGTGGGACCGGCATGCCCGTCCGGATGAATCCGGGATGCCAGGAACCATGGTGACGGACCGCGGCGACACGCCGCAGGCGCAGCTGCCCACCGCCGAATGTTTTCGGCGGCTCGTCGCCGGCCCGCACGGCGTCACTGAGATCGACCGTGGCCACATCGCCGAGGGCGGGGACGAGGACCTCGGCCAGGTCCTGGGCCGTGTGGTCGACGTCCAGTGAGCGGCCGATGCGTTTGGCAGCCGCATAGAGCAGATACAGATCGTGCGGGTTCTGCTGCTGTCCGGTCATTATCAGATCCATGGCACATTCCAGCTACGTCGCATGAAACACGATCCCGATGCCAGGCCTCCGTATCGTGGTGAAGGAGCACACGCCCGGCTCATGGGGCGACGCCGCAGAATACCATCCGATATGGTTTCCCGGCCGATTCACCGGCGGCTCCCACCGGGATATTCCCAGCTGTCCGAACCGAGCGGTCACGCGGCCGGAGGCGCAGCGCGCAACGCGGCCGGGGGCGTGTCCTGCGTGTACGTCCGGTACGCACGGGGGCTCCTTCGGATCGGTCGACCGGGACCGGGGTCGGTGCTTGGTCGGCGGTGCCGCCCGTTCGGCCCGCTCGGTGGCCAGAAGAGCGGGTAACCGCCCATCGGGATCCTTCCCGGGCCTGCTGGAGCGGGGCGCTGGAGCGGGCGGAAGCGGGTGGAAAACAGAGGTTCGTCGACGGGTCGGGGTCGGACTGCCGTAATCCTAGCGATGTATGGTTTTTGTCGTCTGCGGGCGGCTGTGCTCCTCCTGCTCGCTGTCCGCCCCCGGTCAGCCCGGGTAGCGGTCAGGTCTGACTGTCAAACGGCCGGTGGGCGGTAGTGTCCGGTACATGCCCCCATCCCGGCCCACTTCCCGGGCAGCCGCCGCCGACGGCGCCGAACCCACGCGGCAGAGCGCGGGCCCGGGCGCTGGTGCCACGGCGGCACCGGGCCCGGCGGCCCGCGGCGGCCAGCGCACCCACCGGGAGCGCACCCTGGACAGCCGCCAGCGCATCCTCGACGCGACGGTCGACTGCCTGGTGCGGTACGGGTACGCCGGCACCACCACCCTGGTGATCCAGGCGGAGGCCGGGGTGTCCCGGGGTCGGCTGCTGCACCACTTCCCGTCCCGGGAGGTGCTGCTGGTCGCGGCCACCCAGCACCTCGTGACGACCCGGCTGACCACCACCTGGGAGCACTTCGGCAAGCTGCTGGACGAACTGCCCGACGGCGCCGCCCGCCTCGACCGGGCCGTGGAGATGATGTGGTTCACCTTCCACCAGCCGTACTTCTGGGCGGCGATGGAACTGTGGACGGCGGCCCGCACCAACGAGGCCCTGCGGGAGGCRCTGGCCCCCGCCGAGCGCCGGCTGGGGGCGGCGATCCGCACCGCCGCCGAGGGAGCGTTCGGCCCGGCGCTGGCGTCCCGGGAGACCTTCCCGCAGGTGCGGGAGCTGCTGATGACGAGCATGCGCGGGGCCGCGATGACCTACGGGTTCGATCCGCGCACGGCGGCGAGCGACCCGCATCTGCCCCAGTGGAAGCAGATGGCTCGCCAACTGCTCGGCCTGTGAGGCCTCCGGCGACCTGCCCGGTCGGGTACCAGGACCCGGTTGGCCGGGTCACGGCTGCGGCGGTCCGGCCGGACGGCTGGCCCGTGCGAAAGGGGAGGGCGGGCTCCTTTCCGGATCGGCCGTCTTTTCCGTCCTTTCCCTTTCCGGCTTTTCCAGCGGCCGGCGGCGGACGGCGAGTGTGTCCGGCGCGCTGTCAGCGGGGGTGAGCCGGGCCACCGCCTCGGTGAGCTCCTGGCAGACCCGCACGATCCGCTGATGCGTCCGGTTCCGTTCGGTGACCAGCGCCGACAGGGACAGCGCGATCAACGCGGTGGTCCCGTTGAAGGCCTGCAGGGTAAGCATCCGGGTGGACAGCTCGTGGCCGCGGAACGGGCCGGCGTCGTCCGCCGCCGCGGAAATCGTGATTACGGAGACGAGCAGCGCGCACGGCGCGGCGCCGGCCAGCTGGAAACGGAACGCCGCCCAGATCAGGACCGGGGAGACGATGAAGAGCAGGCTGACGGTGCCTCTCGTCGCCACCAGCGTGACCACGGCCGTGACCGTCAGCATCGCCCCGGCCTCAAACCATCGGAGCCATCGGTGCGGGCCCGCGCCCCGCGGGCACCGGATCCGGCGCAGGACGAGCAGGAAGGGCACGACGACGAGGACGCCCATGGCATCGCCGGTCCACCACACCGACCACGTCGACCAGAACGCGTCCGTCGGTACGGCACCGGCGAGCGTGAGAACTCCGGTGCCCCCGGTGGCGCTGACCAGCATTCCGGCCAGGGCGCCGAGGAACACCAGCGCCAGGGCGTCGCGCAGCCGGTCCAGCTCCGGCCGGAAACCGCTACGGCGAAGAAGCAGACAGGCTGTGACGGGGGCCAGCGTGTTTCCCACGGAGATACCAAGGGCCACCAGCACGGACGAGCCGAGCGACAGGTTGACGAGGAAGGCCCCCAACGCCACCCCCGGCCACATGCGCAGGCCCAGCAGCAGCAGACAGACCACGGCGATACCGGTCGGCGGCCACAGCGGCGTGACCTGTCTGTGCGCCAGCTCCAGCAGCAGCCCCGCCCTGGCGGCGGCGTAGTAGGACGCCGTGATCGCACAGGTGCGCAGGGTGAAGGCAACGCACAGGGCGATAACACGTTGGGCGGAGACACAGTGAGTGATGACGCGTCGCGGGACGATGCGCCCGGAGACGGTGCGTTGCCGAAGGCGCCGGTGAAGACCCTGACGGAGCCACTGCCGGAGTCGTTCGTCGACCGCCATGGTTGTTACGACGCTACCCGGTGCTTTGTGTGAACGAGATCACATGGGTGTGAGCGAGGTCACATCGTCACCCGCGGCCGGCACGGTGCCAGGGCCGCCTGCCGCGGGCCGCGGGCCTGCTCGTCGTGGCGCAGGACGAGCACCGCGGCGTCGTCGCAGTGGCCGGTCAGGTCCGCGACGTCGATCACTTTGGTGGCCAGGACGTCCGGGTCGGCCTCRCAGCCGCCGCGGACGACGTGCACCACCCGCTCCAGCCCCCGCTCGAGCGGGAAGGCCGGCCCCTCCACGACCCCGTCGGTCAGCAGGACGAAGGCTCCTGTCCCGGTCAGCAGGCGGCGGGTCACCGGATACCGCTGGGCGGGGAACATCCCCAGCGGCAGACCACCGTCGTCCAGCACCGTCTCGCACCTGCCGTCGGCGGTGGCCCAGACCGCCGGGACATGGCCGGCGCGCGCATCCGCCAGCTCGCCGGACGCCGGGTCGAAGCGCAGGAAGGTGCACGTCACGAACAGGCCGGAGCCCAGCGACACCAACAGGTCGTTGATCCGGGCGAGGACCTCTCCCGGATCGGTGGTGACACCAGTGACGGCGCGCAGCCCGATGCGAACCTGACCCACGAAGGCGGCGGCCTCCACGTCATGGCCCTGCACGTCACCGATGACGATGCCGACCGTCCCACCCGGCATCATGAAGGCGTCGTACCAGTCGCCGCCGACGTCCAGCCCGGGACGGGCCGGGACGTAGCACGCCGCGGTCCGCAGCCCCGGCACCACCGGCAGCTCGACCGGCAGGATGTGGCGCTGGAGCGCCATGGCCAGCTCCACCCGGACCTGCTGGAGTTTGATCCGCTCGAGCACCTCGCCGGCGAGCTGCACCAGGGTCTGCGACAGCTCGTCGTCCCCTGGTTCAGGGCTGAAGTGACGCCGAGGTGCCATACCCGCTCCGGGAAGTCGGTTCGACCGTAGGTCATGGTAACCGTCCCACAACATGTCGGCCTTTTCGGAGCATGCCTTCTTCGGCACAGGCCTGCCCGGTACGCCCTCCCGTGGCAGCCCGATGGCAGCCGCTGGCAGGGCGGGGGGCGCCTCCCGCTCCCGGTGCGCTGCCGGATTCTCCGGGCCGCCCGTTCCCCGGGCCGCGTGCTCGTCCCCGGCCCGCGGGTCAGCCGGCCGCGGTGACGGCCGCCTCGACGATCGTGAAGACCGCGTCCGGGTGCAGTGAGCTGCGGGAGCCATCGGGACGCCTGGGCGCCCCGCCGATCGAGCTGCCCCCGCCCCAGCCAGGCTCCCGCGCGGCGAGCGCGCCAAGGATCGTCCCCGGCGCCTCGGCCGGCCCGACCGGGAAGCCGTCCACCAGGTCGCTGCGCCGTCCCACGGTGTACGCGGTCGAGCCGTCGGGCAACGGCCGCCACATCACCGCCCGGGCATGCCCCGCCTCGTACACCCGGTCGAAGGCGTCGGTGTCGCTGGTCGCCATCACCCATCCCGTCCCGACATGGGTGATCCGGAACGACGCCGCCGGCCGCCGCCGGCCGGCCGGATCATCCGCATCGGCCTGGCCACCCGCCCGGACCGGATCACTCGTGTCGGCCGGATCGCCCAGGCCGGTGTGATCGCCCGGTTCGGTGCCGGCGAGACCGCGGGTCAGCTCGGCGATCGCCGCCACGCAGCGGCCGAGGTCGGCGGCCATCCGCGCGGCGTTGCCCCTGCCGGCGTCGGCTCGGGAGGGCAGGGGCACCCGGGCGGCGAACGCGGCGAGCAGGCCCGGTTCGGCCACCGGGTAGGCGGGGCCGTGCGCGTCCCGCCCGGCGACCGCCTCGACCAGCCGCCGCACCGGCCCGCGCACTGGCGAGGCCGCCGCCAGCCAGCCCGGGTGGGCCAGCAGCGCCACGGCCAGCGCGGTGTCCGCGTCGAGATCGTTGACATAGGCGGTGTAACGCCGGGGCTCCAGCCCGAGCAGCAGCGCGTCGGCGACCTGTCGGCAGGTCGCCGTGGTCACCAGCCGGATGCAGGCGCCGTGGTGGTCGAAACTCAGCCGGCGGGCGCTCAGGTCGAGAGCCGGGCCCTGCACGACCCCGTCCAGCGCGATGCTGTACGGCGGCAGCTCGCGCAGGTCGACGGTACGGCCGGGGACGACGACCACTGACAGGTCACCGATGAGCACCCGCTGCTCACCATCCCCCATCACATCCCCTATCACAGCACCCATCGTGATGCCCACTGCCRCACCCGGCACGGCGCCCGTCGTCGCCGTGCCGTCCCGGTGGCCCGTGTCATCCGTGCCGCTGCTCATGCCCCGCTCCCTGGCCGCCGGCGCGGCCCGCGCCATCCGCCCGGCCGCTTCCCCATCCCCGGATCCTGACGGACCACGGTGCTGGCGGTGGCCCGGACGGCCGGCCGCACCCGGGAGGCCGCGCGCCTGGGAGAGGTTCGGAAAACAACGGCTGGGAGACAGCAACCTGGGAGACAACAACATGGATATGACGGTTGGGAGACGAYGGCCGGCCGGGTGACGACGGCCGGGCGGCCGAAACCTTCCGCGCCGTCCTCTGTTGACCTGAAGTGCGGTTGAAGTTGCAGGCTGCTGTCATGCCTTTCCCGACATGCCCCGCGGCGGCGTCGGAGGCGCTCGCCGTGCCGACCGGCGGCCCGCCATGGCGTGATCGCCCGCCGGCGCGCGGCGTCCGCGTCCGCCCACCGCGACAGCCGGGAGAACAGGTGCGGCATCGCACAGGCGAACGGAACGGAACAGGAGGGACGCTGGCATGACCGTACAGCTCAACCACACCATCGTGGCGGCGCACGACAGGAGTGCGTCGGCCGCCTTCCTCGCCGACATCCTCGGGCTGGCGGCCCCAGTCCCGTTCGGGCACTTCCTCGTGGTCACGGCCGACAACGGCGTGAGCCTCGACTTCGCCGAGACGAAGGGCGCGGTCACCCCGCAGCACTACGCCTTCCTCATCGGTGAGACGGAGTTCGACGAGATCTTCGGGCGGATCCGCGAGCGCGGCATCCGCTACTGGGCCGACCCGGGCCGCAGCCGGCCGGGAGAGATCAACCACGGCAGCGGTGGGCGCGGGGTCTACTTCCAGGATCCGGACGGCCACCTGCTGGAGATCCTCACCCGTCCCTACGGCAGCGCGACCTGACGGCCCGGCCGCGCCAGCGGCAGGCGGAGAACGGGCGGAGCGGCTGGCCGGCCGCCGACTGCCGACCGCCGTGGAAGTTCTGTCTCGGGCCGGTCCCCAGCGGTATCGTCCGGTCAGTCGTGACTGTTATTGCGGACCGGACTGGGGAGAGCAATGCGGATCGGCATGACGCTGAGTTACAGCAGTGGTTTCACGGAGGCCGTCGCCGAGCTCGAGGATTTCGAGAAGGCCGGGCTCGACATCGTCTCGGTCGCCGAGGCGTACACCTTTGACGCGGTCAGCCAGCTCGGCTTCATCGCGGCGCGGACCAGCCGGCTGGAGATCGCCTCCGCCATCCTGCAGCTCTACACCCGTACCCCGACGCTGACCGCGATGACCGCCGCGGGCCTGGACTTCGTCTCCGGGGGGCGGTTCTGGCTCGGGCTCGGCGCGTCCGGGCCACAGGTGATCGAGGGCTTCCACGGTGTCCTCTACGACGCGCCGCTGGGCCGCACCCGCGAGGTGATAGACATCTGCCGCCAGGTATGGCGGCGGGAACCCGTGGTGTACAAGGGCAGGTACTACCAGGTCCCGCTGCCAGAAGGCCAGGGCAGCGGACTCGGCAAGCCGTTGAAGATCATAAATCGTCCGCTCCGACCCCGGATCCCGATCGTTCTGGCCGCGATCGGCCCGCGTAACGTGGCGCTGGCCGCCGAGATCGCGGAGGGATGGCTGCCGGTGTTCTTCCATCCGGACAGGGCCGACAACGCGTGGGGGAGCGCCCTGCGGGAGGGCTATGCCAGGCGCGACCCCGAGCTCGGCCCGCTGGACATCACCGCCAGCGTGTTCCTCGCCATCGGCGAGGGCTACCAGGACGATCCGCGGCTGCTGCAGCCATACCGCGCCCAGCTGGCCCTCTACATCGGCGGCATGGGCGCGAAGGGCCGGAACTTCTACAACGACCTGGCCCGCCGGTACGGGTACGAGCAGGCCGCCGACGTCATCCAGGAGCTCTACCTTGCCGGGCGCAAGGACGAGGCGGCGGCCGCCATCCCGGACGACCTGGTCCGGGACACCTCGCTGGTGGGCCCGCCCGGGTACGTCAGGGAGCGGGTTGCCGCCTTTGCCGAAGCCGGCGTCACAACCCTGCACGTGACGCCGCTGGCGACCGCGCACGCCGAGCGTGTGCAGGCCGTCGAACAGCTACGCGCGATCATCGACTGATCGTCGACCAGGACGGACCGGGCGGCGGGCGGGGCCGCGGGAGGCGTGACACGCCGGTGGGCGTGAGCTCCGGGAGGAGCCCACGCCCACCTCGCCCGCGGGGCTGGTCGGCCTCGCGTTCTCGCGTTGTGCCGGCGCCGGGGGGTCAGCCTCGGAGCAGGTGGCGGGCTATGACTATGCGCAGGATCTGGTTGGTGCCCTCGTAGATCTGAGTGATCTTGGCGTCGCGCAGCATCCGTTCCACCGGGAAGTCCCGGGTGTACCCGGCACCACCGAACAGCTGCACGACGTCGACGGTCACCGACATCGCCACGTCCGAGGCGAACGTCTTGGCCGCCGCGGAGCGGAAGCCCGCCTCCGGCCCACCGCGCTCGCTGGTCGCCGCCGAGGCGTACACCAGATGCCGCGCGGCCTCAATCTTCAGCGCCAGCTCGGCCAGGATGAACTGGATGCCCTGGAAGTCCCCGATGCGCTGCCCGAACTGCCGGCGTTCGCGCACGTAGTCCACGGCCGCGTCCAGCGCGCCCTGCGCGATCCCCAGCGCCTGCGCCGCGATCGTCGGACGGGTGTGGTCCAGGGTGGCCAGYGCCGTCTTCAGGCCGGTTCCCGGCTCGCCGATGATCCGGTTCGCCGGGATCGTGCAGTTCTCGAAATGGATCTCCCGGGTCGGCGACCCCTTGATCCCCAGCTTCCGCTCCTTGTGGCCCACCGAGAAGCCCGGGTCGTCCCGGTGCACCACGAACGCCGAGATACCCCGCGAGGGCTTGTCCGCGTTCGGGTTGCTCACCGCCATCACCGTGTACCAGGTCGACTCCCCGGCGTTGGTGATCCAGGCCTTCGTGCCGTTGAGCACCCAGTGGTCCCCGTCCAGCTGGGCGCGGGTGCGCATCGACGCGGTGTCCGAGCCCGCCTCCCGTTCGGAGAGGGCGTACGAGATCCCGGCGCCGGCCGCGATCTCGCTCAGCACCGTCCGCTTGAGCTCCTCGTCGGCGGACAGGATGATCGGCTGCGAGCCCAGCTTGTTCACCGCCGGGATCAGCGACGAGGACGCGCACACCCGCGCGACCTCCTCGATCACGATGCACGCCGACACCGCGTCCGCGCCCTGGCCGCCGTAGGACTCCGGGATGTGCACCGCGTGGAAATCCGCCTTCACCAGGGCGTCGCGGGCCTCCGCTGGAAACCGTTCGGCTTCGTCCACCTCCGCCGCGTACGGTGCGATCTCCTTCTCCGCCAGTGCGCGTACGGCCGCGCGCAGCGCGTCGTGTTCCTCACCGAGCTGGTAAAGCCCGAAGCCCTGGCTCATCCCCGACTCCTTTCCAGAAGATCAACTTTGATAGTCGTAGAAGCCACGGTTGGACTTCTTGCCCAGCAGCCCCGCGTCGACCATCCGTAGCAGTAGGGGCGGGGCGGTGTAAAGAGGCTCCTTGAACTCCTCGTACATCGACTCCGCCACCGCCTTCAYGGTGTCCAGGCCGATCAGATCCGCCAGCCGCAGCGGACCCATCGGATGGGAGCACCCGTGCACCATGCCGTTGTCGATGTCCTCCACCGACGCGAAGCCCGACTCCATCATCCGGATCGCCGACAGCAGGTACGGGATCRACAGTGCGTTGACCACGAAGCCCGCCCTGTCCTGCGAACGAATCACCGTTTTGCCCAGCGTCCCGGTGGCGAAGTCCGTCGCGGCCGCCAGGGTCTCCTCGGAGGTCAGCAGCGACGGGATCAGCTCCACCAGCTTCAGCACCGGTACCGGGTTGAAGAAGTGCAGGCCCACTACGTACGCGGGCCGGGTCGTGGCCATACCCAGCTTCATGATCGGAATTGACGAGGTGTTCGACGCCAGAATCGCGTCGGGCGCGGCCACCACCTTGTCCAGCGCCGTGAACACCTCCAGCTTGGCCTGCTCGTTCTCCGCGATGGCCTCGACCACCAGGTCCCGGTCGGCGAACTCGTCCAGGTTGGTGGTGTAGCGCAGCCGGCTCAGCGCAGCGTCACGCTCCTGCTCGCTCAGCTTCTGGCCCCGGACCGCGCGCTCGAACGACTTCTCGATCCGCCGCGCTCCCGTCTCAAGCGCGAGCTGGTTCACCTCGGTCACCACAACGTCCAGTCCTGCCCGGGCGCTGACCTCGGCGATGCCGGACCCCATCAGCCCGGCACCCACAATCCCCACCCGCYGGATCCCACTCATGTCCAGTTCTCCTCGTCCTGGCCCGGTGGGCCGTCACTGCTCGTATCGGTCCATGGGCGCTGATCCCACACCGGCTCGCTATCTTTCCGGATTTTGTCGGCGGATGAGAGCTTCAGCGTCGCGTGCGAGAGATATTTTGACATCCGTCTATCGGATGTACAAGCTTCCTGCCGTCGATACGGTACCCATCACCACCCATCACTCTGGGTCGGGTGGTCGGCTCCGGCCAGAGGCATCCGGTGATCTTTACAGGTAATCCCGGAGGCGGACGGTGAGCCGCGGAGACATCCGGACAGTACTGTCCGTTACGCCGCTTCGTGGGCAGGCTCCGCCGGCCGCTGATGCCGAGGGCGGACGGGGGCGGTCGGCCGTGCCGTCTCCTGGCCGGCTCCGGCGGTGGGCGTCCGCGTCCAGCGGAATTCGGTGGAATCCTGCCGTATTCAGATTTATGCGACACGACATGGCGGAATCCGGTGATATCCGGCGGGATTTCGTGTGATCGGTATGAATTTCCGTGGCGTGTGTACGTCAAGTTTTCGAGCACTTGCTGTAGTGGTTATGTTACGGACGGTTCGACGAGTGGGCGGGGCAGAGGCGGCAGGCGGGGCATCCGGCAGGCGGGATCCGCGGTGGTCCGTCCGGGGCAGCCGGCCGCGGGCAGGGCCGGTCGGCGGCAGAGAGCGGCGGCGCGCAAGCGGCTGCCGCGCCGCGCCCGGGAACCGCCGGAAAGCGCCCGGGAGGCCTACCGGAACGGGCGGGCCGGAACGGGCGGGGGAGCAGTGGTGAGGGGACAGCGGTGAAGCGGAACAGCATGGCCATACGGACGGTGACGGCCGCCGCCGCTGGGGTGCTCGCGGTGGCGCTGTCCGCCGGCGCGTGCGGGGGAGGGCTCTCCGGCGGCCGGCGCGCCCAGTACGCCATTGGCTTCCAGGGGCCGCTGTCCGGCGCCGACCAGCAGTTCGGCCTCGACGCGGCCAACGGCGCCCGGACAGCGGTCGAACAGGCCAACAGAAGCGGGCGGCTCCCGTTCACCCTCCGCCTGGTGACGGCCGACGACTCCGGCAGCGCCCGGCAGGCGCCCAGCGCCGCCCAGACGCTCATCGACAATCCGGACGTCATCGCCGTGGTCGGGCCGCTGTCCTCGGACGCCGTCAGGGCGAGCGAAGCGCTCTACAGCCAGGCCGGTCTGCTGTCGGTGAGCCCGGCGGCGACGGATCCGCGGCTGACCGGGCTCGGCTTCGTCAGCTTCTACCGCATGGCCGCCTCCGACACCGTCCAGGGCACCGCCACCGCCGATTACGTCGCGAAGGCGCTCAAATCCCGGAAGGTGTTCTCCCTGGACGACGGGAGCGCATACGGCACGGCACTGTCCGGCGCGTTCGAGAAGGAGTTGCGGACCCAGGGGGTGGCCGTCACGCACGATACCGTCGGGCCCACCAGGGACTACACTGTCGAGGCTGCGAAAATAATATCCGGGAATCCGGACACGGTGTTCTACGCCGGTTATCACCAGGAATTCGCGCCGCTGACCGGGGCGCTGCGCGCCGGAGGGTTCAGCGGAGCCGTCATGAGTGGCGACGGGGCGACCGGCGACCGGTTCGTCACCGAGGCGGGTGCGGCGAGCGCCGAGGGCGCCTACCTGATCGGCCCGTGCGGCGACCCCGTCGGCGACCCGCGGGCCGCCGGCTTCGTCGCGGACTACGAGCGGGTCACCGGCGGCGTGAAACCGGGCACCTGCTCCGGGGAGGCGTACGACGCGACGAGCGCGGTCGTCGAGGCGCTGCGCGCGCTCGGGCCGGAGGCCGGCCGGGATGCGGTGACGCAGACGTTCGCCTCGGTCGACATCCAGGGCGTCACCAGGCGGGTCGCCTTCGCTCCGAACGGTGACATCGCCGACACCGTCGTGTACGTCTACCAGGTCCGCAGCGGCCGGCGGAACCTGCTCGGAACCACCGCGGCGCTGATCGGGCCCTGAGCCGAAGGTGCTGATCGGCCCCGAGCCGGCGGCGCTGGTCGAACTCCGGGCCGGACGGGTCACGTGCCCCGGCCGTCTGCCGGCGCGAAGGCCGCCGGGCCGCCCGCCGCGCCGGGCCACCCACCGCCGGGCGGCCGGACCGGCGCGGCCCCGCGGGATGGCCGTCGGCAGCGGACGGGGCGTGGGGAAGCGGACATCCGCACAACCGTGACCGCCGGCACCGCATGCCTGGCAGGTGCCACCGCCCCGCCGCGCCGACTATTCGAATCCGCAGGGTGCCGGTTGGCGGACAGCCAGCGAACAGTTATAAGCGGCAGATGAATGAGTGAAACCCGGGACGGCCTTTGGCGCCGTCCGCACCTTCCCCGTGTGCGGACGTTATCTACTCGTCCATCCCGGGTCCCACTGCCAGTGGACGCTAGGACCCAACCGCCGTCGGCGTCAATTCGCCAGGCGGAGCGCCCCCGCCTGTTGTTTGTGCACTGTGTTTTCCCGCGCTGATCAGCGGTTCTGTGGCGTTGTGGTGGTGTCTCGTTCCCGTCCGCCGGCCGGCGCGCAGCCCACCGCCGGGCCTTCCTGTCGCTCTTGTGTCACGTGGCGGCCGACACACGCGCCTGGGCACCGTCTCCGGYTCCGCTGTCTCCGGTGCCACTGTCTTCGGCGTTACTGCCTTCGGCGTTACTGTCTCCGGCCGCTGTCACCGTTGCCGGTCGATGCCGGGACGCTGCCACCGGCCGGTATCCGGTCGCGCAGCATGCAGGTCAGGCGGGACGTGCACACCAGGCGCCCGGAGTCATCGGTGATCCGGATGTCGAAGGTGGCCAGCGCCCGGCTGGCATGTGCCCGGGTCGCGACGCCGGTGACCGTCCCGGACGACGCCGCCCGGTGATGGGTGGCGTTGATCTCGATACCGACCGCCGCCCTGGTGGGACCGGCGTTCAGCATGGCGCCGATCGACCCGATCGTCTCGGCCAGCACCACCGAGGCGCCGCCGTGCAGCAGCCCGTACGGCTGTCGGTTGCCCGCCACGGGCATGGTCGCGACCACGCGCTCGGCGCTCGCCTCGACGATCGTGAGGCCCATGCGCTCGGCGAGCTCACCGCGCCGGGCATTGACCGCCTCCAGCACGGCCACCCGGTCGGAAGGGTCGGCGACGATGACGTGGTCATCGGCGCTGCCGTCGGCCGGACCGTGGCGGGTGGAGTCAGCGGAGCCGCGGTCGGGAGCCGTCACCGTGTGTGATAAGGCCGACGGGCCCGGCGCGATCCCTGATGGCGGGGCGCTCCGTGAAGTCTGCGAATCTGTCATATCAAAAACCTACATATCTCAACACCCACATACCGGCATACCGCGGGGCCGGCCGGCGGGCCGGCGAACCGTGACGGCGGCGCACCGGGCGCCGTGCCGCGGCGGGGGAGGGGCCGGTGCCGGCCATCGGTGCTGGAGTCGGGCCTGCGCGGGCCGGACCTGCCGCGGGCCGAGCCCGCCCCGGGCGCCGGGCCGGCGGTGTCGCGTTCCCTGCCGCTGGACTGTCGGACCTTCTCCATAGAATTGCCGCGTGCCCGCCACGACCACGACTTCCGGCAAGCCCACCGTCGGCAAGGCTGCCGCCGGCCGGCCGTCGCGCGCGGCGTCCGCCCGGCCCGCCGCCGGCGCGGCGCCGGCGGCGGGGGCCGCGGCAGGTGAACCGCGGCTGCTCCTCCTCGACGGCCACTCCCTGGCCTACCGGGCGTTCTTCGCGCTGCCGGTGGAGAACTTCTCCACCACGACGGGGCAGCCGACCAACGCCGTCTACGGCTTCACCTCAATGTTGATCAACGTGCTGCGGGACGAGCGGCCCACCCACGTCGCGGTGGCCTGGGACCTGCCGACGCCGACCTTCCGGCACACCCAGTACGCCGAGTACAAGGCGGGACGGGCCGAGACGCCCGCGGACTTCGTCGGGCAGGTCAGCCTCATCCACCAGGTGTGCGACTCCCTGGCCGTCCCCGGGGTCACCGCCGCCGGGTACGAGGCCGACGACGTCATCGCCACGCTCGCCACCCAGGGCGCGGCCCTGGGCATGCAGGTCCTCGTCGTCACCGGCGACCGGGACGCGCTGCAGCTCGTCGACGAGYGGGTGACGGTCCTGATGACCCGGCGTGGCATCAGCGACATGACCAGGTTCACCCCCGCCGAGGTCGAGGCGAAGTACGGCCTCACCCCGACGCAGTACCCGGACTTCGCCGCGCTGCGCGGGGACCCGTCGGACAACCTGCCGTCGGTGCCCGGGGTGGGGGAGAAGACCGCCACCAAGTGGATCCAGCAGTTCGGGTCGCTGGCCGCGCTGGTGGACCGGGCCGACGAGGTCGGTGGGAAGGCGGGCGCGTCGCTGCGCGCACACCTGGCCAACGTGATCCGTAACCGCTCGCTGACCGARCTGGCCCGTGACGTGCCGCTGGCGGTCACCCCCACCGACCTCCAACTCCGGCCGTGGGACAGGGAGGCCGTCCACCAGCTCTTCGACACCCTGCAGTTCCGGGTGCTGCGGGAGCGGCTGTACGCGGCGCTGGGCACGGTCGAGCCCGAGGCCGACGCCGGCTTCGAGGTGACCGCGCAGGCGCTCGCGCCGGGGGAGGTGGCCGGCTGGCTGGCCACGCACACCGGCGGCGGGCAACGTCTCGGCGTGTACGTCCGGGGCAGCTGGGGCCGGGGCACCGGCAGCGTGACCGGTCTCGCGCTCGCCACCGCCGACGGCGCCGGTGCCTGGATCGACCCCGTCGCGCTCACCGCGGACGACGACGCGGCGCTGGCCGCCTGGCTGGCCGACGACAGCCGGCCCAAGGCCGTCCACGACGTCAAGGGGCCCATCCTCGCGCTCGCCGCCCGCGGCTTCTCTCTCGCCGGCGTCACCAGCGACACCGCGCTCGCCGCCTACCTGGCCCTGCCCGGCCAGCGCACCTTCGACCTCGCCGACCTCGTCCTGCGCTACCTGCGACGCGACCTGCGCCCGGAGACGTCCGAGACGGGGCAGCTGACCATCGACGGGTCGGACGAGGCGGACGCGGCCGCCGCGGACGTCGTGCGGGCCCGCGCGACGCTGGAGCTCGCCGACGCCCTCGACGCCGACCTGGCCCGCCGCGGCGCCACCGCGCTGCTGCGCGACGTCGAGCTCCCGTTGGTCACGGTGCTCGCCGGGATGGAACGGGCCGGGATCGCGGCCGACACCGACCATCTGCTCGACCTCCAGAAGCACTACGGCGCGCAGGTGACCGAGGTGGCCGCGCAGGCCCACGAGATCGTCGGCCGGCCGTTCAACCTCAGCTCGCCCAAGCAGCTGCAGGTGATCCTCTTCGACGAGCTGGGCCTGCCGAAGACCAAGAAGATCAAGACCGGCTACACCACCGACGCGGACGCGCTGGCCTGGCTTTCCACCCAGGCCGACCATCCGCTGCTGGCCGTGCTCCTGCGCCACCGGGACGTCGCCCGGCTGCGCACGGTGGTGGACTCGCTCATCCCGATGATCGACGACGCCGGCCGCGTCCACACGACGTTCAACCAGATGATCGCGGCGACCGGCCGGCTGTCCTCGGCCGACCCCAACCTGCAGAACATCCCGGTGCGCACCGCCGAAGGCCGTCAGATCCGCCGGGCGTTCGTCGTCGGCGCGGGCTACGAGTCCCTGCTCACGGCCGACTACTCCCAGATCGAGATGCGCATCATGGCGCACCTCTCCGGTGACGAGGGGCTGATCGGGGCGTTCGCCTCAGGTGAGGACCTGCACACGTTCGTCGCCGCCCAGGCGTTCGGCATCCCGGTGGACGAGGTCGACCCGGAGCTGCGCCGCCGGATCAAGGCCATGTCCTACGGGCTGGCCTACGGGCTGTCGGCGTTCGGGCTCGCCGGCCAGCTCGGCATCCATCCGGAGGAGGCCCGCGAGCAGATGGAGGCGTACTTCGCCCGCTTCGGCGGGGTGCGTGACTTCCTGCGCGGCGTGGTCGAACGGGCCCGCGCGGACGGCTACACCGAGACCATCCTCGGCCGCCGCCGCTACCTTCCCGATCTGACCAGTGACAACACACAGCGACGGCAGATGGCCGAGCGGATGGCGCTCAACGCCCCCATCCAGGGGTCCGCGGCCGACATCATCAAGATCGCAATGCTCGGTGTCGACCGGAAACTACGGGAACACGGGGCGCGGTCGCGACTGCTGCTGCAGGTGCACGACGAGCTCGTCCTGGAGATCGCCCCGGGCGAGCGCGCCGATGTCGAGGCGCTGGTGCGGACCGAGATGGGTGGGGCCTACCAGATGTCGGTTCCTCTCGAGGTCAGCGTCGGTTCCGGCCGTACGTGGGACGACGCGGCACACTGACACCTTCTGGCGACCATTTTTGTTGCTTTCTGTCGCTGTCCGTCCTGCTGCCACCTGTTCCGTTGCCGTCGTTTTGTTCTTTTATCATCTGTTTTTGGGCTGTCGCCGTCCGTTCTGCCGCTGTTCGCCACAGCCGTGTGCGCAGAGTCCTGTGCGCAGGTCTCGTGTGAGCGGAGTCCGTAGGAACTGTTGCGCGAAATCTGTAGGGCATCTTGTGCGAAAAGTGAGCGTTCGCCCTGCTCACGGGCCTGGACGGGCGGCCGTTGCGGGCGTGATGCCACCAGATTCCACCGTAGTGGGCGTGCACCGCCGGATTCGGGTTACGGTGGAGAAACGGCATCGTTCCCGTGTCGTGACATGAACGTCAACTAAATGTCCGGTCCGTTCCCATCCGTATCCCGCCGAGTTGATTTTCTCGCGTCTGGGTGGCTGACCCGGGTAGCTGTGTCGCAGTGGGCGGGCTGCTCCCAGCCGTGGGCCGACGGGTTTCGTCAGCCCGGCGAGGCCCCGCGGAAAGACCGAGGTCCGGCAGCGATGCCGAGGCCCGGCGGAAAGGCATTGTGTCGCTGTCCGTAGTGCGCTGGTGGCCGCGGAACGAAGCCGTCCGCGTTGTCACGCCCGATTGTCCCGGACCATGCCGATACGACCGAACACACCATGGCCGCCGGGGCGCGGTACCCCGCGGGACGGTGTCCCCGGGCGCGATGCCACACCGGACAGCGTCACACCGGACGGTGTCACACCGGACAGCCCGGACAGCGTCGCACCGGATGGTGCCGCGCCCGGCCGTGGCACCGCGCACCCGATGGCAGGAGGACCGATCGCAGTGAGCCTCTCGTTCTTCACGGACCGGCGGCTTTTTCTGATCGTTCTTTCCGCGGTGGGCATCGTCGCGTTCACGGCGTTGGCCCTGCTGCCCGGCTCGCCGGGGCAGGACCGGCTCGCCACGTGGCTGGCGGTGGCGATCAGCACGGCCAATCTGCTCGCGGCCGTGCTGCTGACCCGGATCCGGCCGGGAGCGCACCGGCTGCTGGTGTTCTCCTCGGTGCTGGCCGTCACGATCGCGCTGGGCGGCAGCGACTCCGGCCGGGACAGCGACCTCTACCTGCTCTGGTACTTCTGGATCGCCGCCTACGCCGCGATGGTCAGCCGCCTGCGGGTCGCGCTCCTGCACGCACTGGTCGTCAGCGCCGGCGCTGTGCTGGGAGTTGCGCTCAAGGGCGATCTGTACGCCGGTGGGGCGGCGGCGGTGATGGCCATTGTCACGATCGTCGCCACCACCCTGGTGACGTTCTGGGTCGGCCGCTGGAACCACCTGCTGGTCGTCCGCGACCTGCTGACGGGCCTGGCGAACCGGGCCGGTCTAGCCCACGTCGCCCAGCCGGCGATCGCCCAGGCGGTCGCCACCGGACGGTACGCCGTCCTGGTGCTCCTCGACATCAACCGGTTCCGCGARGTCAACGACGCCCTCGGTCACCCCGCCGGAGACCGGTTACTCCAGGTGGTGGCGAGGCAGCTGCGTAACGTGGCGACGGATCCCGCCCTGGTCGGGCGTCTCGGCGGTGACGAGTTCGCCGTCGTCCTGTGTGGGCTTGAGCTGTCCGACGAGCCCGCCGCCGCCCACGAGCACCTGCGCGCGATCGGCCGTACGGTGATCAGGCAGCTGCGCGGCCCGTTCCGCATCGACGGGGTCGACGTGGAGGTGGAGGCCAGCGCGGGCGTGGCGGCCGCTCCGATGCACGGCACGACCCTTGGCACGCTGCTGCCGGCCGCGGACGCGGCACTGCACGCGGCCGGCCGCGAGAGCGAACGGGTCGGCGTCTGGGACGCGGGCATGGGCGGGGTACGCCCGTGGGAGCTCGCCCTGCACGCGCAGCTGCGCGCCGCGATCACCGGCGGCGAGCTGGTGCTGCACTACCAGCCACTGCTGTCCTGCCAGACCGGCCGGATCGCCGGGGTGGAGGCGCTGCTGCGCTGGGCGCATCCGAGCCGGGGGCTGCTGGCACCCGGCGCGTTCCTGCCGATGGCGGAACGGTCAACTCTGATCATCGATCTCACCGAGTGGGTGCTGGACGAGGCCCTGCGCCAGTGCGCGGACTGGGCCCGCGCCGGCGAGCACATCCCGGTGTCGGTGAACCTCTCGGCGCGCATGCTCGTCCGCGACAACCTACCCGACCTGGTGTCGGAGACGCTGGGCCGGCACGGCCTGCCCGCCGACGTCCTGACCCTTGAGATCACTGAGAGCGCGCTGGTCACGCAGCCGGCGCGGGCCGCCGCCATGCTCCGGGAGCTGCGCACCCGCGGGATCAAGCTGTCGCTGGACGACTTCGGCACCGGCTACAGCTCGATGGAGATCCTCAAGACCCTGCCGTTCGACGAAGTGAAGATCGACAAGGGGTTCGTCTCCGACGCCCACGGCAGCCTGCCCGACGCCGCGATCGTGCGCTCGGTCCTGGAGCTCGGCCACCGGCTGGGGCTGCGTGTCGTCGGGGAGGGCGTCGAGGACGACCGGGCCATGCGGATGCTGATGGAGCTGGGCTGCGATCTGCTGCAGGGCGACGCGATCTCGTCCCCGCTGCCGCCCTCCGCGCACCTGCTGACGGTGCTGCGCGCCGGCGCCGGCGAGGTGTCTCCGGCCCCCGTGGGCGCCGCCGGGCCGCGGCCCGGCGGCGCCGCGCGCCCCGGTGGTACGGAACCGGGAGCCGCGGCGTCTGACAGCGCGCCGGCAGCCGGCGGCGGACCGGCAGCTGCCGAGCCGGTGGCCGCCGCGTTGGCCACCGCCGGCGGGCTGGTACCCGAGGAGGCTTCGGGAGCTTCCTGCGGGCTGGCGCCCGCCCGCGGGCCGCGAGCCGGCGGCGGGCCCGGGCCGGGGCCGGGCGACACCGAACCGCTCGCCGCCCTGACACCGGCGGACGAACCGGCCCGACGCGGGGCCCCACCCGGCCACAAGCTCCTCGAGCCCGACCGGGACGACGCGTTCGACGAGATCGCGACGCTGGCCGCCCGCCTGTGCGCCACGCCCGTGGCGTTCGTCGCCTTCCGGGGCGCCGACCGGCAGTGGCGCCGGGCGTGCTACGGATCGACCGCCACCGAACTGCCCAGGGAGGCCCTCTTGGACCTGGACGCACCGGAGGGGTCCGCCGTGGTGGAGATCCCCGACATCGCCGGCGACCCCCGGTTCGCGAGGCTGGCCGCGCTCGGCCCGAGCAGCCCGTTCCGGTTCTACGCGGCGGCGCCGATCCGCACTCCGGACCACACGGTGATCGGCCATGTCGCGGTGCTCGACCGCGTCGCGCGCGCTCTCACCCCCGGGCAGAAGGAGTCGCTGGCCGCGTTGGGGCGGCAGAGCGCGCACCTGCTGGCGGCCCGGCGGGCCGTGTGCATGGTCGACCAGGTCACCACCGCGCTGGGCGCGCTCGACCGGTTCTGGTACCCGGACCATCTCGACCCGGCGGTGTCGCTGGTCGCCGAGGTCTCCCGCAGCCTGCTCGACGCGGACGCGGTCAGCCTGCTGCTCGCGGACATCCCCGGCTCGACGGTGTTCCACGTGGCCGCGTCCGCCACGAGACCGGACGAGGACACCATGCTTTCTCCCGGGGCTCGCTTCACGGAAAGTGACGAGACCGGTATCGGTACCGTGCTGCGCACCCGGGCACCGGTCTTCTTCCCGGACGTGTCGACGTCACGGCCGTTCCCGCACCAGGTCGTCCGTCGGCCCCGCATCGCCTCGGCGCTGCTGGTGCCGATCCCCGGTGAGGGCGGCCTGATCGGCCTGGTCGCGGCATGCTGGGCGGCGACGCGCACCCGGGTCGACCAGGCGGGGCTGCGCGCGGTCACCCTGCTCGGCGGGCAGGCCGGCCACACCCTGGCGCGTCTGCGTACGGCGCAGGTCCGGGTCCGGGAGATCGGCGTCGACCCGGATACCGGCCTGACCAGCCGGGACCGTTTCCTGACCGTCCTGCAGGGCCTGCCGGCGGGAACCGCCGTGTGCCTCTTCGGGGTGCCGGACCACCGGCAGGGGGAGGCTTTCGTCCGCGCCGACGAGTACGTCCTGCGGCACTTCGCCGCCGGGCTGCGGGCGGCGGCCGGCGCCGGGGTCGAGCTCGCCCGCTGGTCGCACAACCGGTTCGTGGCGGCCCTGCCCGCGGACAGCAACGTCGAGCCGGACACCCTGCTCACCCGACTGCGTTCCAGCGGGGACATCGCCGCGGCAGCACCGTTCGCGGTCGGGGTCGCGACCACCCGGCCTGATCAGCCGCCCAGCGCCGCGCTGCACGACGCCGAGGGGTCGCTGCGCGACGCCCTGCACGCCACCAGCGCGATGACGGGCCGGGCGGGCAGCATGCCCTACAACGGTGCCGGCCAGAACGGTGCCGGCCAGAACGGCGCGGGCCACAACGGCGCCGGGTATGGGGACGCCGGCCACGACCGCGCCGGCGTGTGGGCCTGAGCGGTCCCGCCTGACCGGGCCCCGGTCAGCCGGCGGGTGGGCTCACGCCTTCCCGCGGCGGCGTTGCGCGGCCGCGACCACCACGTCGGCGGCCAGTAGCAGGATCGCGATCCAGGAGACCGTTGCGATCTTGTCGAACGCCTGGACCCACTCCCCGTTGACCGGCAGGTGGTGGCGCAGCTGCACCTGGACGACATACCCCACGCTGACCAGGAGCAGGACCACCGGGGCGACCCGCAGCAGCAGCCGGCCGCGGGGCAGCACCAGGGCGGCCAGCGTGCTCACCCCGGTGACGACGCTCGCGACCGGGTTGACCAGCGCCAGCGCGACCAGGGCCACCGCGGCGGCCAGCGCGAGCGCGATCGGGACGGGGACCCGCGCGGCGCGGGCGGCCAGCGGCTCGAACACCGGCAGGTCCGGCGGGCCGTCCGGCCCCTGGCCGGCCCGCCGGCGGCGGCGGGCCGTCACCACCAGCAGGACGGCGCTGGACATCAGGGCGATACCGGAGACCGTCAGGGCACGCCACACCAGAGTCTGCGGTGTCCAGGCCAACGCGATGTCGAAGTCGGCCGCGGTGGGGGTGATCCGCCAGCCGTTGGCGTAGCCGTCCACGAGGACGGGCCGGCCGTAGTCGGTGTCGCCGGAGGTCGCCCGCCAGCCGGCGGACAGGCTCTGGCCGAGCACCAGCCAGAACGGCTGACCGGGCCGCGCGCCGGTGACCCGCAGCCCGAACGAGGTCGCCGTGGAGTCGGTGACCGCCACCGCCGGCGTCGCCGTCGGGCCCGCGGCTGTGGTCGTGCCGGCCGCCGGGCTCGCCGGCGCGGGGCCGGCAGCTGCCGATGCCGCTGTTGCCGATGCCGCTGCTGCCGTCGCTGTCGGCGCGCCCACGGGCTGCGAGGTGAGGATCAGCCGGTCGAGATCATATCCGGTCCGCGCGCCCTCGACGGTCCGCAGGACGTGGTCGCCAGGACCCAGAGCGATCGGATCGCCGCACAGCGACACCGCAAGCCCGGCACGACCGAGCGCGCCCGTGCCGGAACCGGTGATCCGCACGGGGGTCGGACGCCCGTCGATCGTCACCAGATCGTCGCGGCAGGTGTCGGGCACGCCGGCCCGCGGCGGGGGTACCCGCAGGCCGGCGAGGCCGACCTCGGCGAGCCCGACCGGCATGGAGATCCGGGTCCCGCTGATCGGGTCGACGGTGGTGGCCAGCCGCACCCGGTCGACGACGAGACGGATGCTGCTGCCCCGTACGGGCGGGAAGGACATCGTCACGGTCTGGCTCGCGCCGGGCTGTCCGAGGTCGCTGACCGGCGGGACGGTGAGGGTGTCCACCCGACGACCGTCCACGATCAGTCCCAGGGCGGTGGGCACGGAGTGGCGGCCGTCCGCGACCACGGACAGCGTCAGCTCGGACAGGTTCACCGGCCGGGGGGAGTTGACCTGGATCCAGGCGCCCTGCTGCATGCCGAAGCCGGGGCTCCACGCGGTGGCCGGATCCCCGTCGAAGGCGCTGGCGCTGCCGGCCGCCAGGTCGCCGGGCAGCCGGCCGGAGGACTCGGTGGTGACCCCGTCGGTCGGCCGGCCGACCGAGGCGCCGAGCACGAGGTCGTCGGCGTAGGCGGAGGCCCGGGCGGTGCCGGTCAGGGTGAAGGTCCGCGCGGTCGGCAGGGTGAACGTGCGGGCGACGGCCGGCTCGGTATCGGACTTGAACGGCTCGGCCGGGTTCGCGCGGTCCCGGGTGATCTGCAGTGTCAGACGGTGCCGCAGGGAGTCCTCGCCGGCCGCGGCGAGCAGGTCGGTGGGCATCCGCAGCAGTTCCTGGACGTGGGGTGCGCTCCCGTCCGGTGTCACGATGTCGACCTCGGCGAACCCCACGCTGGACAGGCCGGCGTAGTTCGCGCGGGTCCCGGTGTTGGTGGCGTCGACGGTGATGTCCAGCCGGGTGAAGCTGCGGGCGGGGAAGGTCACCACCTGGCCGGCGGGAGCCCGGGAGCTGTCCGTGAGCGGCACCGTCACCGGCGAGCCGCCGTCGAAGCGCAGCGTCGCCTTGGTGATCCACCGGTTGCGCGCGCCGGTGAGCGGCTGGACCAGCCGGACCCGGTCCGTGGTCACCGGGCCGGCCAGGTCGACGCGCAGGCGCTGCCCGGCCGGGTTGGTGAACGCGCCCACCCGCCAGGCGGTGTCCGGGTTGCCGTCGACCGCGCCGGCCGGGCGCTCCGGTGGGCTGTAGGAGAACGTGTTGCCGTAGTCGGTCGCCTCGACCGAGGCGATCCGCGCGGAGGCGGTCGGCGCGGAGGCGGTCGGCGCGGACTGGCCGGAGGGCTGCAGCACGGCGACGGTCTGGGACGCCGCGGTGGCGTCTGGGAAGACCGGCAGCCGGTTGTCGTTCGGGTCGGGGGTGAGCGGCGCACTGCCGGGAGTCTCCACGTAGCCGTAGCCGTCCCGGACCGAGCTCCAGCGTTCCGCCCGCAGCCGGTTGCTGTCGGTGAGCAGCAGGTCGGCGCCGTCGTCCAGGGCCTGTCGCAGGCCGGCGGGGTCCGTGGCCAGCGAGCCGGTGTAGAGAATGGCCCGGTTCCCGGCCACCGCCTCGGACAGCAGCCCGGCGGCCGCCGCGTCCACCAGCCCCTCACCGTTCCCGCTGACCAGCAGCGGGGCCGCGGTCGTCGCCGTGCGCACGATCGGCCTGGCGTCCTGGACCCCGAAGGCGGCCAGCGCCGGCGGCGCGGGAGCGCCCGGAGGCGCGCCCAGGGCGATCTCGTCGTTGAAGGGGATCTGCGGGGTGTCGGCCACCGGCGGCCCGAAGCGGCGCGGCGCGGTCAGGCCCGCCGGCACCGGGTCGGTGAACAGCTGCCAGGTCGGCACCGGCCGCGGGGTGCGGAACCGCTCGTACTGGAAGTTGCTGCGCAGCAGCACGTCGCCGACACCCATCAGCCGGGCGATGTCGGCCAGCGAACCGGTCTCGAACACCCCCTCCTGCAGCCGGCGGTCCAGCGCGCGCAGCAGGTCGGCGGACGCGGCGGCGCTCAGCGGGATCAGCTCGCGGGAGACGAAGGGTCGTTCGATGAGCCCGGGCAGGACGGGGTCGAGGGTCGTCCCCCACCGGTAGTGCGAGAAGGGCGCCCCGGGCAGTTCCAGGACCCGGGTGGCCGTCCCCGCCGCGTCCAGGTCGGCGGCGGCCTGCAGTTCGTAGTCGGGGAGCGACTCGGGCCGGTCCAGCCCGGCCTCGACGAACTGGCCGCGCCACAACGGGCTCAGGTTCGCCACGATCAGCACGACCACGACCGCCCACGCGACACCCGGCACGGACGTCGGCAGCCGCGGCCGCGGCCACGTCCGCACCCGCGCGCCGCGCGCCGCGCGCCCGGCCTGCCGCCGCCCCTGGCCGGGCGCCTCCCGAGCGTGCCGCGCCAGCCGCTCGTCGACGCGTTGCGCCAGCGCGGCGAGCCCGCCGGCCAGCAGCACCGACAGGCCGAGGGCGACCAGCGGCACGGCACGCGGCATCGAACGCAGGGCGAAACCAACGCTGGACGCCTCGGCGAACGACCGGAAGGCCCCGCCCAGCGGCGAGGGGTTCTCGTAGGGGTAGACCCCGACCGCGACCGTGGTGCCGACGAGCACGAGCAGGACGAAGTACGCCCGGTATCCCCACCGGCACAGCGCCGCACCCGCCAGGGCCAGCAGCGGCACCGTGAAGCTGATGAGGATCACCCAGATGGTCTGGGTGTAGTCCCGGGACGGGGCGATCCAGGTGCCCAGCGCGTCCCCGCCGTAGAAGTACCAGTTGCCCAGACCGCGCAGCACCTCGGAGGCCTGCGAGGCGCTCGCGACCGTCCTGAGCGTCTCGCTGTAGGCGAGGATGTCGACGCCGTAGCCGGCCTGGGTGAGCAGGCCCGCGATCCACCAGGCCGAGCAGCCCACGACCGCCACCGCGGCCCGGGCGCACATGCCCAGCGCGGGGCCGAGGCGGGCCTCCCGGGTGACCCACACCGCGAAGGGCAGCCACAGGATCGGCGCCAGCAGCACGAAGATCAGACTGGCGGCGTTGCTGCTGCCGACCAGCGCGACGGCGATGCCGAACGCCGCCGGCCAGCGCCAGCCGTCCGGCCGCCACCCCGCCAGGCCACCCCGCGCCTCGCGCAGGCCACGGACCGTGATCCCCAACAGCCAGCCCAGGCCCGTGTACGGCAGCAGGATCGCCGACATCCGCGCCTCGTACTCGAGGACGTAGGGGGTCAGCATGTAACCCGCGGCCGCGACGAAGGCGAACCGGTGCGGCCAGCGGAACGAACGCATGCAGAACAGCACGCCCGCGCCGGCCATGAACAGCACCGAACCCGTCCACAGCCGCTGGGCGACCCAGGTGGGCAGGCTCAGCAGGTCCAGGAACCAGAAGAAGGCGCCCTGCGGGAGCAGGAAGCCGATGTTCTGATGGGTGACCACACCCATCCCGACACCGGGATCCCACATGATCCCCGCTCGTCCGATCAGCTCCCGCGGTTCCAGGTAGAGGTAGGCCTTGGTGTCGACGCCGACCCGGCCGGGCGCGGTGAACAGCAGCGGAAGGTAGCTGATCGCGGCCAGCAGCACGATGGGCCACGATGGCAGCCAGCGCCGCAGGCCGCGCTCTGGTAGGCCGGTGCGGGCGGCCGGCCGGCGGGCGGTCCGGCGGCCGAGACCGCGCCGCGGGCGTGCTGATGGTGCGGTCAGGGTCACCGTCCAACCCAATCATCCTGGTTCGGTCCGCGGCTGGCGGGTGCCGCCGGGAGGGACGGCCGCTCGCCGGGTCGGCTCACCGTGGCGGCTCACCTGCCGGCGCGGTGCGTGCGGGCCGTGTCCGGTGCATCTTAGAGATCTCTGCGGCGGTGGCGCGGTGCGGCCGCGGGGGTGGAACGCCACATGTTGTGTCGGCCACGGTGCAGCCCGCCCCCGGGGCGGCCCGGCTGTATCGGCGCCGCCACCCGGCGGCCCGCCGTCGGCCCGGGCGGCGCGCCCCGCCGGGCCGCGATCCGGACCAGCGATCCGGCCACGGTCAGCAGCGCCGCGTGTACCACGAGTTCTATATGGGCGGTGGCGATCGCGTCACCCCGCGCCCACCACAGCGCCGGGACGGCGAGCGCGGTAGCGGCGGCCAGCACGGCGAGAACGCGGCGTTCCCCCACGGCGAGCAGGTAGTAGGTGCACAGGACGGTCGCTCCCAGGCAGGCCATCGCACCGGCCAGGGGCGCGAACGCGGGCGCGCGGGCGGCCAGGGGTGCACCGAACGCGAGCGTGAGACCTGCCCTCGGCGCGACCAGCGCGACGGCGACGAGCGCCGCGGCCGGTACCGCGAGCATCGCAAGCGTCCCGCCGAGCTGGTGCAGGGCGTGCTCGCCGCGGTGCCGGCGGGTGGCGGTCTCGGGGAGCAGGAAACCACCCAGGGCGACCGCGGCGAAGACCAGCGCCTTGCAGGCGACGGACACCGCCGCGTACGGGCCGGCGTCGCCGGAACGGTGCGCCCCGAGCACCAGCAGGTCGATGTTCTGCAACAGGCCGAGGAGCACCAGCGCGGTCAGCGCGGCGCMGATCTCGACGGTCGGACGGTTCGTCGGCACGGCGGGGCCTGTCGCTGCGACAGAGCTTGTTGGCATGGCGGGGCTGGCCGGCTCGGCGGGGCGCGCCCGCGTGGTGGGAGCTGTCCGCATGGCGGGGACGGCACGCGCGGCGCCGGGCCCGCCGGGCCGCGGCCGCGGCGGTGGGTCCGCCGCTCGCCGGCCGCCCGGCTGCCGCCTGGCCGGACGCGGGTCCACCGGTCGCGGGCCGGCTCCCGCACGCCGGTGGCCGGCGCGTGGCCGGCCACCGGCGGCCCGGCCGCTCCGGGAGGTCTCGCTCCGGGGCAGGCCGGTGCCGGGCGGACCGGCGCGCGGCCGGCCACCGCGCCGTCGCCCGGTGCGGGACCCAAGGGCCCGGCGCGAGTGGGCAAGTCCCACGAGCACACCGAGCAGGGTCGCCAGCGACGCGCCGGCCGGCCCGAGGCCGGCGAGCACCAGCACGACCGCCAGCACGCCGCGGGTCAGCCCCTCGAGCGCGAGGTTGACCGCCAGCGTCCGATGCCTCAGGGCGGACTGGAGCAGCCCACGGTCGACGCAGAGCAGGCACCACGCCGCGCCCGCGGTGAGCATCTCCGCCACGCCGCCGGGGCCCGGCAGGGACAGCGCGGCGGCGATCGCGCCGCGCAGGGCGAGGCCCCCGGCAGCCGTGGACAGCGTCAGCACGACCCCGGCGCGACGCACCCGGGCGACCCAGCCGTCGACCAGGGCGCCGCGGCCGTCCTGCCGCCAGCTCGTGATCGTGCGGACGACCCCGACGAGCAGCGCGCTGCCCGGCATGGACACCACGAAGAACAACGCCAGGAGCTGGGCCAGCGCCCCGTAGGCCACCGGTGGGAGCGCACGCGCGAGGACGAGCGTGACGAGCAGGTTCGCGGTGTTGACGATGATGCCGGCCGCGGCGATCGGGGAGGCCGCCCGCACCGCGGTGGCGGTCGCCCGGCGTGTCGGCGCCCACCGCGCGGCCGCGCCGCGCGGGCGTCCGGCCCGGCCCGCCGTGCCCCCGCGTGCGGTGCCTGTGGTGCCCCCGTCCATCGCGGCACGACCCGTCGCGGCGCTGTCGGCCCGGGGGCGACCTGCCGCGACGGTGCTGGCCGTGCCGCGACCCGTCGCGACACCGCTGGCCGAGAGGACGCCATGGGCCGCGAGGATGTCCGTCACAACCGGGAGGGTGTTCGTCGCGCTCGGACGAACTGCTGGCCCATCACCACCCCCCGGCGTCACGACAGTGATTTTCCCATTGCCCGATGTGACATTCCCGCGTCGGGAAATCAGTGGCCRGTCCCGCCGGACTCCGGATATCACCCCCGTGGCCGCTTCTGTCGGTGCCTGTCGGCACCTGCCGGCGCCGGCCCGGCATGTACCGGTATGTATTTGTACATGCCGGTACATGCCGGTACATGCCGGTACGTGCTGATGCGTGCCGGAGTGCCGGTACGTGTCAGGTGGGTCGGGCGGGCCTGTCGGTCACGAAGATCGCGGTGGATGGGAAGAAACGGCCCCGCACCGGCCCCCACTGGCCCCAGATCCGGTCGTGACCGGCCGGCCATTCCGGCTCGATCACGTCCAGCAGGCGCAGCCCGGCTGCCACCAGCTCCCGGACCCGGTCACCGACGGTCCGGTGCGTCTCGGCGTAGGTCGTCCGGCCGGCCCAGTCCCGTTCCACATAGGCCCGCCGGTCGAAGTAGCTGCGCACGACCGTCAGCCCCTCCTTGCCCGGATGGTCGGGAAACGACCAGATCATCGGGTGTGTCGTGGAGAAGACCCAGCGGCCGCCGGGCCGCAGCACCCGGGCGACCTCGCGCATGACCGCGGCGCTGTCCGCGACGAACGGGATCGCGCCAAAGGCGGAGCAGGCCGTGTCCACGCTCGCGTCGGCCAGCGGCAGCCGGGTCGCGTCGGCCTGCACCAGGGGGACCGTGATACCGGTGGCGGCCGACAGCGCGCGGGCGTGCCGCAGCTGCCCGGCGGAGAGGTCCAGCGCCACCACCTCGGCGCCGCGGGCGACCAGCCAGCGGGCGCACTGCGCGCCACCGCAGCCGATCTCCAGGATGGTGCGGCCGCGGACCTCGCCGAGCAGCCCGGCGTCGGCCTCCCGCAGCCCCTCCGGGCACCACAGGAAGTCGGTGTCGCCGAGGAAGGCGCCGTGTTCGGCCTGGTAGTCGTCGGCGGTGGCGTCCCAGTAGCCGCGGCTGGCCCACCGGGCGCTGTCGTCGTCGATGTCGCTGTAGCCGAACTCCGCCGGGTGGTAGCGGCCCGGAGGGCACTGCGGCGCGACCCGGCGGGCGGGTGCCGGCTCGCCGCCGGCCGGGCCGGGGTGTTCTGTTCCGTTCACGGCATCGATCCTCGCAGTGTCCGGCGGGCCCCTGGACGCCGGCGGTGCGCGCCCGGGCGGGCGGTGCCCCGCCGGCCGCGGAACGAGGCCATGCCAGCCGTGCCGTCAGTCGTGCCAGTTCAGTCGTTTGAGTTCAGCCGTTTGAGTTCGGTCGTGCCAGCCGCTTCGGGGTGGCGGCGCCGGACTGCCGGCGCGGCCCCGCGGTGGGGTCGCGCGTCCGGTGGTCCCGTCGATCCTGTGATCCTGTGATCCTGGACGAGGTTGCGGGCCCCTGGCGTTGACCACCTTGGACACCGGTCCCTAGACTTGGGACTGGCACGAGAGTCCGTGGGTCTCAGACCTAGTAGATCCGCTCGAGCGTCGCTTTCGGTATCGACAGTGTTCGTTTAGCACGGTCCCTGTCCCTCCGTCCCGGCGGTTCGACCCGGCCCTCGTGCATACGACGAACCCCGTAGTCGGAGCCGACCCCTTGACGAGCACCACCGACGTACGACCCGTGGAGACCGTGACCACACCGCCTACCCCGACCACCCCGCAGGTCGCGGTCAACGACATCGGCTCGGCCGAGGACTTCCTCGCCGCCGTCGACAAGACGATCAAATTTTTCAACGACGGCGACATCGTCGACGGCACCATCGTGAAGGTGGACCGCGACGAGGTGCTCCTCGACATCGGCTACAAGACCGAAGGCGTCATCCCGTCCCGGGAGCTTTCGATCAAGCACGATGTCGACCCGCACGAGGTCGTAACCGTCGGCGATCATGTCGAGGCTCTTGTTCTCCAGAAGGAGGACAAGGAAGGCCGGCTCATCCTGTCGAAGAAGCGCGCCCAGTACGAGCGCGCCTGGGGCACGATCGAGAAGCTCAAGGAGGAGGACGGCGTCGTCAACGGCACCGTCATCGAGGTCGTCAAGGGTGGCCTCATCCTCGACATCGGGCTGCGTGGCTTCCTGCCGGCATCCCTGGTGGAGATGCGCCGCGTCCGGGACCTGCAGCCCTACGTCGGCCGTGAGCTCGAAGCCAAGATCATAGAGCTGGACAAGAACCGGAACAACGTGGTTCTCTCCCGGCGGGCATGGCTGGAGCAGACCCAGAGCGAGGTCCGCTCGGAGTTCCTCGCCCAGCTCGCCAAGGGTCAGATCCGCAAGGGCGTCGTCAGCTCCATCGTCAACTTCGGCGCGTTCGTCGACCTCGGTGGCGTCGATGGTCTGGTGCACGTCTCCGAGCTGTCCTGGAAGCACATCGACCACCCGTCCGAGGTCGTCGAGGTCGGCCAGGAGGTCACGGTCGAGGTGCTCGACGTCGACCTGGAGCGGGAGCGGGTGTCGCTGTCGCTGAAGGCCACCCAGGAAGACCCGTGGCGCCAGTTCGCCCGCACCCACGCCATCGGCCAGGTCGTGCCGGGCCGGGTCACCAAGCTCGTGCCGTTCGGCGCGTTCGTCCGGGTGGACGAGGGCATCGAGGGCCTGGTGCACATCTCCGAACTGGCCGAGCGCCACGTGGAGATCCCCGAGCAGGTCGTCAACGTCGGGGACGAGATCCTCGTCAAGGTCATCGACATCGACCTGGACCGCCGTCGGATCAGCCTGTCCCTCAAGCAGGCCAACGACAGCAGCGCGCTGGTGCCCGACGGCGAGGCGTTCGACCCGTCCCAGTACGGGATGGAGGCCAAGTACGACGAGCAGGGCAACTACGTCTACCCCGAGGGTTTCGACCCGGAGACAGGGGAGTGGCTGCCCGGCTTCGAGGAGCAGCAGGCCGAGTGGGAGCGGCAGTACGCCGAGGCCCAGCAGCGGTACGAGGCGCACCAGGCGCAGATTCGCGCAGCTCAGGAGGCCGAGGCCGCCGCGGCCGCGYCGTCGTCCTACACCTCCGCCGAGTCGGAGCAGCCCGCTTCCGCGATCGACGAGGAAGCGTTGCGCCGGCTCCGCGAGCAGTTCGGCCGGGAGTAGCCCYGTCATCTGGTCGGCTCCGCCAGCCGGGTGCTACCGCTGATCGTTCAGTGACATGAGTGTGGGCCTGTAGGAGAATCTCCTACAGGCCCACACTCATGTGTCCGTATGTTCCTGATGACTGCCTTCTGACGGCTCCGCGTGCGCGCGGCTGGCCGCGTCCTACCGTGGTTCCAGCCGGATGATCAGGGATTTCGACGTGGGAGTGTTGCTGCGCCGGGCGGTGCTGTCCAGCGGGACAAGGACGTTCGTCTCCGGGAAGTAGGCCGCGGCGCAGCCACGGGCGGTCGGGTAGGCGACAGCCCGGAAGTTCTCGGCCCGACGTTCCTTGCCCTTCCCCTTCCCGGCGGCGGCATCGTGGACGCTGACAATGTCCACCTGGCCCCCGTCGGGGATGCCGAGCGCGGCGAGGTCGTCAGGGTGGACGAGGACGACGCGCCGGCCGTGGCGGATGCCGCGGTAACGGTCGTCAGGGCCGTAGATGGTGGTGTTGTACTGGTCGTGGGAGCGGATCGTCTGGAGCAGCAGGTGCCCGGGCGGTGTGCGCAGCACCTCCAGCGTGTTGACGGTGATGGCGGCGCGGCCGGACGGGGTCGGGAAGCTGCGGCTGTCCCGGGGCGGGTGCGGCAGCAGGAACCCGCCGGGCCGGCTGGCCCGGGTGTCGTAGTCGGCGAAGCCGGGGATGACGGCGGCGATGTGGCCGCGGATGCGCCGGTAGTCGCCGGCCAGGGCCGCCCAGTCCACCGTGGTTCTCCCGCCGAGGGTGGCCCGGGCGAGCCCGCAGACGATGGCGACCTCCGAGCGCAGCGACGGCGCGGCCGGTGGCAGGCCGCCGCGGGAGGCGTGCACGGCACCCATCGAGTCCTCGACGGTGACGAACTGCGGGCCGCCGGCCTGCACGTCGATCTCGGTCCGGCCCAGCGTGGGCAGGATGAGGGCCTGGCGGCCGGTGACCACGTGGGAGCGGTTGAGCTTGGTGGAGATCTGCACGGTGAGCCGGCAGCCACGCATCGCCGCCTCGCTGACGGCCGTGTCGGGCGCGGCGGCGACGAAGTTGCCGCCCATGCCGACGAAGACCTTCACCCGCCCGTCACGCATCGCGCGGATCGCGTCGACGACGTCGTAGCCACTCCGCCGTGGCGGGGTGAAGCCGAACTCGGCGCCGAGGGCGTCGAGGAACGCGTCCGGCATCCTCTCCCAGATGCCCATCGTGCGGTCGCCCTGGACGTTGCTGTGCCCGCGGACCGGGCAGACCCCCGCCCCCGGCCGGCCGATGTTGCCGCGCAGGAGCAGGAAGTTCACCACCTCCCGGATCGTGGCCACCGCGTTGGCGTGCTGGGTGAGCCCCATCGCCCAGCACACGATGATCTTCTCGGCGGCCAGCGCCCGGCGGGCCAGCTCGTCGATCTCGCTGTCGGCGAGCCCGGTGGCGGTGCGGACGTCGTCGTCGGACAGCGTCCGCAGATGCTCGGCGAACGCGTCGAAGCCGGTGGTGTGCGCGGCGAGGAAGCCGTGGTCGAGCACCGTGCCCGGGGCGGCTGCCTCGGCGTCGAGCAGGCGGCGTGACAGCGCCTGGAACAGCGCCATGTCACCGTTGAGCCGGATCTGGAGATACTGGTCGGCCAGGGCGGTGCCGCGCCCGAGCACACCGGCGGGCCGCTGCGGGTTACGGAACCGGATCAGCGACGTCTCGGGCAGCGGGTTGACCGCGACGATGCCGCCGCCGGCCCGCTTCACCCGCTCCAGCGTCGAGAGCATGCGTGGATGGTTCGTCCCCGGGTTCTGCCCGACGACGAGCACCAGGTCGGCCTGTTCGAGATCGTCGAGGGTGACGCTGCCCTTGCCGATGCCGATCGTCTCGGTGAGCGCCGCCCCGGAGGACTCGTGGCACATGTTCGAGMAGTCCGGCAGGTTGTTGGTGCCGAACGCGCGGACGAACAGCTGGTAGACGAACGCCGCCTCGTTGCTGGTGCGTCCCGAGGTGTAGAAGACGGCCTCGTCGGGGCTGTCCAGACCGGTCAGCTCGGCCGCGATGATCCTGAACGCGTCGTCCCAGCTCACCGGGTGGTAGTGGTCGTCGTCCGCCGCCCTGTACATCGGTTCGCACAGCCGGCCCTGCTGCCCGAGCCAGTAGCCGGAGCGGCCGGCGAGATCCGGCAGCGGATGCGCGGCGAAGAACTCCGGTGTCAGCCGGCGCAGGGTCGCCTCCTCCGCGACGGCCTTCGCCCCGTTCTCGCAGAACTCCGCGGCGGAGCGGTGCGCGGGATCCGGGTCCGGCCAGGCGCAGCCCGGGCAGTCGAACCCGTCCGCCTGGTTGAGCAGCCGCAGGGTGGTGACGCTGCGCCGCACCCCCATCTGGGCCACCGACTGGCCGAGCGCGTGCGCCACCCCGGGCACCCCCGCCGCATAACGCGCCGGGCCGTCCGCCGTAACCCGTCCCTGATCTGGATCCGTCACCGGCGCCCTGCGCACCATGCCGGGCACCTCCTGTTCGGAGCATTCGGACATGCATGTTCCGTCATACACGTGGACGCTGGTCGACGAATCAATATATGCCCAGCGAATGAATCGCAACCACCATACTGGCCGACCTTGCGGCCCGGTCGCCCGGCTGAGGGCGAGGACTCACGGGCCGAGACGAAAGGGTGGGTAGGAGTCGGTGCTGAGGACGAACGCGTACGCGATCACCCGGTTCGACCAGCGCAGTACCCCCACCACGTAGTCGAACAGAACCCGTGGTAGTCGCCCGGTGGCCAGGACGGCGAACCAGCCGACAATCACCGCGACGACCACGCCGATGTCCAGGAAGACCAGGACGACGTAGTGCGGGATTGCCAGGAACCATTTGACCAGCGGCAGCCAGCGGTTGAGCCGGGATACGTCCGGATAAGGAATACTGAGATGGACGGCCTGTTCGGCGTCGGTGGCGGGATAGTCGTCCCGCAGCAGGAGCAGATAGGCCGCCACCCGGTTCTCGAAACGGAGCAGGTTCAGATTCCAGTCGAACCACCAGCGGGGATACTTCCGCCGGAACAGGATCATCAGGAGTGGGCCGAGGAACAGCAGACCACCGGCGRCTCCCGCGCCCCCCCAGGAGGGGTAGATGCCGCTGACGGTCATGAATACGACAGCGATGGGCAGTACCGTGAAGATTCGAAAGAACACCGTCAGCCGGTTACGGGCGTCGGTCGGATAGCCCACGGTGAATGCGACCGGGTACTCGCYGGTGTACGCCTCGTCTTCAGGGGTCGTCATGACCCGTTGTTCCCGTTACTCGCATTGCTGTCCCGGCGGCGGGGGGCCGTCGCCGGATTCCCGCCCGGGACGCCGGGATGCCGGGACGCGGATACCGCGGCCCGCTCCCCACCGCTTCGGATATTACCGGGCCTTCAGGCATCACAAAACCGTAGTCGCGGCCGTGGCGCGATGTCCAACCGGCGTGACGTCCAGCCGGTGCCGCGCGTTCCGGGTCGGTTCCGCGGGCCGCTCCGACGATTCACCTGGTGGGGGTGATGAGGCGGACACCGTCGCCCTGCATGGTGGACGTAGCGGTTGTCGCGTTCCATCGGCCGCGTGCACCCACGGGCCGCATGCACGCCACGCCGGGTCCGGCTGGCCCGCGGACCCGGCGTGGGCAACGCCGAACAGGCCGTGGCGACCGAGGGGTCCCTGACCGAGGGGCCCGGCCGAAGGGGTCCCGACCGAGGGGGTCATCGTGGACACCGACTATTCGTATCCGCTGCTCAGCGTGTTCTGGACGTTGTTGTGGTTCTTCCTTTTCATGTTGTGGTTCTACCTGTTGTTCGCGGTCGTGTCCGACATCCTGCTCAGCCATGACCTGTCCGGCTGGGCCAAGGCGGGCTGGGTCGTCCTCGCCATCGTGCTTCCGTTGTTCGGCATCCTCGTGTATCTGATCGTGCGGGGCGGCGGCATGCACGAACGGGCGATGGAGCGGGCGGCCCAGCAGGAGCAGGCGCTGCGGGAACGGGTGCTGCGCAACCACGTCCCGCCGGGCGCCGCGCCGGGAGGCAGCCCCGCGGACGAGCTCGGCCGCCTTGCCGAGCTGCGGGACCGCGGCGCCATTTCGGACGAGGAGTACCAGCGGCTGAAGGCGAAGGTCCTCACCTAATGGCCGGGCCGGGCCGCCGACGCGGACCTGGCCGACAGCCTGCCGTGCCAGGAATCGCCGAGGATGCTGTGGCCTGGTCAGGCCCCGGCCGGGTGCGGAGGAGCGACGGCGATACGGCAGACTCGGTCCTGTGCTGCGGGTGGGACTGACCGGTGGGATCGGTGCGGGCAAGAGCGCGGTGGCGCGGCTGTTGGCCGGCCACGGCGCGGTGGTGATCGACGCGGACCAGCTCGCCCGCGAGGTGGTCGCTCCCGGGACGCCGGGGCTGCGGGCCGTGGTCGAGGAGTTCGGTTCGCATCTGCTTGGTGCCGACGGCGCGCTCGACCGGGCGGCTCTCGGCGCGGTCGTGTTCGCCGACCCGGAGGCCCGCCGCCGGCTGGAGGCGATCACGCATCCGCTGGTCGGCGCCCAGGCGGTCGAACGCATGGCGCAGGCGCCAGCGGACGCGGTGGTCGTCTACGATGTGCCGCTGCTCGTCGAAGCCGGTCTTGCCGACCGGTACGACGTGGTCGTCGTGGTGGAGGCACCGCTGGAGGTCCGCCTGGCCCGGCTGGCCGACCGGGGCCTGCCCCCGGAACAGGCGCGGGCGCGGATGGCCAACCAGGCCGACGACGCCGCCCGCCGGGCGGTCGCGGACGTTCTCGTGGACAACGGCGGCAGCCTGGAGGATCTTCGAGCCAGGGTGGACGAGGTGTGGGCGCGGCTGCTCGCGGCCCACCAGCCCGGATAGCGCCGGGCGGTCGCGGCGGGCCTGCGCGGAACGGGTCGGATGCGAAATTGTCGGAGGTCTGTGGTGTTGTAGGGGACGTGAGCTCCACGACCGATCGTCTCACCGGTGTCGACCGCCCCGCCAACAACATCACGCGTTCGACCGCGCCGTTCCAGGTCGTCTCCGACTTCGAGCCCTCCGGTGACCAGCCGGCGGCGATCGCGGAGCTGGCCCGCCGGATCCGCGCCGGCGAGAAGGACCTCGTCCTGCTGGGCGCGACCGGTACCGGCAAGTCGGCCACCACCGCGTGGCTGATAGAGCAGGTGCAGCGGCCGACGCTGGTGATGGCGCCGAACAAGACCCTGGCGGCCCAGCTCGCCAACGAGTTCCGGGAGCTGCTGCCGCACAACGCCGTCGAGTACTTCGTCTCGTACTACGACTACTACCAGCCCGAGGCGTACATCGCGCAGACCGACACCTACATCGAGAAGGACTCCTCGGTCAACGAGGAGGTCGAGCGGCTGCGCCACTCGGCCACGATGAGCCTGCTCACCCGCAGGGACGTGGTGGTCGTGGCGAGCGTGAGCTGCATCTACGGCCTGGGCACCCCCGAGGAGTACATCAAGCGCATGGTCCGGCTGCGGGTCGGGGAGGAGATCGACCGCGACAGCCTGCTGCGCCGGTTCGTCGACGTCCAGTACGCCCGCAACGACATCGCCTTCACCCGGGGGACGCTGCGGGTCCGCGGCGACACCGTCGAGGTGTTCCCCGTCTACGAGGAGCTCGCCGTCCGGATCGAGATGTTCGGCGACGAGATCGAACGGCTGGYCTACCTGCACCCGCTCACCGGCGAGATCGTCCGTGAGGCGCAGGAGGTGTTCGTCTTCCCCGCCACCCACTACGTGGCCGGCCCGGAACGCATGGAACGGGCGATCGCGGGCATCGAGACGGAGCTCACCGACCGGCTCGCCGAGCTGGAACGCCAGAGCAGGCTGCTGGAGGCCCAGCGGCTGCGGATGCGCACCACCTATGACATCGAGATGATGCGCCAGGTCGGTTTCTGCTCGGGCATCGAGAACTACTCCCGGCACATCGACGGCCGGGCCGCCGGCAGCGCACCGCATACGCTGCTGGACTATTTCCCGGACGACTTCCTGCTGGTCATCGACGAGTCGCACAACACGGTCCCGCAGATCGGCGGGATGTTCGAGGGCGACATGTCGCGCAAGCGCAACCTGGTCGAGCACGGTTTCCGGCTGCCCAGCGCGATGGACAACCGGCCGCTGCGCTGGGAGGAGTTCTGCGCCCGCATCGACCAGACGGTGTACCTGTCGGCGACCCCCGGTCCGTACGAGCTCTCCCGCGCCGACGGCGTGGTCGAGCAGATCATCCGGCCGACCGGCCTGCTCGACCCGGAGGTCGTGCTCAAACCGACCAGGGGGCAGATCGACGACCTCGTCGGCGAGATCCGCATCCGCGCCGAACGTGACGAGCGGGTGCTGGTCACGACGCTGACCAAGAAGATGGCCGAGGACCTCACCGACTACCTGCTCGAGCTCGGCATCCGGGTCCGCTACCTGCACAGCGACATCGACACGCTCCGCCGCGTCGAGCTGCTCACCGGCCTGCGCAAGGGCGAGTTCGACGTGCTGGTCGGCATCAACCTGCTGCGGGAGGGGCTGGACCTGCCCGAGGTGTCACTGGTGTCCATCCTGGACGCCGACAAGGAGGGCTTCCTGCGGTCGGACAAGTCGCTGATCCAGACCATCGGCCGGGCCGCCCGCAACGTCTCCGGCCAGGTGCACATGTACGCCGACGCCATCACCCCGTCGATGCGGCGGGCCATCGAGGAGACGAACCGGCGGCGCGCGAAGCAGATCGCCTACAACACGGAACGGGGAGTGGACCCGCAGCCGCTGCGCAAGAAGGTCATCGACATCCTGGACGACCTCGTCCGGGAGAACGCCGAGGGCGGGGCCATCGGCGGTGGCGGCCGCGCGCAGTCCCGCGGGAAGGTGCCGGCCCCCGGGATGTCCTCGAAGGCGGGCCGTGACGGCGCGGTCGGGCGGCACGCGGCCCAGCTGGCCGGCATGCCCAGCGCCGACCTGGCGCAGCTCATCCGCCAGCTCGACGACCAGATGCACGAGGCGGCCAAGGAGCTCCATTTCGAACTCGCCGCCCGCCTACGCGACGAGATCGCCGAACTGAAAAAAGAACTACGCGGCATGCACGCAGCCGGTATATGACCGACGGCCTTCCCGCTCATGGCCGGGCGGGTACGGGTGCGTTCCCGGTCTCTCCCCGGTCGGCCGGCAGGAGGCCGAGCTGGGTGCTCAGCTCCGTCCGGAACCGCATGCCCGGCAGCCAGTAGCGGTCCGTGACGGCAAAACGTTCACCCAGTGGGAACGGGCCATCCGGATCCTGGTCCGTCAGGAGCGCGCGGGCGCGGCCCAGAAGCGCCATCGCGTCCTCCGCGACACGAAACCCGATCTCCGGGATGTCCGCCGGCCACATGGTGTTGATGATTTCATCACTGAGCGCGCAGGACGTCCCCCACCAGCTGTCCCAGCCGGGCAGGCTCTTGCCGAAGTACCCGGCGTACCGGTCGGCCCAGGCACCGCGGACGCCCATGGCATATGCGGACGAGCCGATCGTCCGGCCGGGGTCCAGGCCGGTGACGGACGCGAAGCCCAGGAACTGCCACCGCCGAACCGGTCTGGTCGACAGCCAGCTCACACACGTGGTCATGGCCTGCCACTCCTCGGCGGAGAAAGCCGCGAGCTCCGCATCCGGACGCGGTATCAGCACAGTGGAGGCCACCTCGACCACGTCGAACCAGAGGTCACCGCTGMGTGCCTCCACCGGCGGTCTGGTGCCGACCCAGCATGCCCTGCCCTGCCAGACGCCCGATGTCCGTGATGTGGTCACCCACTGGTCACCACTGTCGAGATATGCCCGCAGCAGCTCGGCCTCGGCCAGTTCACCGCCGCGTACGAGCGCGTCCACCAGCCGCGGCGATGTCGACCTGGCCGCCCACAGCCGTAGATGATCGGCATAGGCGTCGTTCAGCGTGCCGGTCATTTCCGGCCTTCTCTCATGTCTGGTTTTTCTCCTGTGCTCATGGCAGCCGTCCAGGGGAAGGGCACCGGGGCGCCATCGGGAATGTCCGCCTGGCCTACGGCACGGAACAACGCGGCCTCGCCGTATGTCGCCGCGCGGCGCCCCCGGCGGAACAACACCTCTCCCGCCCGGCCGCCGACCACACACGACCCGTCCGCCAGCTCACGGATCGGCCGAACGAGCACGAAGTCCCTGGCCATGAAGAGCGGCAGTGGTTCGTCCGGATGATGCGTGAGGGTGGGAATCTCCTGGAGGCCGGCCTCGAGCGCGGCGGCGAGCAGGACGTTCTGCAGGGTGACCTTCGTGCCGTCGGGCAGCCCCACCGCATGCAGCGGCCCACCGCTCCACCCCTGTTTGCGCAACCGCTCCGCGACCGTCAGGACAGCGGACCGTCGGAGGCGCGGATCGATCACCGCGTTCACTCGTTCCCGGCCATGGCAGCCCGTCGACGGCCGATGRCAGTCCACGATTTGCTTTCATCGTTCGGATTTATTATTCCCAGCTGGCTGGAGACGGCGGTCCGGAAGCGGACGCCCGGCGCCGGGTAAGACGCATGAAGGTATGGAAAGCTGTCACCCAGGTCGTTGTCCCACGGGGTGCCGGCCAGGACGTCGTCGCGCCCGACGACGATCCAGAATCCGGAGTTCACCTCGCCGGCGTGCTCCGGGGCGTCGTCTGGCCACATGTCCGTAAGCTCTTCCGCCGACAGTGCTTCATGGGCAGCCTCCCAGTAGTCCGGGTCACAGGTTGCCTTGCCGAGGAAGAGGGCGATGTCCCACGCCAGCGCCGGCGGCACCCCGGCGACAGCCGCATGCGGTGGGCCGGCATCCGTGTCGACCAGCAGGTCGCGGCCGGCCACGAGCGAACATYCCATCGCCTGCCAGACCGCCATCTGCCGAACGGAAACCCACCCCACGAATGGCGTCTGCCGTGCCAGGAAGCGCGGTGGAAGAGCGGCGAGTTCGGCGAGATCTTCCTGGGTCTGTGGGATCAGGACCATCAGCGAGATCTCGACCGGGTCGAACCACAGATCACCTGCCGAGGCTTCGCTGGTATCCGGGGGGTACCAGCCCAGCCAGCAGCGCCGGCCACTCCAGATCCCGGCCGACTCCGGTGCGGGCAGCCGTCTCGCCAGGCCGTCCCGGCGGGCCTGGAGCAGGTCGCGCTCGAGGTACAGCCCGTTCGTATCCAGGGCGACAAGCAGTTCATCCACCGAACGTTTGCCCGTCAGATCCCGAAGATAGTTCGCAAAACATTCCACGAGCGTTGGAAGGGATGGCGCATCCGAACGGCTTCTCATTTTTCGGCCAAGATTCTCGGTGGTTCCAGGCGTCCCATCAGGGGGAACCGAGAACCGTCGGGATTGTTTGGTTGGCGGGCGGTCCGGAACAAAGCGGCTTCGCCCCATGTCAGTGGCTTGTCCTTTTTCTTGTATAATATTTCGCCCTCCGTGCCACCGCGGACCAGGCTTCCGTCTGACAGCTGGCGGATATTGTGATTCGGTCTGAAAAATATCGAATTCCCTCGTTCTTCCGGGAATGGCTCGTCGGGGTGGTGGCGTATGGTTGGGACGTCTATCCCCGCTTCGCGGGCGGCGAGGAGACGGCGGTTGTCGATGCTCAGCAGCGACTTGTCGGGGAGTTCGACGACGTCGATGGGTTTTCCCTTCCAACCCTCGGTCCGCATGCTCTCCACCAGTTCGGAGAGGGTTATGTCATCGTGTGTCTGCGGGCTCACGTTCTCCTGACTGAATCGTATGGTGTGCGGATTTTCCAGGCTGTGGACCGGTGGTGTCCATGCGCGCGCGACACCACGGGACGTACCGGCTTCTGCTCTCAGAATACGCCCGGTGATCCGGCCGGCTGGTTCGCCGCCGGCCATCGCCAGTGCGGGCGACGGGAACGGCCCGAGGATGTTCCTGAGAATCGTGGTGACGTGGGTAGAGGCGTCGCGGAGGTTGGTGGTGAGGGTGGTGAGGTGGGTGCGGGCGGCGGCGAGGATGCTGTGGGTGATGGCGCCGCCATGAGCGAGTCCGGTGAGGACGCGGCCGTCGCGGAGGGCGCCGCCGGCCACACGCAGGCCGCGGGCGAGCCCGGCGGTGGTAGTGAGCCCCCTGGTGCCCGGGATGCAGCCGAGTAACGCCAGGCCGACATCCCAGCCGGATGCCTCGCCGGCGGCGTAGCGGGCCAGGGTGTCGGCGAGGACGACCAGAGCGGCGGCGAACACGATCCAGGCGGCCGGCCCGCCGATCACCAGGGCGACGACGCCGAGGACTGCGACGGTGATCTGCGCGGCCCGCACGGTGGTGTGCCAGAGGCTGCCCGCGGTCTGTCTGATCTTCTCCCAGGACCACCAGCGTTTGTTGCGGATGCCCGCGTCGGAGGCGTCGCGGATGGCCTGGCCACAGGTGTGCGCGGCGTCCGCGCGCAGCCGGCCGGCGGCCAACGCGAGCCGGCGGGCGGCGTCGAGATCGTCCTGGGCTCCGCGGGCGGCGTCGCGGGCCTGCTCGAGACGGATCTGGGCGGCGTCACGGTCGCGGATGGCCTGGGCGAGCTGCGCCGGGTCGGGCGGAGGGATCCCCGCGCTGGCGGTGTGGAGGGCGGGGGTCAGGTGGAGAGCGGGGGCCAGGTCGGTGAGGGCGGCGGCCGCGGTCGTCAGCGCGGTCTGGGTCGGGGCGAGGAGGGTCTGGGCGTGGTCACGGCGGGCGCGGGCATCGCGACCACGCGCGAGGGCACGGTCGGCCTGCCGCTGGGCGGCGTCCAGGATCGGCTCGTAGGCGCCGAGGGCCTGGCCAGCCATCCGGTAGGACGTCTCCAGCCTGGTCAGCTGGCCGGGGAACTCGTCCAGTTCGTCGCGGAAGGCGTCACCGGCGGTGCCGGCCCAGGACTGTACGACACCGCCGACGGTGACCGTGGCGATCTGCCCGCGGGCATGCTCGACGTCGGCGACGAACGTCAGGAAGCGTCGCGCCAGCTCCCGAACGGCGAAGGGGTCGCCCGGGGTTGGGTCGTGCTCGAGGTCGAGGACACCCCAGTCGGTGGGACGGCTCACCGGACCGGACGACCTGGAGCGCGGCCAGGGCGGCAGGAACAGCGGCGGGCGTGGCCGGCTCCGTGTTCCGCGGAACACACCCGGTGGACGCGAGGAACGCGTAACGGCGGATGCACAACCGTCATGGGCACCGTCCAGGCAGGATCAGGATCAGGGATCAAAGCCAGGCAAAGCTCATAAACAGGATGAAATTAACATGAGCTGTGACCGTCTGGCCACCGTAGCCAGCCGAGTCGACCGAGATGGCCGGCCCGCTACCGGCTCTTCCCGGGGCGGGAGTCCGCGTTCCGCGGGGCACGGTCGGGCCGGAGGCGGCCCCGGGCCAGCCGCGACGGGTGCGACTGTGTTCTGTGTTCCGCGGGGCACGGTCACGTCAGTGCGCCCCGCGGATCCGGTCGACCCCCTCGCACGGCACGGACGGTCAGCCGTACGTAGTCGACGACGGGCGCGGGCAGGCGTTCGGCGACGGCCCGGGTGAACGCGGCCCGTTCGTCGAGGGGCAGCCGGTCCAGGTGCGCGCCGAGGACGACCGTTTCCAGGTAGCGCAGCAGCAGGTCGTCGTCGGGGAAGACCGCCGGGTCCGCCACCAGCGCCACCTCGGTGTCGACGAAGCCAGCGGCCCGCAGCCGGGTGTCCGTCCCGGCGGCGTCGGCGAAGTTCCACACGTCCGGCACGTCGTCGACCAGGCTGTCGATGGCGCGGATGACGTTCGCGATGTTCCCGTGCCCACCGCATTCGAAGACGAGCTGGCCGCCGGGGGCCAGGACGGCCGCGAGGTTGTCGAACAGCGCGCCATGGTCGGGTATCCAGTGGAAGGCGGCCACGCTGAAGACCGCGTCGACCAGGCCGGCCGGGCCGGCCGGGCCGGCCGGGCCGGCCGGGCCGGCCGGGCCGGGCAGGCGCAGCGGCCGGGTCAGGTCCGCGTGAACGATCTCCAGGCGGTCGGTGCGGCCGGCCAGCCGGGCTCTGAGCCGGTCCAGCATGGCGGCCGAACCGTCCACGGCGATCACTCGCCCGTGGGGCAGGCGGTCGAGCAGGGCGGCGGTGTCGCGGCCGGTCCCGCAGCCGGCGTCGAGGACCGTCTCGCCGCCGRCCAGCGCCAGGCGGGAGAGGGTGCGCAGACCCCACTGCTCATGGGGCAGTGGCAGGGCATCGTAGCCATGGGCGTCCCATTCGTGAGACATATACCGATCCTACGTTGCGACGGGTGATGGTTCGATAGCAGGATGGGACGCCATCCGCCGCCGAGAGGAATGCCGAGGGGCGCGGCCCTGGTCGGATTCCGTACCGGTGCCGGGGCGGGCAGGGACCGACAGAGCCGGCAAGGGAGCCGGCAAGGGAGCCGGCAGGGACGGGCAGGGTCGGTGGTCATGGGAACCGACAGTGATCGTCAAGGAACGGTAACGAAATCTTAAACAACAATCGTGGGGTCCGGCCGTGTGCATGCGCCGGGGACCGGGAAGTCTGGAAGAGGACGAATTCGGTGATGCGATCTTTCCCACGGCATACGTCCTGCCCGGAAAGGGGAGCGAACGGATATGACCGCTGACCATACGCCGCGGGGAACGGTCCACACACCGGTGTCGGTACGCCCCGGGGCCGCCGTCGCCATCGCCTTGTTGACCTTCCTGCTGTCCGCCTTCATACTCCCGGCCGCGGTGCCGGACCGCCCGACCGCCGCCTATCTCTCCGCCGGGCTCATCGGTGCCGGAGTGGTGTTCGGCGTGCTGCTCGCCGCCGACTTCGCCCGGGCCGCGGCCGCGCGTCGGGCGGGTGCCGAGGTCAGCGGGATCACGGTCGGCGCCTTCGGTAGCCGGCTGACCACCATGACGCAGATCACCGAACCCGTGGCCGCTGCCCGCGTTGCCCGCGCCGGCCTGCTCGTCGGTGGGCTCGGGGGAGGTGCGCTCGTCGTGCTCGGCTGGCTCGCCCCCGGCGGCGCCGCGGCGCTCGCCGGCAGCGTCGGGCTGTGGGCGGGCGGCCTCCTGCTGCTGCTCACCGCCTCGGAGCTGCTGCCCACGCCACGCACAGGTGGGGGGCGGCTGCTCGCGGCCGCGGTGTACCGCCGGACGGGCAGCCGGGAACGCGCCGACGCCGCCGTGGCCCGAGCCGCGGTGATCGTCGGCTGGACGCTGATCGCGTCGGGCCTGGCCGTGACCTTCCTGACCAGCCCGGCGGGGCTGTGGGTGGCGCTGCTGGGCTGGATCGCGCTTGGCGCCGGCCGTCTCGAGCAGTCCCGGTTGCGCACGAACCGGCTGCTGGCCGGCGTCCGGGTCGGTGAGGTGATGGGGCCCGCCCCCGAGAGCGTGGCCGGTTGGCGCACGGTCGCCGCCGCTGTGGACGAGGTGGTGGCGCCGGCCGTGGCCGCCTCCGGGCGGACGGTGTTCACCGTCGTGGATTTCGACGGTGCTCTCGCTGGTGTCGTGTTCCTGCGTGATCTTGACGCGGTCCCGCTGGACGACCGTGGGCTGACCAGGGTCAGCAAGGTGGGTGTGCCGATGGCCGCGGTGTGCCTGACCACGCCGGACGAGCTGCTCACCGACCTGCTTCCGCGGCTGGCCGGACGGCCGGGCGCGGGCCTCGCGCTGGTGGTCGACGACATCGGCGGCGCCAGGCCACAGCCGGTCGGCGCCGTCGGCCATATGGAGATCACAAAGGCGTTGGCGGTCGCGTCGTTGCGGGCCGCCGTGGCCGGCGCGCATGGTGGTGCTGGTGGGCCGGGTGGTGCTGGGYCCGGCACGGTCGGTAGGGTGCCGGACGCCGCGCGGCCGGTCGACTGAGCGCTCCCCGAAGCGCCGCCCCTGCCCGGCCGGCCCGTGTGATGAGCCCCCGGTCAGGGTCGATCGATGGCATGCTGGCATGCGCATACGCCGGAGTGCCCGGGACGGACACGAGTACTGTTGCCGCCATGACGATCAGGACCGCCGAGGCGTTGGCCGGCTGTGCGCCCGTCGACTACCTGGCGGTGGGGAACCCGACACTTGACGTCCTGCCCGACTCCTCCTCCACCATCGGTGGGAGCATGGTCTACGCCGTGGTGCAGGCGGCGCGGCTGGGCCTGTGTGCAGCCGGTGTCGGGTGCGGCCATGGTGCGGAACTGGCACCGGTGTGGACGCCGTTCGAGGCGGAGGCGTTTCTCTACATCCAGCCGGCGCCGGAGACGACCCGGTTCCGCAACGACAACGCCGGCAGCCTGCGAACCCAGTGGCTGGAGTCGTCCGCGGGCGTCGTCTCGGGGCTCGACCGGCTCCCGGAGAGCAGGGTGCTGCATCTGGCGCCAGTCGCGCGGGAAATCGTCCTCGACGATGTTGTCCGGCGCAGCGCGCGGGGGCTGGTCGGGCTCACCCCGCAGGGCCTGATCCGTTCCTGGGACGCCAGCCGGCTCGTCCGTCATCACATGCTGCACATCGACGGCGCGACCGCGAAGAACATCGACGCGGTGGTGTTCGCCGACTATGAGGCCACCTATCTGGCCAGCGTGGCCGAGGCGGTGCGTCGCGCCGGCGGGGTCGTCGTGATCACCAAGGGTCCTCGCGGGGCGGAGGTCCTGCTCGCGAACGGGAAACAGGAGTTCTCCGCCATCGCGGCCGACCGTCTCGTCGACGACACCGGCGCCGGGGACGTTTTCGCCGCGTCGCTGTTCATCGCGCTGGACACGGGGAGCACGGTCAGTGACGCTGTCCGGTTTGCCGCGGCGGCTGCCACGCTGAGCATCAGCGGAATCGGCCCGGGGGCGATCGCCACCCGGGACGCCGTCGTGAAGCTGGCCGGCCGGGACACCGCGATCGATCGCAGCGCCGTCGGGCTGTTCTGACGCGCCTGCGTTCTGTTTCGATCTCGTTCGTTCGGAGGTCTTTTCTTTCGCCCACGCCGTAGTCAACACTGTTGACGACTTCTGGCGCCAAAGTTGATCTTGAAGGTTGTCGGTTATCGGCGGTTGTCGGTTGTCGGTCGTGGTTGTCGCTGGTGGTGTCCGAAACCGAAATTGTCCCGGCGTCGCCCCGGGTGTGGGCCGGGCCCGTGCCGGGCGCCCCGCATCGCGGGCTGCCGCGTGTTCGCCGGCCCTCGTCGAACCGTTCCGAGAGAGCCGGCGAAAACCTGAGATTCTATTCGACCCGTTCGATCCGCTGGCCGGCGCCTTCGGGGTATCTCGACACATGGTTGTGCGGGTTCCACGGATAGTGAATGCTGTCGGCGAGCCGGCGGGCGTCCATGACGTCACGCCGTTCCTCGGCCAGCCGCAGAAGAAGGAGCAGGAACACGCAGCCGACCGAGAGCAGCGAGATCAGGAAGAGGAAGAAGACGAGGATCGGGCTCACGTGAACACCCCCGGTTAGAAGAACGCGGCACCGTCGGCCATCTCACGCCGACCGGTGCCTTCCCTGCCGAACCGACCAGCCCTAGAGTCACATGAGCCAACACCTTGTGGCTAGCGGAGAGATGACGGGATAGTTTCGGGCAGCCGGAAAAAAATCGGAAGAGAGAGTGGCTGGGGTGCAAAAAGGGGGGAGCCTTCCACGTGAGCGGGCCCGGCAGGCGCTGATCGACGATCTGACCGCTCTCCGGAAAGGCCGGGGCCTCTCCCTGCCCGCGCTGCAACAACGGGACGGCCTGTTGGCGGTCCTGCGGGAATGGAGCGCCGCCGCCGGCCGGGACGGTTCTGTGTCGAGCGCGTTCGCGGTGCTCGTCCAGCTGCTGTCGGACCTGGACCTGAGCATCCGGAGCAGGTCCCTGCGCAACGCCTACGCACTCGCCGAGCCCTCGGCCGCGGGTACGTCCAGGTTCTTCGAGGACCCGGGGATTCTCACGGCCCGGCGCCGGCGGCTGGCCGACGTGGTGGGGTTGCATCCCGACACCATCGAGAACTACGAGAACGAGAAGATCTCGGAAATCGCTCTGACGTTGTTGGAGGGACCGCCACCGAGCTCCGGCGGCGCGGTGGCGGTGGCGTTCGAGCACACGAGCAGCCCCATGCGGGTGTTCGTCAGYGGTACCGTGACCGATCTCGACGAATACTGGCGCCCGGCCCGGGAACGGATCGTCGCCCAGAGCAGTGAAGAGGCGGCCATCGAAATCCTGAAAAGCCGCGACCAGCGGAACCGGCAGCCGTTGTTGGACGAGGTGAGTGCCTGCGACGTCTATGTCGGGATCATCGGGCATCATTTCGGTGACGCCTCCGCAGATCCCGCGCGGTCCGCGACGATGGCCGAGTACGATCGCGCCCGTGTGCTGGGGAAACAGTTGCTGATCTATCTTGTCGATTCGGGCGAGGCCTGGCCGGGAGGTCCCGGACAGTCCGATCACCAGCAGTTCCAGGCGGAGTTCCGCCGGGAGCTCATGCTGCGTTTCTCGCCGTGGTCCTTTGACAGCGCCGCGGATCTGCAGCTGCGGGTGCGGCACGACCTGGCCCGTCTTGTGCAGGAGTTCAGCCAGCCGAACAGCCCGTACCGCGTCTTCCATCCGGATCTGCGGTCCGTCCGTGACGTGTTCGACACGCGGAATCAGTCGACCCGGGCCCAGGTGGCCGATTTCATCGAGTTCCTGGCGGAGCAGTTCCGGCCGTTGTTCGCGATCAGCCCGGATTCCTACAACGACCATCCGATCCTGCGCGAGGCGAAACGACGGCTCAGCGACCTGATTCCCGAGGTCGGYCTGTCGGTGACGGACGGCGTGGTCCGGCGAGCCGGCGTCCGTCATGTGATCATGCGTACCGAGACGGTTGTGCGGATGTTGCAGACACCGCGCCGGCTGGACGCGCGCGAATTCGAGAAGACCGGCCAGGAGATCGGCCGCAGCGCGGCCCGCGACCTTGTCGACCACGCCCTGCACTACGGACGCTGGATGCCCTCCAGCCCGGCGGCCTTCGTCGCGCTGTGGAACTACTGGGACCGTACCGGCGGCTGGGGCACGTACGAGCTGCGGAACGTGACGGAGGAGTCCTGGCACCTGGCGATCCGGGAGAACTTCCTGCGGACCACCGACCTGGACGAGACACGCCAGCTCTACACGTTCTGGCAGGGCTACATCAAAGGATTCCTCAACCGTGCCCTGCCGGAGATATCAGCTATCATCCTGCGGATTCCGGAGGAGGAGCGTACCGGTAGCATCAGCATGCCACCGGCGACCCGGGTCCGTTCGGTGCGTTACGAGTCGACAAATGAGCGGGAGGACATCTTCGTCATCACCTTCGAGCGCGGCCCGTTGTTCAGCGCCTTACGGGGGCTCGTCGGGAGCAGTTACCACCGCGAACGCCACGAGTACGCCACGTCGCTGGTGTGGACCCGCGGCGCCTTTCAGGCGGCCTGGCAGAGCGACGAGGACCGCATGCGGAAGATGCTGGCCGAGTATTTTTCCGGCCCGCGGTATCATCGCTGCGTTCAGACCTTGCAGTCCTTTGACTACCCGCCTGACGATCCCGAGCTCGCCGACGACTGCTTCGTACTGACGAACCGCCTCATACAAGAAATCGTGGATGCCGGCGAGGGGGAAGAGTGAACACCGTCATCAAGGAGATCGAGGAAGTCGACGAGGCCTTTCTCGCGGCCAACAGGCTGGTGGTTCTCTACAGTGGTGGGCTGGACGGCACGTACCTGCTGTACCATATCCACCGGGTCCGCCCGAGCGCCGAGGTAGTTGTTCTCAGTTGCGACCTCGGCGGGGGAGTGGATACCAACCGGGCCCGGATGATCTGTGCGAACCTCCCTTTCGAGCACATCGTGCTGGACCGGACCGCGGCCTTCGTACGGGACTACGCGTTCCCCTCGATCTCGGCTCAGGCATGCTACGGGGGGACGCATCCGATATCGGCTTCGCTGTCCCGGCCGCTGCTCGCCCGGACGGCCTTCGACGAGGCCACCCGGCGTGACTGCTCGGTCATTCTGCACACCGCGGACGCCACCCAGAACAGTCTGCGGCGTTTCAACCAGACCCTCGCCGACCTCGGGTTCAGGGGACACTACGGGTCACCTTTTTCCGCCCGTCCGCCGCATCGGAGAGAAAAGCGCTGGACGCTGGCGGAGGCCGGCATCATCGACGACGGCGCATCAATCTTCAGTACCGATGTCAACATCTGGTGCCGTGAGTTCGAGGCCGCCGGGCTCGACGACCCCGAGAAGATAGAGATTCCGGAGTCGCTTTTCCACTGGACCCGGTACCGCGGCACCGACCCGGTGGAGGTCGAAGTGTCCTTCGAAGCCGGGACACCGGTGGCCCTCGACGGCGTCGAAACAGACGGTGTCTCCCTGCTCTCCCGGCTGAACGACGTCGTCGGGCAGTTCGGCCTCGGCCGTTTCATCGGCCTGGAGGAGATCGCGAACGGCCAGAAGGTCCAGGAGGTGCGGGAGATGCCCGCCGCCATGCTGCTGATGGACGCCTACCGGCGCCTGGAGCAGGCGACCCATCCCGCCTCGTGCATCCGGGAGAAGATGCACATCGAGCAGCTGTGGGTACAGGAGGCGGTCGAGGGACGCTGGCTCAGCCCACTGCGGGAGGCGTCCCAGAGTTTCATCTCCACAATCGCCGCGTCGGTGTCCGGGAGCGTGCGCTACCTGCTGTCAGAAAACCGCATCCTGCTCCGCGGCCTCACCGCCGACGCCCCCCGCTACGTCCGCGACCGTTCCCAGATCCGCCTCCCCACCGCACAGGACCACACGGCCCGGTGACTCCCTCCACGTCACGGACGCGGACGACGGCGACCGGGCCGGTGGAACGGTCCGTCGTCAGTCGTCCGCGGTGGGGGCGAGCGGCTGCCTGCCGGGGTCGAGGCAGTCGTTGCTGATTCTCGGCTCCCGGCCGCTGATGACGTATCTGCACGGCTGCCCGTTGTCGTTCTCCGGATCCTGGCCCGCTCTGGTCGGTCCGGCCGGGAGCTCCGGGCGGGAGAGGTCGACGTATATGATCGTCATCTGCTTGCTCATCGCGACCTGAGAAGTACGGAAATCGACACATCCGGTCGCGCCCGGCCACGCCTGCGGGCTGGTGGGGTCCTCACACCTTTCCTGGTCGTCCTGCCGAGGATTCCTGTTGTCCAGGTAGGGTTCCTCCCGCAGGGTCTTCCAGGCCTGTGCTCTGCTGATCCCCACGCCTGATTTTCTGATGGCGTCGACGAACAGCTTGGCCGTGTCGTAGGCCAGACCGGTACGCTCGTCCACCCAGGGGGGATCCGAGGGGTCCACCGTGTCCGGTGCGTACTTCTTCTTGATCCCGGTCACCGCGTACATGTCCTTCAGGCGGCCACAGAAGTCCCGTAGCGATCTACTCGCAAACGGCGGGGGATTCTGTTCCAGCTCTCCGTTCAGGCATTTTCTGCCGGCGAGCAGCACGGGTGCTCCCTTGGAGACGAACCTGAACTCTCCGCCGGTGCCGCGGCCCACGTCCTGGCTGACCACTCTTGAGACCGAGTCGTCGGCCAGCAGCAGCTCCCCGCAGCGTTCCATGCCCCGTAGGAACTCGCGAAAATCGTTGTACCGGCCGGCGAAGAAAACGAGATCCGCTGGCTGCTGCTCCCCGCACCGGTCGCGGAACCAGTCCGCCGTTCCCTGCGCAGGTGCCCATCCGCGTGGCTCATAGGTGAGCCCGGCGCGCGCGGCCTCCTCCTGGACGTCGCGTACCAGGGTCGAAACATAGAAGTCATCCACCGTCGGCAGACGCTGGCCCGTGGGATCACTGTCAGGTGAGTACGGGTAGTACACGCTGATCCTGCTTTTCTTCTTCTGCCTGGCGTAGCTGACGGCGAGCAGGGCCTCCCGCCGGTTGTCCGGCACCATCTGCAGATACAGCAGCGAGGAGTTTTTCATACCGTCCCCGGACAGGGTTGTGGCGACCACGGGTATGCCGGCGTTCCCCAGCGTGGTGACGGCCTGACGGGTGTCCGCGGTGCTGCGGTCCATGCCGATGACACCGAGCAGTTTCGCTCTCGTGTCGGAGGCCAGYGGGACGAGATGATCCCGGGCCACCCGGTCGGYGTACCTCATCCGACTGCCACCGTTGGYGATGACGACGCGTAGTACGGTCTGCGCGGACGGCGAGGTCACTCCCGCCGTGTTCCGGCATTCCGCAAGCGGAAGATCTTTTCTCTGGTTGAGCGTGTGCTGCCAGGTCAGCAGTCCCTCCAGCTCCGCGACCTGCGCCGCGGTCCAGTCACTTTCGATCTCTCCGGTGAGACCGGCAAAGTAGACCAGCGTCACAAGCTGGCTCGGCGACTGTGCTGGTGAAAGGCCGGCGATTTCCGCCGCGCACCGGTTCTGCCTGGCAATCTCCTGCTGCACGATGAGCAACCGGTCGGCGGGAGCCGACTTCTCCCCGGCGTTGAACAGATAGCCGCCGTCACTGTAGCCGATGCACTGGCCGTCGACCCAGGACACCGAGACACCCGCTCGCGACCAGCAGCCTTCATGATCGAAAAAATGGGTTCCATGCCGAAGAATCCCTGTGGCCACGGACGCCAGGAGCACGGGCACGAGTACGACCGCGAGCGAACGCAGTACCCATCGGCGCGCCCATACCGGGGGCGACGGGGCGAACAGAGGCTGTCCCCATCCTCGAGCGTCCGATTTGGCGGTCACGCCGGGCGGGGGTGCCACGAAGGTGGGTATCCGTAGCCACAGCCGCCAGCCCGCACCGATGGGGCGTTGGGGCGCGTTCCAGGCGTCAAACGCGTCCGCCGCGTTGGCAGCGGTCAGGGGATGGCGAGGGAGTGGCTGCGGGATGGCGTTGACCTGGTAGCCGGCGACCATCAGCAGGGGGTCGTCCTTCCTGCCGCCGCTGCGGATGACCGGGATCAGATTCAGGAACCGCGTCACGCGCCCGCGCGGCGGCGTACCATGGTCACGGACGGTGGTGAGCAGGTTCAGGAACTGTTCGCCCCGCGGGTCACCGGCGATGTTGTCGATGAGGGTCAGGACCCGGGCGGTGCGCCGCCACGCCCATGGCCGCCAGAGTCGGYGCCGGTAGGCCAGCCGCAGGTCGTGGAGAAAGGCGCCGATCAGCAGCCGTTCGCGTTGAGTCTGCTGTGTAGGGGCGCGGAACGCGTTCGCGGTGAGGCTGACGGCGAACGGGACGAATTTCTTCCTGCCTACCGCTGGAAACAGCTGCTGCTTCATGAACCAGCGGGTGCGCACCAGACCCGGGACGGGGACACGGCCGGACAGCCAGAGCACAAAGCGCAGTGGCGGTCCGAAAACAATCAGTACGGCCAGCAGGGGCCGAAACCATCCTGGCGTGCTGTCCAAAAGCAGATGGGTATTGTTGCCGGTGCCCCTGAGCTCATCTCGCAGGCGTCGGGTGAGCTCTTTCTCCTGGGCTTTTCCAGCAGGGGAGCTCAGTGTCTGTCGGGTCAACCAATCCGTGAACGCGTACGTACGGAAATGGTATCCGAAGCCGGACGGTGCCGTGCGTAGCTGCTCGAAGAGCGCGTGCAGTACCGGCAGTACCGGTGGGTCGTCACCCCCGGGAAGGGGCGGGGAGTCCGGATGCCGGCGGTCATCGGGCGTCAGGTCGAGATAGGCGTGCGGCAGCAGCGAGGGTGGCGATGACTCCTGTATCCGGTTGTGTACCTCGGCGAGCCAGGAGCCGCTGTCCGGGTTGGCGACCAGGCATATCAGCGGTGCCGACCGGCGCCGTCTGAGATCGATGGCGAGGGAGCGGAGCAGGGTGAGAACGGCRCCCACACCGTCGAAAAATGGAATCATGGCAGYAGGCTCCGGCCAGGGTCATCGTTCGTCATGACTGCTCCCCGTCAAACAGCGTGCCCGGCTGCCCTGGGCGGCCGAATTCCCTGGTTGGTCGACGCCGGGTGTCCCGTCGTGACGCCGCTGTCCGGTGCCGTCCCTCCGCCGCCGGAGTACCGCTCGCGGAGTCTCCCCCGTATCGTCCCCATAAGTCAGCACTATGCCACGCAGCGCGCTGGTGTCGGTCCAGGCCCGTCCCGGCGGATCGGTTTGTCGATTCGGTGGAGGTCGATGGYACGGAAAAGCGGTCGCGCAGGCTTTGGCCGGTCGGCTGTCGTCCGGTGGCCGGACGGGTGCTTCCGGTGTGTTCTGCCGTGTGTCACGGTTTCAAGCGGCCGATAGTTGTTCAATCAGTGTTCTGATCTTGCTTTTTTGGCTCGACTGTCCCTTCCCTTTCGCCCCTGTCCGTAACTCCGCGGACGATCCGGGCTGTCCGGGTTCGGGGCGGCATGTTGGCCGGACCGCGTGTCGGGTGGTTCGTGGGCTCGGGTGGGACTGTGGTTGCGGCGGAGCCGTGAATGGTTATGTTGAGCACTGTATTGATGGCTCTTCGTGACTGAGCGGGTGACTCCTCCGGAGGGCGCAGGTCGCGGAGGGCAGGTACCACGGCAACTGTGTGTGTGCGGCTGTATGTGTGCGGGCACACGGTGGACGATGGGGGGCATGGACGTTCCCGAACCACGCCGATTGGAGTACACGGAGGCGTTGCGGCGCCTGCGGCTCATGCTGGGTGACCTCGCCGAGCAGACCAGCAAGATCCTCCTCGACGCGACCAGCGCGGTGACCGGGCAGGCCGACACCGCTGGCGTGCACGCCGCGGTGGCCTGCCTGCGGGACTGCTGCCAGGACCTCGACGAGGACCTGGTGCTGCTGCTGGCCCGGCAGAATCCGGTCGCGGGGGATCTGCACCTGGTCGTGGCCGGGCTGCGCACCGCCGCGGCGGTGCAGCGGATGGCCGAGCTCGCCGACCACGTCGCCGCCACCGCCGATCTGCGGGCACCCACCGTGGTGGTCCCGGTCGGGCTGCGCCCCACCCTCAGCCAGCTCGGCCGGCTGTGCGCCGAGCAGGCGAGCAGTCTGGCCACCGCGATCTGCGCCGACGACCCGGCAGCCGCCGCCTGGCGGGTCACTGTGGGCGACGATCCCATCGACCGCATCCACCGGCAGCTGATGGCCGCCCTCACCGACCCCGGCTGGCCCCACGGCATCCAACAGGCGGTGGACCTCGCCCTGCTGTCCCGTTACTACGAGCGGTACGCCGACCAGGCCGTCACCGCCGCCCGTCAACTCGTCCGCCTGCGCTGGGTCCCGTCGGTGTCGGACAACCTGGACGATCCTGACCGGCCGGACGGTCCGGGCACCGCCGGCGATCCGGCCGGCCGGGCGCCCGCGCACCTCCTGCCAGGAGGCCGACCGGAGAGGTGACCGACAAGGGAAGATCCTGATGGTGGCGGGTATCGCTGCCTCGGTGAGGATTCCGCCTGGCAGGGGGTTCGGTCAGATGGCCAGGGCGGACAGGATAAGGGTGAGGCCGTCGTGGAACTGCTCCCGCATGTCCGCGGCGAGATGGTCGGCTACCGCGGCGAGATGCGGATAGCGGGACGCGGACGAACCGATCGCGGTGATCGGTGTCACGGTGGCGTCCGGTCCTTTCCTGGCGATGGTCGCCGCGGTGTGCCGGGCTTCGGTCAGGGCGTGCCCGAGCGTGTAGAAGAGCAGGGTCGTGTAGGCGTCGGAGGCCTGCCGGTCGGGCAGGCCTGCCTGCCGTAGCAGGCCGATCGCGTGGTTGGTCCGTTCCCAGCTGGCCTCTCCGCCGGGTGGGCGGCGCAGCACGATGGGCGCGAGTGTCGGATGCCGCAGCAGCGACCCGCGCAGCTGCGCGAAGGTCTCCCTGAGGTCGGCCCGGGGATCGCCGGTGTGGGGGAGGGGCTCGTCACCGCGCACGACCCGGTCGGCGAGGGCCTCGAGCAGCTCGTTCTTGGTCCGGAAGTGCCGGTAGACGGCGGTCGGGTCGATGTTCAGGCGTGCGCCCAGGGCCCGCATGCTGAAGCCGCCGACCCCGCCGATGTCGACGATCTCCATCGCGGTGTCGAGGAGGAGCTGCCGGGACAGCGTGCCGCGAGGGGTGCGGGTGTGGCGGGGCTGCGCGGTCTCCATACGGTCTCCCTGCGGTCTCCATCGTCGCGGTGCCTTCCGCCGGGATCGGCCAGGGCCGGTCGAGGCTGGCTGGGGCCGATCGGGATCGGTCACGTCGGCGTCCCGTCGAGATCTTTTCGGAAGACTACACCGTAGTCAACGCTGTTGACGCCACGTCTCGACAATTTGATCTTCATCGACCGGCCTGCCGTCGACCAAACGGTGATATTCACAAGATCAGATTATTGTTTTGGCGTCCAATAGTTCACTCATGGGAAACTTGTCCGGTCACTATCGCGTACACGACATCACTGTCAGACACAAGGAGCAATGACTCTTGGACAAGCCGGTGCCGCAGCCGGACGCTGAAGGCGCACGGGAGAGGGACGTCCGCGCGGACGGCTCCGGGCTCCCGCACAGGGGGCCAGCCGTTCCTGCCGAAGATCCTGTGACCCCGCCGTTCAGCGACGACTTCGAGTCGGGGGTGCACGAACTCGACCAGGAGCTCGGCACACTCCTGGTCGAGGTGAACATGCGCCCACCGGCGGAGTCCAGCGAGATCGCCCGGGCCATCGAGTCCAGGGCCGCGGCGCTGCGCGCCGGTCGCAACCCGAGCCGGACGCAGGCAATGGTGTTCGACGGGCTTGCCGCGAGGATCGCCATCACCCGCTCGGACCTGGCCGCCATGGCCGGCGACCTGCACACGGCGCAACGCATCGCCGACAGCGCCTACCGGATGGCGGTAGCGTCCCGCGACCGGGTCATGATCGGTTCGGCTCGGCGGAAGCAGGCGGCGATCGCGATGGAAGCGGGCCGGCCCGCTGAGGCCCTGCAGCTGCTCGCGGACGGGTTACGGCGCTGCCCCGAGGGCCCTGTCGCCGCCGCGCTGCTGGCCCGGCAGGTACAGGCCCACGCGCTGGCCGGAGCGCACCCGGACGTCATAGAACAGCAGACCGACAGAGCCCTGGCGGCGGCCAGCGCGCTGCCCGTCGCCGAACAGGGCATGCCCGGGCTGTTCTTCACCAGCTACCATCCGGCGGACGCCAAGGAACGGGCGTTGACCGCGAACGCGCTCGTCGGCCGGGTCCGCCGCGCTGAAAATCTCTACCGGTGGTGTGTGCCCGTCTTCGACGCGATCGACATGCCCGGCTGGTCGTCGGGTGCCCGCTTCACGCTGGCCACCGCGCTCGTCCTCGGCGGTGGGCGGCTCGACCTGGAACGATCGGCCGAACTCGTCGAGGATGCCGTCACCATCTCGCTGCACCGCCGTACCGGGGCCTTGTCGGTGAAGGCCGACCGCTGGATCGGCGCGGTCCGCCCACACGCGGCCGGAACCCGGACGATCGAGACGATCAGCCGGGTGCGGGCATGGCAACGAGGCGAACTCAGCGCCTGACCGCCGAGCCCGCGACCGCACTGAACGGATCGGGGAAGGATCCGTTCAGTGCGTCAGTGCGGGATGGCGTTCAGGAGGTCCTGGGCGCCCTGGCGGAGCAGCGCGACCGCGACCGACGCCCCCAGCGTGGTCGGGTCCGTACCGGGGCCCCACTCGTGGGCGTCCAGGACGGTCTTGCCGTCGGGGCTGAACACCTTCGCCCGCAGGGACAGCCGCCCGTCGGGCTCGGTGTGGGCGTGCCCGGCGATCGGCGAGTTGCAGTGGCCCTGCAGGACGTGCAGGAGCATGCGCTCGGCGGTGACCTGCCGCCGGGCGTCGAGATCGTCCATGCCGGCGACGAGCTGGGCGGTGTCGGTGTCGTCCTCGCGGCACTGCAGGCCGAGCACGCCGGCGCCGATCGGCGGGCACATCGTCTCCACCGAGAGGATCTCGGTGATCCGGCCCGCCTGGCCGATGCGCTCCAGGCCGGAGACGGCCAGCAGCAGCGCGTCGGCCGCGCCGTCGTCCAGCCTGGCCAGCCGGGTGTTGGCGTTGCCGCGGATCGGCACGGTCTCCAGATGCGGGTGAGACTGGGCGAGCTGGGCGATCCGGCGTACGGCGGAGGTACCGACCCGGGTGCCGGCGGGCAGCTGGTCCAGGGTGCGGCCGCCGGGGTGGATCAGGGCGTCGCGGATGTCGTCCCGGGGCAGGTAGGCGGCGAAGACGGTGCCGGCCGGGACCGGGCGGTCCCCAGGGACGTCCTTCATACAGTGCACAGCGAGATCGGCACGGYCGGCGAGCAGTGCCTCGTCGACCTCCTTGGTGAAGGCACCCTTGCCACCGAGCGCGGACAGCGGACCGGTCCACCTGTCCCCACTGGTGGTGATGGGCACGATCTCGGCGGTGAGATCGGGGTTGAGGGCTGTCAGCTCCGCGCGGACCCGCTCGGCCTGGGCAAGAGCCATCGGGGAGGAACGGGTACCAATGCGGATCAGCCGGGATGCGGACATGGCCACCAGGCTAGTTCTCCGGGCCGCCACAGGCGCCCCGAGCCCACCTGAGTGTCGCACCCGCCGCCCGCGGCCCGTCCACGGGCCACGCCCGGAGGATGCTCCGCTCCCGATCGGATACTCTGCCGCAACGGCATGGCGGAGGGCCCGTGTCTGTGTCCGAGGCGACAGTGGCCGGGCGGCCGCGGTTACGGCCGCTCCGGGCTTTCCGTCACCATTCGTCACCATCCGTCGTCGTCCGTCATTGCCTGACCGTCTGGCGGGCGGCCGTTATGGCCAGGGTGAGGGTCGCGGCGTCGTAGGCGCCGTGGTGGCGCCGGCCGTTGATGAAGAACGTCGGAGTTCCCGAGACGTCGCTGACGTCGGCGGAGGCGATGTCGCGCTCGACCCGGTCGGCGCCGGCCCTGGCGCGCAGGTCGGCCCGGAACCGCTCGAGGTCGAGCCCCAGCTCGCCCGCGTACCGCAGCAGATCCCTGACCGTGAGGGCCGACTGGCGATCGAAGAGCAGGTCGTGCATCTCCCAGAACGCGCCCTGCTCGGCCGCGGCCTCGACCGCGATGGCCGCGTACTCGGCATGGGGGTGCACCTTCGTCAGCGGCAGGTGCCGCCAGACATAGCGCAGATCGCCGAAATCCGCGAGCAGTTCGCGGACGACGGCCTCGGCCCGGCCACAGTAGGGACACTCGAAGTCGCCGTATTCGACGAGGGTCACCGGGGCGTCGAGCGGCCCCCGGATCCGGTCGCGCTCCGGGTCGACGGGCTCTGCGAGGTCGATAATGATCTCGGATACGCCGCGTTCGGCGCGGGCCCGCATCCGCGCCGGCAACATGCCCGCCACCTGGAAGACGATCCAGGAGAGCACGGACGCGGCGAGCGCCGCCGCCAGAATACCGATCTTCGCCTCCGCAAGGCGCTCGCCGGTGAACGCCATCGTCGCGATCAGCAGTGGCACGGTGAAGCCGATCCCGGCGAGCGCCCCGGCACCGGTGATCGCGTCCCAGCCGACGGGCAGGCGCACCCGGCCGTGGGTGACCGCCCTGACCAGCCACACCGAGCCGACGATGCCCACCGGTTTGCCGAGCAGGTAGCCGGCGATGATGCCGAGCGTCACGGGTGAGCGCAGCGCGCGGCCGAGGACGTCGCCGCTGATCTCGACCCCGGCGTTCGCCAGTGCGAACAGCGGGACGACGAGGTAGCTCGTCCACGGGTGGATGATCTGCTGGAGGCGTTCGTTCGGCGAGATCGCGTACCAGACGCCGACCCGGGCCCTGCGGGCGAGTTCCGGTGTCGGCTGCTCGCGGAACGACCGGAACAGGTCGGTGGCGCGCTCCAGGTCGCCGCGCTCCGCCGGGTGGGCGTAGGTCAGCAGGCCCATCGCGAGCCCGACGACGATCGGGTCGATCCCGGAGCGCAACAGCGCGACCCAGGACGCGAACCCCAGCGCGGCGTATCCCAGACCGGAGCGCATGCCCGCCACCCGCGCCGCGAGTATCACCGCGAAGATGCCGAGCCCGGTGGCGAGCGCGCTCCAGACGACGTCCTCGCTGTAGAAGACGGCGATGACGACGAGTGCGACGAAATCGTCGACGACGGTGAGTGTCAGGAGGAACGTCCGCAGCCGCTCGGGGAAGCGTGGCCCGACGACGGCGAGCACACCCAGGGCGAAGGCGGTGTCGGTGGACATCGTGATCCCCCAGCCACGCGCGGACGGTTCCCCCGCGTTGACCGCCAGGTAGATCAGGACGGGTACGGCCATCCCCGCCAGACAGGCCACGACGGGCAGGGCGAGGCGGCGTCGTTCTCGCAGCTCGCCTATGTCGAACTCGCGCCGGGTCTCCAGCCCGACGACGAAGAAGAAAAGCGCCATCAGCCCGTTGGTGACCCATTCCCGCAGGTCCTGCGCGACGCCCCGATGGCCGATCTCGATCGACAGCTCGGTTCCCCAGACCGTCTCGTACGACGCGGCGGCGACGTTCACCCAGATCAGGGCGGCGAGCGTCGCCGCCAGCAGGACCGCGGCACCACCGGTCTCGGTGCGCAGGAACTCCCGCAGCGGCGACCGGCCGCCCGGCCACGGGGTCCTGCCCGCAAGCGCCTGGCCCACCCCCCGGTCYGGTTCCGCCACACCACCGATTCTCGTTCGCCGAAGGCGGGGCGGCCGGTCACCAGCCGCGGGCGCGCCATTCGGCGAGGTGGGGGCGTTCCGCGCCAAGGGTGGTGTCGTGGCCGTGGCCCGGATAGATCCAGGTGGCGTCGGGCAGCGAGCCGAAGACCTTGCTCTCCAGATCGTCCATGAGGGATCTGAACGCGACGGGATCCCCGAACGTGGCACCCGGGCCGCCGGGGAACAGGCAGTCGCCGGTGAACAGGTGCGGCGCCGCGGAGCCGGCGCCGTAGAGCAGCGCGATGGAGCCGGCGGTGTGCCCGACCAGGTGGATGACCCGCAGGGTGACCTCGCCGACGGTCACCTCGTCGCCGTCACGCACCAGGGTCGTGGTCGCCACCGGGATGGCGCCGGCGTCGTCGGGATGCGCCACCGTGCGCGCGCCGGTGGCCGCGACCACCGCGGACAGCGCCTGCACGTGGTCGCCGTGGCGATGGCTGGTCACCACGGTCGCAAGGCCGCCGTCATCGACGAGGGCCAGCAGCGTGTCGGGCTCGTTCGCGGCGTCGATCAGGAGCTGTTCGCCCGTCGCGGCACATCGCAGCAGGTAGGCGTTGTTGTCCATCGGGCCGACCGCGACCTTGGAAATGGTCAGTTCGGGCAGCGTCCGGACGTCCGCCGGCCCACCGACACGTACCGCGCCGGTGTAGCCGTCGCCGTTGATCTCGTGTCCCATCATCCCTCGTCGGCTGTCGGTTGTACGGGTTCATCATCCTCCGCTCCGGCATCCTCCGTTCCGGAACTGTCGGAGCCGGTCCGTAGCATGGCAGGCGCGGCGGATGCCACGTCCGGCCGTGGCACGGCCGGTCCCTGGTCCCAAGCCCCACGCTTGGCCCTGGCCCCGAGCCTGGTCCCGTCCCCAGAGCAGAGCGCGAAGGATTCCCACGATGGCAGACCGTCTCGTCGTGCGCGGCGCGCGAGAGCACAACCTGCGTGACGTCGACCTCGACCTGCCGCGGGACTCACTGATCGTCTTCACCGGCCTGTCGGGTTCGGGCAAGTCCAGCCTCGCGTTCGACACGATCTTCGCCGAGGGGCAGCGACGGTACGTCGAGTCGCTGTCGGCCTACGCCCGCCAGTTCCTCGGTCAGATGGACAAACCCGACGTCGACTTCATCGAGGGCCTGTCACCGGCGGTCTCCATCGACCAGAAGTCGACCTCGCGCAACCCCCGTTCCACCGTGGGGACGATCACCGAGGTATACGACTACCTGCGGCTGCTGTTCGCGCGGGCGGGCCGGCCGCACTGCCCGAGATGCGGCCGGCCGATCTCCCGGCAGACCCCGCAGCAGATCGTCGACCGCCTGCTCGAGCTGCCCGCGGGCACCCGGTTCCAGGTGCTGGCCCCGGTCGTGCGGGGACGCAAGGGCGAGTACGTCGAGCTGTTCGCGGAGCTGCAGGCCAAGGGTTTCGCCCGGGTGCGCGTCGACGGCGGCGTCCACGCGCTCACCGACGTGCCGAAGCTGGAGAAGCAGCGCAAGCACACCATCGAGGTGGTGGTCGACCGGCTGGCGGTGAAGGCGTCCGCCAAACAGCGGCTGACGGACTCCGTCGAGACCGCGCTCGGCCTCGGGGGCGGCCTGACGCTGGTCGACTTCGTCGACCGGGATCCCGCCGATCCCGACCGCGAGCGGATGTACTCCGAGCACCTCGCCTGCCTCTACGACGACCTGTCGTTCGAGGAGCTCGAGCCGCGCTCGTTCTCCTTCAACTCCCCGTACGGCGCCTGCGCGCAGTGCTCGGGCCTGGGTACCCGCAAGGAGGTCGACCCCGACCTGGTCGTCCCCGACCCGTCGCTGTCGCTGGCAGCCGGCGCGGTCGCCCCCTGGTCGGCCGGCCACAACAAGGAGTACTTCACCCGGCTCCTCGAGGCCCTCGCCGCCGACCTCGGCTTCCGGATGGACATCCCCTGGGAGGGGCTGCCGGAACGGGCCCGCAAGGCGGTGCTGTACGGGCGGGGCGAGACCGAGGTCCAGGTCTCCTACACCAACCGCTACGGCCGCTCCCGTCAGTACTACACGGCCTTCGAGGGCGTCATCGCCTTCCTCCAGCGCCGCCACCGCGAGGCCGAGTCGGACAGCAGCCGGGAGCGCTACGAGGGCTACATGCGCGACGTCGCCTGCTCGGCCTGCCGCGGCACCCGGCTCAAACCCGAGTCGCTGGCGGTGACGCTGGGCGGCCGGTCGATCGCCGAGATCGCCGGCATGGCCATCGGGGAGTGCGCCGGCTTCCTGCGCACCCTCGAGCTCACCGAGCGGGAGCGCACGATCGCCGGCCGGGTGCTCAAGGAGATCGACGCGCGGCTGGCGTTCCTGCTCGACGTCGGCCTCGACTACCTCTCGCTGGACCGGGCCGCCGGCACCCTGGCCGGCGGTGAGGCGCAGCGGATCCGGCTCGCCACCCAGATCGGCTCCGGGCTGGTCGGCGTCCTCTACGTGCTCGACGAGCCCTCGATCGGGCTGCACCAGCGGGACAACCGCCGCCTCATCCAGACCCTGGTACGGCTGCGGGACCTCGGCAACACCCTGATCGTCGTCGAGCACGACGAGGACACGATCCGGGCCGCCGACTGGGTCGTCGACATCGGCCCCGGAGCCGGGGAGYACGGCGGGAAGGTCGTCGTCTCCGGCTCGGTGGACGCGCTGCTGTCCGCGGAGGCCTCGCTGACCGGGGCGTACCTGTCCGGCCGTCGGGAGATCCCGGTGCCCGACATCCGGCGGCAGCCGACCAGGGGCCGCGCRCTGACCGTCCACGCCGCCCGGGAGCACAACCTGCGCGAGGTGACGGTGTCGTTCCCGCTCGGCTGCTTCGTCGCGGTCACCGGCGTCTCCGGTTCGGGCAAGTCGACCCTGGTCAACGACATCCTCGCCACGGTGCTCGCGAACAGGCTCAACGGCGCCCGGGAGGTGCCGGGCCGGCACCGCACCGTCACCGGTGTCGAGCATCTCGACAAGGCCGTCCGGGTTGACCAGTCGCCGATCGGGCGCACCCCGCGTTCGAACCCGGCCACCTACACCGGCGTCTTCGACCACATCCGGCGGCTGTTCGCCGAGACCACCGAGGCCAAGGYCCGCGGCTATCTGCCCGGGCGCTTCTCGTTCAACGTCAAGGGCGGCCGGTGCGAGGCCTGCGCCGGCGACGGCACGATCAAGATCGAAATGAACTTCCTGCCGGACGTGTACGTGCCGTGCGAGGTCTGCCAGGGCGCCCGGTACAACCGGGAGACGCTCGAGGTCCACTACAAGAACCGCAGCATCGCCGAGGTCCTCGACATGCCGATCGAGGAGGCCGCGGAGTTCTTCGCCGCCGTTCCCGCGATCGCCCGGCACCTGCGCACCCTCGACGACGTGGGGCTGGGCTACGTTCGCCTCGGGCAGCCGGCGCCGACGCTGTCCGGCGGCGAGGCGCAGCGGGTCAAGCTCGCCGCCGAGCTCCAGCGGCGCTCCACCGGACGCACCGTCTACGTCCTGGACGAGCCCACCACCGGGCTGCACTTCGAGGACATCCGCAAGCTGCTCGGGGTCCTCGGTCGGCTGGTCGACGCCGGCAACACGGTGATCGTCATCGAGCACAACCTGGACGTCATCAAGACCGCCGACTGGATCATCGACATGGGGCCGGAGGGCGGCACCGGCGGCGGCCGGGTGGTCGCCGAGGGGCCGCCCGAGACGGTCGCGGCGGTCGAGGAGAGCCACACCGGCCTCTTCCTGCGGGAGATCTTCGGGCAGCGCCTGGACACGGCCCAGGGCGACGCCACGGCGCTGCCTCCGGCCACGGCATCCTCGGCGAAGACCCCGGCCGTGCGGGGGGCCGTCTCAGGTCAGCGGTCGCCCCGCGCCCCACTGCGCCCCGCCGCGGATGCCGTGGCGGGATAGCCCCCGTGGCGGGCCCGCCGCCAGCCGCCCGCGAGGTCACGGGCGGCTGGCGGGGAGGGCTCCGTCGGGGGACGGGGGATCAGTTCTCCAGCAGGTTCGCGAGGACTGCGTCCAACTCCTCGGCGGCGCGTTCCTGCCCGCGGGGAACGACCCGTTCGGTCGCGTCGAGGAACGCCCGGGCGGCGTCCATGCTCAGCCGGACGGCGGAGTGCAGCTCACCAGCGGTCAGATCGAGACGGATACAACCACGCTCGGGTTCGGGGGTGATCCGCACGTCGCCGGTGCCGGTGGGCACGTCCAGCCCGGCCCGCAGCGCGTCACGCAGGACCACCCACGTCCCGCGGGGCAGCGCGGGGTGATCAGGTCGGGAGATGAGCTCCAACGTCACCGCGAGCGGGTCGGCCCGTCGCCAGTTCACCTGCAGCACGGTCAGCCGCCCGCGGGAAGGTGCGTCATCGACGACCAACTCGGTGGTCACGTCCTCCACCTGCATCCGTCGTGCCTCCTTCGTCGTCCTGCGACGCTGTGCACCGCGGTATCGAGGGTGACAGCCAGTCAGGCAAGACGCCACCCGGAAAGCGTGGCGGGACCTGTTCGGGACCAGCCGGGACAAGGCCGGCGCCGACACTGCGGGACCCTGGCCGGGGAGGTCGTCATCTCGATGTCGTGGGGAAGGCGTCTGTCGGCTCCGCCGGCCGTACAGGGCCGGCCGGCTCCGTCGATCATATCGGCCCTGTTCCGCCGGCCGCGCTTCGCCCTGCTGGCCGTGCCTCACCAACCAGGCTTCCCCCGGCCGGCCGGAAGCGCGCCCACGTCCGGCCCACCACACCCATCCGCCACCGAGCGTCCGACGGATCATGCTTCGCACACCGCTCATGGTCTTCGAGCATGGACCCTTACACCGCTTCCCGCCGGGCGCGGTGAGCGGGTGTCCGCGAGCTGTGAGATATGCCTGCCCGCGTTCACCGCCGGGCGTGCTCGCGCCCCAGGTCACGGCCACCCCGCACGGTTAAGTGCTCAGCGTGGTGAAATGGTTACGTGGAGGTGTTGTTCTGTGCCGATCCGGCTCGCCGTAGGCTCGGTTCATGGCTGATCCGGCGTCCTACCGTCCCGCGCCGGGATCGGTTCCGGAGACCCCGGGGGTGTACCGGTTCTTCGACGAGCACGGCCGGGTGGTCTACGTGGGCAAGGCGAAGAACCTGCGCGCCCGGTTGTCGAACTACTTCACCGACATCCACAACCGGCACCCCCGCACCCAGCACATGGTGACGACCGCGAGTTCGGTCGACTGGACCGTCGTATCGACCGAGGTCGAGGCCCTTCAGCTCGAGTACACGTGGATCAAGGAGTTTGATCCCCGCTTCAACGTCCGATACCGGGACGACAAGAGCTACCCGAGCCTCGCCGTCACCCTGTACGAGCAGTTCCCGCGCCTGCAGGTGATGCGCGGCGCCAAGCGCCCCGGCGTCCGCTACTTCGGCCCCTACGCCCACGCGTGGGCCATCAGGGAGACGCTCGACCTGCTCCTGCGCGTCTTTCCGGCGCGCACGTGCAGCACGGGGGTGTTCAAACAGGCCGCCCGCATCGGCCGTCCCTGCCTGCTCGGCTACATCGACCGCTGCTCGGCGCCGTGCGTCGGCCGGGTCGACGCCGCCGAGCACCGCCGCATCGTCGAGGATTTCTGCGACTTCATGTCGGGTCAGACCGGCCGCTACATCCGCCGGCTCGAGCGCGAGATGGGCGAGGCCGCGGCCGAGCAGCGCTACGAACAGGCGGCCCGGCTGCGCGACGACATCGGCGCGCTGCGCCGGGCGATGGAGAAACAGGCGGTCGTCCTGCCCGACGGCACCGACGCCGACGTCGTCGCGTTCGCCCAGGACGAGCTCGAGGCCGCCGTGCAGATCTTCTACGTCCGCGACGGGCGGGTCCGGGGCCAGCGCGGCTGGGTCGTGGACAAGATCGAGGACCTGACGACGGGGGAGCTGGTCGAGCAGTTCCTCACCCAGGAGTACCTCTCCGACAGCACGGGCGCCTCTCCTGCCAGCGCCAGCGCCAGCGCCGGGGCCGGGGCCGGGGCGTCGTCCGCGGGCGCGGGCCGGGTGGGCACCGGGGTGACGAACGAGATCCCGCGGGAGGTGCTCGTCCCGCAGCTGCCACCGGACGCGGAGGTGGTCGCGGACCTGCTCGGCATCGCCCGCGGCGGCCGGGTCGACCTGCGGGTCCCCCGGCGCGGGGACAAGCGCACCCTGATGGAGACCGTCGAGCACAACGCCAGGCAGGCGTTCGCCCTGCACCGCATGCGGCGGRCCAGCGACCTCTCCGCCCGCAGCCGGGCGCTGTCGGAGCTTTCCGACGCCCTGGGCCTCGCCGACCCGCCGCTGCGGATCGAGTCGTTCGACATCTCCAACCTGCAGGGCACCGAGGTCGTCGCCAGCATGGTCGTCTTCGAGGACGGGCTGCCGCGCAAGTCGGAGTACCGGCGGTTCGCCATCCGCGGGGTCGACGGGCAGGACGACGTCGCGAGCATGCACGAGACGATCACCAGGCGGTTCGGCCGGTACCTCGCCGAGAAGGCCCGGACCGGGGAGTTCGCGGGCCTGCCGGACCTCGAGGATCCCGTCGGCGGCGCCGACGCCCCGGACCCGTCGGGCGCACCGGCGCTGCCGGGCTCCCCTGAGGCGGCCACGCCGGCCGGGCCGGCAGCCGGGGCAGGGTCCCCCGGCACGACGCCAGAGGCTGCCAGCGCCGCGCTGGACCCCACCACCGGCCGGCCGCGGCGCTTCGCCTACCCCCCGAACCTCGTCGTCGTCGACGGTGGCCCACCGCAGGTCGCCGCGGCGCGCCGGGCCCTCGACGCGCTCGGCATCGACAGCGGCCCTGGCGGGGTCGCCCTGTGCGGGCTGGCCAAGCGCCTGGAGGAGGTCTGGCTGCCGGACGAGGAGGATCCGGTGATCCTGCCCCGCACCAGCGAGGCGCTGTACCTGCTGCAGCGGATCCGGGACGAGGCGCACCGGTTCGCGATCACCTACCACCGGCAGAAGCGCTCGAAGAGCATGGTCCGTTCGGCCCTCGACGACATTCCCGGCCTCGGGGAGACCCGCCGCAAGGCGCTGCTGCGTGCCTTCGGCTCGCTCGCGCGGATCCGGCAGGCCACCGTCGAGCAGATCGCCGAGGTGCCGGGCATCGGCCGGCACACGGCCCGGGCGATCGTGGACGCGCTCGCTCCCACCAGCCCCGGCGGCGCGGACGCCACCCCGGGCGCGGTCGACCCGTCCACCGGAGAGATCCTGGACAGTGCGGATGCCCCGCCATCCGTGACCCAGGCAGGCACCCCCGCGCCATCCACTACCGCCCGCGCCACCGCCCCTGACCCCGGTCCCGACGCCACACAGACACGGGGTGTTCCCACATGACCTCCGCCGCGCCACTCGAGCTCGCCATCATCACCGGGCTGTCCGGAGCCGGCCGCAGCACCGCGGCCAAGTGTCTGGAGGATCTCGGCTGGTTCGTCGTGGACAACCTGCCGCCGGCGCTGCTGGCCACCATGACCGAGCTCGGGCTGCGTTCCCAGGGCGCGGTCAACCGCATCGCGGTGGTCGTGGACGTCCGCGGCCGGGCGTTCTTCTCCGACCTGCGCGCGACCCTGGACGCGCACTCCGCCCGCGGCATGCACCCGCGGGTGCTGTTCCTGGAGGCTGCGGACGAGACGCTGGTGCGCCGGTTCGACCATGTCCGCCGGCCGCATCCGCTGCAGGGCGACGGCCGGGTGGTCGACGGCATCAGCCGCGAGCGCACGTTACTGGCGCAGCTGCGCGGCGAGTCCGACCTGGTGCTGGACACCACCGACCTCAACGTCCACGAGCTGCGCGCGAAGATCGACGCGGCGTTCGGCCAGCCGTCGGGGACCAGGCTGGCCGCGACGGTGGTCTCTTTCGGCTACAAGTACGGTCTTCCRCTCGACGCCGACCTGGTGGCCRACTGCCGGTTCCTGCCGAACCCCCACTGGGTGGCGGAACTGCGGCCGTACACCGGCCGTGACCCGCAGGTGCGTGACTACGTCCTCGAGCAACCCGGGGCGGAGGAGTTCGTCGAACAGTACGCGGCGCTGCTGCGGCTGGTGGGGGAGGGATATGTGCGTGAGGGCAAGCGGTATCTGACGCTCGCGGTGGGCTGTACCGGCGGCAAGCACCGCAGTGTGGCAGTGGCCGAACAGCTCGCCGGGCGGCTCGCCGGGGACGGCGTCGGCGTCCGGGTGGTGCACCGTGACCTGGGGCGCGAGTGACCGTCATCGATCAGGCGCCGCTGCCCGGCCCCGCGGTGGTGGCCTTTGGCGGGGGGCACGGGCTGGCCGCGTCCCTGCGGGCGCTGCGGCGCATCACCCACCATCTCACCGCGGTTGTGACTGTGGGTGATGACGGGGGTTCGTCGGGTCGGCTGCGGGCCGAGTTCGGCGCGCTGCCCATGGGCGACCTGCGGATGGCGTTGGCCGCCCTGGCCGGCCCGGACACCTGGTCGTCCACCTGGGCGGAGCTGTTCCAGCACCGGTTCGGCGGGGACGGGCCGCTGGCCGGGCACGCCGTCGGCAACCTGGTGCTCACCGCGCTCGCCGAGCGGCACGGCTCCCCGGTGGACGCGCTCGACCTGGCCGGCAGGCTGCTGGGGGTGGCCGGCCGGGTACTGCCGCTGTCCGACGACGGCATCGACATCGTCGCCCGGGTCGCCGGCCTCGATCCGGCCGACCCGCACGCCACGGTGGAGGTCCGCGGCCAGGCGGCGGTGGCCACCACGGCCGGGCGGGTGGTGAGCCTGTGTCTGCAGCCGGCCAAGCCCGCTGCCTGCCCGCAGGTGCTCACCGCGATCGACACCGCCGAGTGGATCGTGTTCGGCCCGGGGTCGCTCTACACCAGCGTGCTGCCCCACCTGCTGGTGCCCGAGATCACCGACCGGCTGCTCGGCTCGCCGGCCCGCCGGGTCATGGTGCTCAACCTGGTGCCGCAGCCGGGTGAGACCGAGGGCTACCCGCCGGAGGAGCACCTGCGGGTCATCGGGACGCACGCGCCGGAGCTGGCCCTCGACGTGGTGATCGCCGATCCCGACGCGGTGCCCGACCCGGTCGCGCTCGCCCACGCCTCGGCCGGGCTGGGGGCGCGGCTGCACCTGGTGCCCGTCGCCCATCCCGGCGAACCGCGGCACGACCCCCGACGGCTGGCCACCGCGTTCGAGACGGTGTTCGGGCTGACGCCGGGCAGCCGGCCGGCACGACCGGGGCAGCCGGGGCGGGAAGAGCATGCAGGAAGAACAGGGATCTTCCGATCGGGCCACGGGCCCTCGACCGGCGCCGCGTCCGGTGGCGCGCGGGCAGGCGCYGGGCGGCCGGTCGGGAACGACGAGCTTGTCAGCGACGAGGCGGCATCGACCGGTGGGACGCGCGGTGGCCCCGCCACCGCCGGCCGGTCGCGTGAAGGTGAGGAATGATTCGTGTGGCTGCAATGACCGCCACCGTCAAGGACGAGCTCAGCCGGTTGCGGGTGGCCAAGCCGTGTTGTCGCCGCGCGGAGATGGCCGCGCTGCTGCGTTTCGGCGGCGGGCTGCACATCGTGCGCGGTCGTATCGTCGTCGAGGCCGAGCTCGACGCGGGTGCCACCGCGCGGCGGCTGCGCCGGGAGATCGCCGAGGTCTTCGGCTTCCCGTCCGGTATCGCGGTGCTCGCCGCCGGCGGGCTGCGCCGGTCGGTGCGTTACATCGTCCGGGTGGAACGCGACGGTGAGCAGCTCGCCCGGTCGACCGGGCTGCTCGACCAGCGGGGCCGGCCGGTGCGCGGGCTGCCGCCGCAGGTCGTCACGGGCGCGTCCTGTGATGCCGCGGCGGCGTGGCGCGGGGCGTTCCTGGCGCACGGCTCGTTGACCGAGCCGGGCCGGTCGTGCTCGCTGGAGATCACTTCGCCGGGGCCGGAGGCGGCGCTCGCGCTGGTCGGCGCGGCCCGGCGGCTGGGGGTGGCGGCCAAGAGCCGGGACGTGCGCGGGGTGGACCGGGTGGTGATCCGGGATGGGGACGCGATCAGCGCGCTGCTGACGAAGATCGGCGCCCACGACAGCCTGCTGGCCTGGGAGGAGCGTCGGATGCGCCGGGAGGTGCGGGCGACCGCGAACCGCCTGGCGAACTTCGACGACGCCAACCTGCGCCGTTCCGCCCGGGCGGCGGTGGCGGCCGGGGCCCGGGTCCAGGCGGCGTTGAAGATCCTGGGGGACGACGCGCCCGGTCATCTGCTCGCGGCCGGCCGGCTGCGTCTGGAGCACGCACAGGCGTCCCTGGAGGAGCTGGGCGCGCTCGCGGACCCGCCGTTGACCAAGGACGCGGTGGCCGGCCGTATCCGGCGGCTGCTCGCGCTGGCGGACAAGCGGGCGCACGCGCTCGGGCTGCCGAACACCGAGGCGAGTGTCTCTCCGGATCTTCTCGAGAACGCCTAGCGAACGGGCCACCAACTACGCGATCATGGTCTTTCCGTGCTGTCGCGGATGCGGAGCTCGACGCGTCAGCGGTGCCGGCTGGTATATCCTTAGCAATACTAAGTAAAAGGGATATTACCGTCTCCGCCGGGATGGCCGGATGGGGCGGTCGGACGGCGGCGCGGCGATCAGACGGCAACTAGACGGCCACCGGACGGCTACCAGGTGGCAGCCAGATAACGATGTCGTGGCAATCGGGTGACAACCAGGTGACAGCAAGGTGGCACCTGGGCGGCAGTCAGGTGGCGGTCGGATGACGACCGGTGGCAACGATCGGAAAAGCAGCGACCGGCTGGAGGGAGCTGCCGGCCGGCCGGCGGGGCGCGCTCATCGGCTCCGCCCGCGCAACCGTCGGCCCCGCGGGCCCTGACCACGTCGGTGAGAGCATGCTTCTTCTCTCTGACGCAGGCCCGAAAGGCCCGGCACACGCCAGGATGGTCCGCGAGGGAACGCGGCAAGGAGGAGATATGGACAGCTTCGGCAGCACAGGTCATCTCAAAGTCGGTGACCATACGTATACGATCCGCCGGCTGGACGCGGTGCCCGGAGCCGACCGGCTGCCCTACAGCCTGCGCGTCCTGCTGGAGAACCTGCTGCGCACCGAGGACGGTGCCAACATCACGGCCGATCATGTCAACGCGYTCGCGTCCTGGGACCCGGCCGCCGAACCGAGCCAGGAGATCCAGTTCACACCGGCTCGGGTGATCATGCAGGACTTCACCGGGGTGCCGTGCGTGGTCGACCTCGCCGCCATGCGCGAGGCCATGGTGGCCCTCGGCGGGGATCCGGCGAAGATCAATCCGCTGGCGCCCGCCGAGCTGGTGATCGACCACTCGATCATCGCGGACGTCTTCGGCCGCGCGGACGCCTTCGYCCGCAACGCCGAGCTGGAGTTCGGCCGCAACCGTGAGCGCTACCAGTTCTTGCGGTGGGGCCAGGCGGCCTTCGACAACTTCACCGTCGTCCCGCCGAACACCGGGATCGTCCACCAGGTCAACCTGGAGTACCTCGCCCGGGTGGTCTTCACCAGGGACACCCCCGACGGTCGGCTGGCCTACCCGGACACGCTGGTCGGCACCGACAGCCACACCACGATGATCAACGGGCTCGGGGTGCTCGGCTGGGGTGTCGGTGGCATCGAGGCCGAGGCCGCCATGCTCGGCCAGCCGGTCAGCATGCTCATCCCGACCGTGGTCGGCTTCAAGCTCACCGGCGAGCTCGTCCCCGGCACCACCGCCACCGACCTGGTCCTCACCATCACCGAGAAGCTGCGCCAGCACGGTGTGGTCGGCCGTTTCGTCGAGTTCTACGGCGAGGGCGTGGGCAACGTCCCGCTGGCGAACCGGGCCACCATCGGCAACATGAGCCCCGAGTACGGCTCGACCTGCGCGATCTTCCCGGTGGACGCGGAGACGCTGGCCTACCTGCGGCTGACCGGCCGTCCCCAGGAGCAGATCGACCTGGTCGAGGCCTACACCAAGGAGCAGGGGCTGTGGCACGATCCCGGCCACGAGCCGGTGTACACGACCACCCTTGAGCTCGACCTGTCCACGATCGAGCCGTCGCTGGCCGGGCCGCGGCGCCCGCAGGACAGAGTGCCCCTGCGTACCGCCAAGACCGCCTTCCGCACGGCGCTTACGGACTACGCCGGCTCCTCCGCGACCGCCCCGGCCGCGCTGGTCAACGGTGGCGCGGACGAGGCCAGCGCCGAGTCCTTCCCCGCCAGCGACCCCGCGGCCGCGTTCGCGGACAAGGCCGGCGACGCGCCCGTGTCGTCCAACGGTGTCGCCGGTGACGTCGCCGACCGCCCGTCCAGCCCGACCCGGGTGACGCTCGCGGACGGCACCAGCTTCGAAATCGACCACGGCGCGGTCGCGATCGCCGCGATCACCTCGTGTACGAACACCTCCAACCCGCAGGTGATGATCGGCGCGGCGATCCTGGCCCGCAACGCCGTCGAGCGCGGCCTGACCCGCAGGCCGTGGGTCAAGACCACCCTCGCCCCGGGCTCCAAGGTCGTCATGGACTACTACGAGCGCGCCGGGCTCACCCCGTACCTGGACAAACTCGGCTTCAACCTGGTCGGGTACGGGTGCACCACCTGCATCGGCAACTCCGGCCCGCTGCAGGAGGAGATCAGCCAGGGTGTGAACGACGGTGACCTGGCGGTGGTCAGCGTCCTGTCCGGCAACCGCAACTTCGAGGGCCGGATCAATCCGGACGTCAAGATGAACTACCTGGCGTCCCCGCCGCTGGTCGTCGCCTACGCGCTGGCCGGCACGATGGACATCGACCTGACCAGCGACCCGCTCGGCACCGACAGCGCCGGCAACCCGGTCTACCTGCGGGACATCTGGCCGAGCGAGGCCGAGGTCGCCGAGGTGGTCGGCGACGCGATCCGCTCGGAGATGTTCACCGAGGACTACGGCGACCTCACCGGGGACAAGCAGTGGCAGTCGCTGCCCACCGGCGACGGGGGCGAGGTCTCCCAGACCTTCGCCTGGGCCCCTGACTCGACCTACGTCCGCCACCCCCCGTACTTCGAGGGGATCTCGGCGACGCCGGCGCCGCGCCCGGACATCGTCGGCGCCCGGGTGCTGGCGCTGCTGGGCGACTCGGTGACCACCGACCACATCTCACCCGCCGGCTCCATCAAGCGGGACTCGCCGGCCGGTCGCTATCTCGTCGAGCACGGGGTCGACCCGAAGGACTTCAACTCCTACGGCTCCCGCCGGGGCAACCACGAGGTGATGATCCGCGGGACGTTCGCCAACATCCGGCTGCGCAACCGGCTCGTGCCCGGCGTCGAGGGCGGGGTCACCCGCTACCTGCCCGACGGCGAGCAGTTGGCGATCTACGATGCGGCGCAGAAGTACGCCGCCGCCGAGGTGCCGCTGGTCATCCTCGCCGGCAAGGAGTACGGCTCGGGCTCGTCGCGTGACTGGGCGGCCAAGGGCACGGCACTGCTCGGTGTCCGCGCCGTGATCGCCGAGTCGTACGAGCGCATCCACCGCTCCAACCTGATCGGGATGGGGGTCCTGCCGCTGCAGTTCCCGCCCGGGGAGTCGGTCACCTCGTTCGGCCTGACCGGGGAGGRGACGTTCACCATCGTCGGGCTCGCGGACGTCGACGAGCGGACCGCCACCCTCACCGTCCAGGCGGACGACAGGCGTTTCGACGCGGTCGTGCGCATCGACACGCCGGGGGAGGCGGAGTACTACCGCAACGGCGGCATCCTGCCCTACGTTCTGCGTTCGCTGCTGGTCCAGTAGCACGCGACCGGGCAACGGGGCCCGGGCTGTCACCGCGCGCCGGCGCGGGCGGGGGCGGGCGAACGGGTGCCGGGACCGGTGCGACAAGGCCGCCGAGAGTGCTTGCAGAGGCTCTCGGCGGCCTTTGCGCGTTCGCCCCGGCCGCCCGGCCGGGGGTCAGAGCCCGTCCGGGCGGTGGCGGGCCGTTCCCCTCACGGAGAGCGCCGGGAGGAACGCCCAACCGAACACGATCATCAATACCAGGACTACGCCGGATCATGAGATGAATGTGCCGGACTGTTTGCTTTGGGGGTGTTGCGTCCCCATGTGTGCCACCCGATATCGTTTGACACAGCACCAGCGCACCCCAGAGACCAGCGCCAGCCCAGTGTCTCTGTCCCCCAGAAGACACACGTCGGATCGAAACGCCCAGTCCTGCCCTGATCCGATGTCCCCTCCGAGTAGTCAAAGGTAGGAGTGAGGCCCCCGATCCTGACGATTTGCCCCCGAATCGTCGCCGAACCATGTCCACGTCATGGTTCGAAAGTCAGGGATCGCGGTGCCTTGCGGGCGTACGGGAAGGAACACGTGTTGCTCCCACGTGGCGTGATCCGCTTCCCCGCGAGCGGGGAATCCGCTGGTCGCGGTCGCCATCGTGATCAGGCATCGGTGGACGAGGCCGATCACGAATCCCTGTACCGCCGGATCTGGCTGAGCCCACAGTCCCGCCGGGTCGCCACCATCGCCGCGGTCACGACCGGGACCCTGGCCGCGTCGACCGCGGGCTTTGCCGCGACGATGCCGGGCCCGGGTGGCAACGCCTCGTTGGAGCCCGCCGCCACCACCGACACCGCCGCCGCCTCGGTGATCGGCGGCGGGTCGCGCGCAAGTACCCTGGCCGCGTCCGCCGTCGGGCTGGCCAGCCGGATCGGCGACCCGGATCCGACCCTCACCGAGGTGTCGATCGTCCCGGACCGTACGGCCATCGCACCGGACGCCCCCGTCGTCTTCACCGTCCGCGCCACCCAGATCGGCACCAACCAACCCGTCAGCAACCAGCGGATCCGGATCGCGGTGGCGAACGGGCCGCAGTGGACCACCACCGCCCAGCTACAGACCGACGCCAGCGGAACCGCGAAGATCAGCACGCGGCTGCTGTCCACCACGACRCTGACCGCGGTGTTCGACGGCACCAACGCCCTGCGCCCGTCACTGGCCAGCGCGACCACCGTCACGGTGCGCAGCCCCAYGACCTCCAGTTCGGCCGCCGGTTCGACCACCGGCAGGTCGACGACGACCCCCACGGTCATCCCGGGCAGCTCCATCGGCCAGAAGATCGTCTACCTCGCCTCGCTGCAGAAGGGCAAGCCCTACGTCTACGGCGCGGCCGGCCCCAACGCCTTCGACTGCTCCGGGTACTCGCAGTACGTGTTCAAGCAGCTCGGCCGATATCTCCCCCGGACGGCGCAGCAGCAGTTCGACGCCTCCATCCGCATCCCCAAGGCGGCCAAGCAGCCCGGCGACCTGATCTTCTTCGGCTCGCCGGACAACATCACGCACATGGGCATCTACGCGGGCAACGGCTACATGTGGGCCGCTCCCCAGACCGGGCGGACGATCAATCTCCAGCCCATCTACACCAGCACCTACTGGGTGGGACGTTTCCTGTAGAGCACGGCTGGCAGCCGCCCGTCGTCTAACCTTCTCCCTGTGCGGTGGGCGGCGTCACCGCCCTGCTGTCCTACAGGAGAGGAGGTGCCGAGCGTGACCGCTACGGCAGCCCCCTCCGACCGGGTGCTCACGATCCCGAACCTGCTCTCCGCCCTGCGGCTGGTCGGGGTCCCCGTCTTCCTGTGGCTGGCGCTGGGACCCCACGCCGACGGGGCGGCGCTCGGCGTTCTCGCCTTTGCCGGTGTCAGCGACTACCTCGACGGCAAGCTCGCCCGGGCACTCGGGCAGACCAGTCGGCTGGGCACCCTGCTCGACCCGCTCGCCGACCGTCTCTACATCTTCGCGACGATCATTGCTCTTACGCTGCGTGACATCGTCCCCTGGTGGTTCGCGGCGCTGCTCGTCGGCCGGGACGTCCTGATCGCGGTCGCCATACCACCGGTGCTGCGGCGGCTGGGGTACGGTCCGGCGCTGCCCGTGCACTACCTGGGCAAGGCCGCGACCTTCAACCTCCTCTACGCCTTCCCGCTGCTGCTGCTCTCGGCCGGGGACGGCTGGCTGGCCACCGCATCCCGCCCGTTCGGCTGGGCGTTCGCCGTCTGGGGCGTGGCCCTGTACTGGTGGTCGGGGATCCTCTACGGCGTGCAGTTGCGCCGGCTCGTCCGGGCGGCCCGCGGCCCACGGCCGCCGCTGCGCCCGCGCGGGGATCCGGGGCAGCCGGAGGAAGCCGGTCGGCTGGACGCGGAGGTGGGCCGGTGAGAGCCGTCGTCATGGCGGGCGGGGAGGGGACCCGGCTGCGCCCGATAACGGCCAACCAGCCCAAACCGCTGCTCCCCGTCGTCAACCGGCCGATCATGGAGCATGTGCTGCGGCTGCTGCGACGGCACGGGGTCGACGAGACCGTGGTCACCCTGCAGTTCCTCGCCGCCCACGTCCGCGCCTACTTCGGTGACGGCGACGAGCTGGGGATGCGCCTGTCGTACGCCACCGAGACCACGCCGCTGGGGACCGCTGGCAGCGTCAAGAACGCGCAGGACGCGCTGCGTCACGACCCCTTCCTGGTGATCAGCGGGGACGCGCTCACCGACATCGACCTGACCGCCCTGATGGCTCACCACCGCAAGAGCGGGGCGCTGGTCACCGTCGCGCTCAAGTCCGTCCCGAACCCGCTGGAGTTCGGGATCGTCATCACCTCCGACGACGGCCGGATCGCCCGCTTCCTGGAGAAGCCGACCTGGGGGCAGGTGTTCTCCGACACGGTCAACACCGGCATCTACGTCATGGAGCCGGAGGTTCTCGACCACGTTCCCCCCGGCGAGCGGGTGGACTGGTCCGGTGAGGTGTTCCCGAAGCTCGTCGCCGCCGGGGCACCGCTGTTCGGCCACGTCGTCGCCGGCTACTGGGAGGACGTCGGTACCCTCGACAGCTTCCTGCGGGTCCAGGCCGACGTGCTCGACGGCAAGGTCGACGTGGACATCGGCGGGTTCGAGGTCTCGCCGGGGGTGTGGATCGGCCGGGACGCCGACGTCCACCCCGACGCGCTGCTCGCCGGACCGCTGGTCGTCGGCGACTACACCAAGGTCGAGGCCGGCGCCGAACTGCGTGAGTTCACCGTTGTCGGCAGCAACGTCATGGTCAAGTCCGGTGCCTTCCTGCACCGGGCGGTGGTCCAGGACAACGCCCAGATCGGGCCGCGGACGCACCTGCGCGGCTGTGTGATCGGCAAGAGCACCGACGTGCTGCGGGCCGCGCGGGTCGAGGAGGGCGCGGTCATCGGGGACGAGTGCGTGATCGAGGAGGAGGCGTTCGTCTCCCACGACGTCAAGATCTACCCGTTCAAGACGATCGAGGCCGGGGCGGTCGTCAACACCAGCGTGATCTGGGAGTCCCGGGGGCAGCGTTCGCTGTTCGGCCCCCGCGGGGTGTCGGGGCTGGTCAACGTCGAGATCACACCGGAGCTGGTGGTCCGGCTCGGCAGCGCGTACGCCACGACCCTGCGCAAGGGCTCGACGGTGACCACCGCCCGGGACACCTCCCGGGCCGCCCGGGCGCTCAAACGCGCGGTGACCAGCGCGCTGACCGCCAGCGCGATCGACGTGCGGGACCTGGAGGTCGCGCCGATGCCGCTGGTCCGCTTCGACGTCCGTTCCTCCGACGCGGCCGGCGGCGTCGTCATCCGCGCGACCGCGGGGGRCGCCGAACGCGTCGACATCATCTTCCTGGACGCCGAGGGGAGCGACCTTTCCCCCGCCGTCCAGCGCACGCTCGACCGGGTCGTCAACCGCCAGGAGTTCCGGCGGGCCTTCCCCGACGAGATCGGGGAGCTGCGTTTCCCGGCCCGCACCGCCGGCAGCTACGCCCGGGACCTGCTCGACCGGGTGGACACCTCCGGCCTGGCCGAGGCCGGCCTGAAGATCGTGATCGACGCGGCGGGGGGAACGGCGGCGCTGGTCCTGCCCACCTTGCTGGGACATCTCGGGGTGGACGCGCTCACCGTCAACGGCCGGCTGGACCAGACCGTCCAGACCCATCCGCCCGATGCCCGTCACCGGCACGCGCTGGACCGGCTCGGCGAGCTGGTGGCCAGCTCCCGGGCCGCGTTCGGGGTCCGCTTCGACCACATCGGCGAACGGATCACGATCGTGGACGAGCGGGGTGACCCGATCGATGACGAGCGCGCGCTGCTGGTCTTCCTCGACCTGGTCGCCGCCGAGAACCGCGGGGCCGAGGTCGTGCTGCCGGTGACGACCACGCGGGTCGCCGACCAGGTGACCCGCTTCCACGGGCTGACGGTGCGACGGACGTCGCTGTCCGCCGCAGACCTGACCCGGGCCGCGGCCGACCCGGGCGTCGTCTTCGCCGCGGACGGCCGCGGGGGCTTCGTCGTCCCCGAGTTCGCCTCCGCGATCGACGGCCTGGCCGCGTTTGTCAGGCTGGCCGCCCTGGTCGCCCGGACCAGGCTGACCCTCAGCGCCATCGACGCGCGTATTCCACCGGTCTCCGTCCTGCGCCGTTCCGTGGCGACACCGTGGGCAACCAAGGGGACGGTGATGCGCCGGATCGTGGAATCGGTCGACCCCGACGGGGGATGCACGATCGACACCACCGACGGTGTCCGGGTGATACGGCCGGACGGCTCCTGGGTGCTGGTGCTGCCCGACCCGRCCGAAGCCGTCACCCACCTGTGGGCCGAGGGAAGCGCCACCACCGACGCCGACCAGCTCCTCCAGCGCTGGAGCGGCGTGGTGGGGGAATCTTCGTAGTTGTTCCGCGGGGATGTGCCGGATGTAGGTGGGTGTGTCGCGGTGCCGCATTGCGACGGCTTGCGATGCCCCGCTACGCTCGGCCCGCCGGGTAGCTGGCCGGCCATGGTGTCCAGCAGTGTCTGGAGCTGATCGGTGATACGGGCGTTCGTCGCGTGTCGCCGGCGGCCTTGAGGAGTATCGGAGGCAGTCCCGCGTGTACCCGGAGGACCTGAAGTACACCAGGGAGCACGAGTGGGTCCGGGCGAACGAGGCCACCGTGCGGGTGGGTATCACCTCCTACGCCCAGGAGGCTCTCGGCGACATCGTTTTTGTGACATTGCCAGCGGTAGGGGAACGGGTGGAGGCCGGCCAGCCGTTCGGAGAGGTGGAGTCGACCAAGAGCGTCTCCGATGTCTACGCTCCGGTCTCAGGGGAGGTGATCGCCCGTAACGAGGTGCTCGACAGCACCCCCGAGCTGGTCAACTCCGATCCCTATGGGGAGGGCTGGCTGGTCGAGCTGGCTGTCGACGACACGTCCGCGACCGTGTCACTGCTGGACGCCGCTGCGTACGTCCAGCATGTGAAAGCACAGTAAAGGTCTACGGAGCATCCACGGAACATCTACGGAATGCYGTCAGTCGTTCGCGTTGACGCTACGGACGCCACGCCGGAATAGCTCTCCCGCTCCCCTTTTCGCGGCAGTGGGCCTGATGCACTAGCCTCGTTGTGCGCCGGGAAGGCGATACGAGGCCGCGATCTCACGGTCGGTGTTGCCTGTTCCGGTCTCGGAGCCGTTACCGGACGAGGGGACGGGCGTGGCTCTGAGGAGGCAACGAACGTTTTCGCCACCCCCAGGCGAGGTGGCCCGAGTGGCCGGCCAACCGCGTCCGCGGCGGTCCGGCAGGAAGCAGACGCGACCGTGTTCTGCACGAGGTGCGGACAGCAGAACCCGACCGATGCCCTGTACTGTGCACGGTGCGGGTCACCGCTGGTACGTCCAGGTGAGCCCATCGCGCCGGAGCGGCCTGCCGAACAGACCTCCACGCTCAACCTCGCCGCCGCCCTGTCGGGCGTCGAGGGTGACCACGTCGACGAGTCGAGCGAGCGGGACGCGGTCGCCGCGGTCGACGCGCTGCCACCCGGCTCCGGTCTGCTCGTCGTCAAACGCGGCCCCAACGCGGGCAGCCGCTTCCTGCTGGACGCCGATCTGACCACCGCCGGCCGCCATCCGGAAAGCGACATCTTCCTCGACGACGTGACCGTCTCACGCCGCCACGCCGAGTTCCACCGCTCGCCGTACACCAAGGGCTTTGCGGTACGCGATGTCRGCAGCCTCAACGGCACCTATCTCAATCGTGAGCGGATCGACTCCGCCGAGCTCTCCAGYGGCGACGAGGTGCAGATCGGCAAGTTCCGGCTGGTGTTCCTGACCGGGCCGGTGCCGTTGACGGGTGGCGGGGGCCCGCAGTGAGCAGGCGGTTCGCGGTGAGTCGAGGGTCGCGTCGATGAGCGCCGGCCGCGCCACGGCCCGTTCCGCGCCCGCGCCCGCGCCTGCGCGGACGCCGCGGGGCCAGGCGGATGCCTCCAGCGCGAAGACCCTCACCATCGGTGAGGTCCTCGACCAGCTGCGGCTGGACTACCCGGACGTGACCCTGTCCAAGATCCGTTATCTGGAGGCGGAGGGGCTCGTCACCCCCGCTCGCACGAGCGCGAACTACCGTAAGTACTCCGCCGACGACGTCGCCCGGCTGCGCTACGTCCTCGGGGCGCAGCGCGAGCGTTTCCTGCCGCTGAGAGTGATCAAGCAGGAGCTGGATTCGCTGGACCGCGGGCTGCTCCCCCGGGAGCGTCCCGGCCCACGTGCGGTGGCGCCGCCGTCACCCAGCCCCCTCGACGCCCTGCTCGACAACGGCGAGCAGGTGCGGATGTCACGACGGGAGCTGCTCGCCGCGGCCGGTGTCAGCGAGCAGGAACTCACCGAACTCGAGCAGTACGGGCTGGTCGCGCCCCGTCCCGGGGGCAGCTACTTCGACGGGGACGCGCTGGCTGTCGCGCGGACGTTCGCCGCGCTGAGCGGCTTTGGCATCCAGCCTCGGCATCTGCGCCCGTCGCGGGTGGCCGCCGACCGGGAGGCCGGGCTGGTCGAGCAGGTGACGGTACCGCTGCGGGCGCAGCGTGACCCGTTCAGCGGCGGGCGGGCAGAGGAGGCGCTGGACGAGATCGCCGGGCTGCTCGTGCGGCTGCACGCGGCCTTGCTGCGCTCCCGGCTGCGCTCCGGGCCGGGCACGTGACGTGCCCGGCTGCGCTCCGGGCCGGGCACGTCACGTCCCCGGCGGCGCCCCGGGCCGGCACGTGACACCGCCGGTCGGGGATGCGGCGTCTGTCGGTTGCGTGGGCCGGCCCAGGTACGGGCACCTATTGTTGACTGGGGTGGCAGGTCCGGACAGCGACCGACCCTGTCGGGGATCTGATCGGGGATCTTGTAGGAGATCTTGTCGGAGGCGTCGGGCCGCTGACGAAGTCCGGAGACCGGGATAGTGTCAGCCGGTGGCGGTTTACAGTTTCCGGTCGGATCATCCCGTCCTGCCCACCTGCGCGAGGAGGTAGATCGGTGCATCGGCTGGACATCGTCGGCGTTCGTGTCGAGCTTCCGTCGAAGCAGCCGATCGTCCTGTTGAAGGAGGTCGGCGGTGAGCGTTACCTGCCTATCTGGATCGGCGCGGTGGAGGCGACGGCCATAGCCTTCGCACAGGAGGGCATCACGACCGCCCGCCCGATGACGCACGATCTGATGCGTGACGTGTTGCGTGCCCTGCGGACCGAGCTCACCAGGGTGACCATCAACGATCTGCAGGACGRTGTGTTCTTCGCCACACTCGTGTTCGGCAACGGGGTCGAGGTCTCGGCCCGGCCGTCGGACGCCATCGCACTGGCGATGCGGATGGGGGCGCCGGTCTACGGCGAGGAGTCCGTGCTCGCCGAGGCCGGGATCACCGTGCCGGAGGAACAGGAACAGGAGCAGGAGAACGAGCTGGAGAAGTTCCGGGAGTTCCTCGACACGATCTCACCGGAGGACTTCAACACGCCAGGCTCCTGAAGGCAGGGTCCGAGCTTGTGACGCGCCGGCCGACGGGCCGTACAGAAGGTCACATGCTGGGACTTTCCGTATAGACCATGACGTGGACGGGAGCGCCGTCAGTGTGTCGGCCGTACGAGCGTGCCTGGCAGGCGGTCCGGGGTCGACCGTCGTCAGGTTCCAGGAGCCTGCGGGCGCRTCAGGACGCCCTGTCAGCCGCCTGGTTCTCGGGCCGCCGAAAGGCTTCCCGGCCGATTCGTACGGTTCGCTGACCACTGTGGCCGTGCGCGGTTGTATCCTCACAAAGGCTTGATCTGGGAACATTGTGGGTCTGTCACGAGACACGCCAATCACGATCATTGATGGGATCGCCCGAGGCTCTTACCGTCGAGTCGAGGCGGCTGAGCGAGTCCGGGTGACTGGCTGGCGGACGGGACGACGACAGCGATGATCGGATGGCGATGATCGGACAGGGGCAGCTCTTCCCGGACGATCTTCCGTTGCCGCCCGGTGACGATGTCGGTTACCGGGGGCCTACCGCGTGTGCGGCCGCGGGCATCACCTACCGGCAGCTCGACTACTGGGCCCGTACCGGCCTGGTCGTGCCGAGCGTGCGCGGCGCCACCGGGTCGGGCAGCCAGCGGCTGTACTCCTTCCGGGACGTGCTGGTCCTACGTGTCGTGCGCAAGCTGCTGGAGGCCGGGGTCTCGCTGCAGAACATCCGCGCCGCCGCCGACTGCCTGCGCCTGCGCGGGATCGAGGACCTGGCGCAGGTCACGCTGGTCAGCGACGGGTCGACCGTGTACGAGTGCACCTCCGACGACCAGGTCATCGACCTCGTCCAGGGCGGCCAGGGGGTTTTCGCGATCGCGGTCGGCCGGGCCGTCCAGGACATGCGCGGGCAGCTGTCCCAGCTTCCGACGGAACGCCCCGAGCGCGGGCACACCGGGCCGACAGCGGTCGGTCATCCCGGGGACGAACTGGCCAGCCGGCGCAGCCGGCGCAGCTCGGCCTGACGGCCCCGCGGCCAGCCGGCCGGCCATCGATGATGATCCGCAGCGGTCAGCGTGGGTTCGCGGCGGCGCGGCGCGCGGCGTAGTGCGTGGTGCCGTGCGGCGCGGCACAGTGCGGGTCGTCAGGCCGCCCGGCCGTGGGGTGCGCCGCGGTGGGCAGATGGTCGACCTGCAAGGTGATGTGGTCGATGTGATGGTCCTCCCGCAGCCAGGCGTGCATCCCGACCCGAACAGCGTGGCAGTCCGCGTCAGGCTGCACCAGCACGTGCGCGGACAACGCCGGCTCACCGGAGGTGATCTGCCAGATATGCAGGTCGTGGACCTCGCTGACACCGGGCCGGCGGGCCATCGCGGCACCGATGCCGTCCGGGTCGACCCCGTCGGGAGCAGCCTCGAGGAAGATCCGGCCGGACGCGTACAGCAGGCCGGCACCGGCTTTGACCATGAGGACGACGACGGTCAGCGAGGCGATCGTGTCCGCGCGCTTCCAGCCGGTGGCGAGAACGACCATGCCCRCGGCGGCGGTGGCGACGAACGCGTAGAGATCGCTGAGAACGTGCTGGAAGGCGCCGTCGATGTTCAGGCTCGTCCGGTTGGCCCGGCTCATCGCCCAGGCCGCGGCGAGGTTGACGGCTACCCCGACGAGCGCGACGGCCAGCACGGGCCCACCGGCCACATCACCCGGGGTGAACAGCCGGCGGATCGCCTCGACGGTGAGCCAGCCGGCCAGCAGGAGCAGGGTGAGCCCGTTGACCTGGGCGGAGAGGATCTCCACCCGGCGCAGGCCGAACGTGTAGGCGCCGCCGGCCGGCCGTGCCGCGACCCGCAGAGCCACCAGTGCCAGCATGATCGCCGCTGCGTCGGTGAGCATGTGGGCCGCGTCCGACAGCAGCGCCAGGGAGTGCGCGAGCAGGCCGACGACGACCTCCACGACAAGGTAGGCGAGGATGACGCCGAGGGCGATCATCAGCCAGCGTCGGTCCGCGTCCGCGGCGACGTCGTGCCCGTGACCGGCGTGCTGCCCGTGACCGGTGTCGCGCCAGTGGCTGGCACGGTGTCCGTGGCCGGTGTTGTGACCAGTGTCGTGTCCGTGGCCGGTGTGCCGGCCGCTGCCGCGGCCATGGCCGTGCGCTGTTCCGGTATTCTCCGCCACCGGTCTTCCTTTCCTGGCCTGCCGCTGTCCTGCCGTGRCCGCCCCCACTTTCAACGTTACTTCCTTCAACCGGTCCCGTCATTTGCGCTGAAAATGRCTGTCGATATCGGATTCAGTGTTCCGGGAAGCGGCGCTGTTTTCCCGCCGTCCGTTTCCCACATCCGGGCGGGCGATTTCTCCGGATGTCACAGCCGGGACGGCTTCCCGCCCGTGACATGCCCGGGCGGCAGCGGTGCCCGCGGTGCGCACGGCCGCCGGCGCCACCGCCGTTCCCGTCGCCGTCGACGGTCCGCGCTGTCTCGCGCCGGCCCCGGCCGGCCGCCCGGCTGAATGATCGTCGAGTGGTCGGGGTAGGCCGGGAGAGCCGCCGTACACGCGTAGCGGCAGGTCACTTCGCCGTTCCCGGACCTGTCGGTGGCGTGCCGTACGATCGCCAACTGTGTCTGACAAACCCGCGGTACTCGCGCACGACCTGCACAAGCGCTTCGGCACGAGCGTCGCGCTCGCCGGTCTGGATCTCAGCGTGGCGACCGGGACAGTACATGCGGTCCTCGGTCCGAACGGCGCCGGCAAGACGACCGCTGTGAAAATTCTCACCACCTTGTTGCGTGCCGATTCCGGACATGCCGAGGTTCTCGGTCTTGACGTCAGCCGACGCGCGGGTGAACTGCGGTCCCGAATCGGGCTCACCGGTCAGTACGCCGCCGTCGACGAACGGCTCACCGGCCAGGAGAACCTGGAGATGTTCGGCCGGCTCTACCGGCTGTCGGTTGTTTCGGCGCGGGCCCGTGCCGAAACCCTGCTGGAACGTTTCGACCTCACCGACGCCGCCCGCCGACAGGCCGGCACCTATTCCGGTGGTATGCGCCGGCGGCTCGACCTGGCCGCCAGCCTGATCCTCGCGCCGCCCATGCTCTTCCTCGACGAACCGACGACCGGGCTCGACCCGCGCAGCCGGATCCAGATGTGGGAGGTCATCGAGGAACTCGTCCGGGACGGCACCACCGTCCTGCTGACGACGCAGTACCTGGAGGAGGCCGACCAGCTGGCCCGGCGCATCTCGGTGATCGACGGTGGCCGGGTCATCGCGGAGGGCACCGCCGACGACCTGAAGTCGCAGGTGGGCGGGGACCGTCTCGACATCGTGATCGCCCGGGGCGGGGACGTCGACGCCGCGCGCGGCGTGCTGGCACGGTTCGCCTCCGGCGAGGTGAGTGTCGACGCCGACCGTCGGCGGCTGAGCGCGCCGATGAACCGCGGTGCCGGCGTGCTGCCGGACATGGTCCGCGGCGTCGACGAGGTGGGCGTGACCCTCGAGGACATCGCGCTGCACCGGCCCACCCTCGACGACGTCTTCCTGGCACTCACCGGCCATCACGCGCGCGACGAGGGCACGGCCACGAGCCCGCACGAGAGCACCACCACCGAGGAGCTGGTGACGACATGAGCACCATCATCAGCGGCAGCGCCGCCGCCGTCGTGGTCCGGCCGGTCGAGGGCCGCAGCCGGTTTGTCTGGTCGCTGCTGGACGCCTGGGTCGTCTGCCGGCGCAACCTGATCCAGACCTGGCGGGTGCCCGAGCTGCTGGTGTTCTCCACGATCCAGCCGGTGATGTTCGTGCTGCTGTTCGTCTACGTGTTCGGTGGCGCGATCAACGTCGGGCCCGGGGTGGACTACGTGGACTTCCTGATGCCCGGGATCTTCATCCAGACGGCGATCTTCGGCAGCATGGTGACGGGTGTCGGGCTCGCCGAGGACCGCCAGCGTGGCCTGATCGACCGGTTCCGCTCGCTGCCGATGTCGCGGGGCGCACTGCTGGCCGGCCGGACCCTCTCGGACCTGTTCCGCAACGTGTTCGTAGTCGCGATCATGCTGCTGGTCGGGATCGCGGTCGGGTTCCGCTTCGGTGACACGACCGTGCCCGCGGTGCTGGTCGGCTTCGCCCTCATGCTGCTGTTCTCCTACGCGTTCGCCTGGGTGTCGGCGGTGATCGGGCTGTCGGTGCGCAACGCGGAGGCGRCGCAGTCGGCCGGGTTCATCTGGGTCTTCCCGCTGACCTTCGCCAGCTCCGCGTTCGTCCCGGTCAGCACGATGCCGGGCTGGCTGCAGGCCTTCGCCGAGCATCAGCCGATCACCGTGACGATCGACGCGACGCGGGCGCTGTTCCTCGGCGGCCCGGTGGCCTCCGCGCTGCTCCAGTCGCTGGCGTGGTGTGTTGGGATGCTCGTCGTCTTCGTGCCATGGTGTATCCGGGCCTACCGGCGGTCCACCGGCGGCTGACCCGCCAACGTCACCGGCCCGGCCGCCGGCCCGACCGGCCTGGTCGGCTGGGCCGACACCGCGGATGCCCAGCCGTCCGTACTGGACCATCCCCACCTGGCCCGGGCACGATGTACGGATGTCCTCGTCCGGTAGCGTCACATCCGCGGACACCGTTGGAGTCAGGGAAAACCCCGCCCTGACCGGATCTTGCCGTTAGGTTGGTGCTCCGTCGTGGCATCGGTGTGAGCGCGGGGAGGTCGTGGTGTCGGGCACTCGGCGGGTCCGGACACTCGTCACCGGTATTCAGACATGCCTGGGCGAGGCGCTGAGCCTTGCCGACCAACTGGACGCGCTGGCCGACCAGGTCGAACGGCCCGGCGCGGACGGGCCAGCATCCGGCGGCCGGGCCGGCCAGCGGGCGCCTTCCGCGGATGTCTGGCACGCCATCCCCGACGTTGCTGACGAGCAGCTGCCGGCCGCGATCGGGATGGCCGCCGCGATCGCCCGTGGACAGGCGCCGGACCTCGCCAGCGCGCCCTGGTCGTCACCGCTGTGGCCGCCACCCCAACCGGCCGGCCACGCGCCGGGGAGCGAGGCCGCCACCGCTCTGCCCGAGCTGCCGGAACTGCCAGGCCGTCCGCGACCACGGCCGGCGGCCGGGCGTCCCTACCGGCCGGGGCTGTGGCGGGTGGGCCGGGTACTCGTCCCACCTCTGCTGCCCGGCGGGCAGACCGCCGAGGTGCCGCTGGCCGTCAGTCTCCTCGACGGCGGCAACCTGCGGATCGTGGTGGACCGGGACCGCCGGGCCGAGGGCGTCGGCGTCGTACGGGCCCTGCTCACCCGGGTGCTCGCGGCGGCACCGCCGGGATCGGTCCGGGTCACCGTCTACGACCCCTACGAGCTCGGCGCCGGGCTCGCCGGCTTCGCCCCGCTGCGGGCCGCCGGCGTGGTCAGCCCTACCCTGACCACCCGGACCAGGCTGGAGACCGCGCTGGGGGAGCTGTCCGCGGACGTCGGGCGCATCACCGTCGACCGGCTTGGTGGCCGGTTCGCCTCCCTGCGGGAACGGGAGGCCGCGGGCCTGCCCCGGGCCGAGCCGTGGCGGCTGCTGGTGCTGCTGGCCTGGCCGTCGCTGGCCGACGACGCCGCGCGGGCGCTGGAGGCGGTCGCCGCCCAGGGCCCCGCGTGCGGCGTGCACGTGATCGCGCTGGTGGAGGACGGCGGTGCGGCCGTCGGCCGCCGGGGGCACGAGACGCTGACGGGCGCCGAGACCCTGCGCGCGACCGGGCCCGCCGAGGATCCCGCCGTGGACGGTCTGTTCACCGCTGCCGGGGGCGTGCCCGACGGCGACCGGGTTTCCGCGGCCGCCCCGACGGTCTGGAGCTGTTCGCTGGCCGGGCCGCTGGAATGCGAGCTGGACGACCCGCCGCCGCCCGAGCTGGTGGCCGCGGTCGCCGAGTCCGTCGCGGCCGCGACGGCCGTCGAGGCCACCCGCCCCCCGGACGCCCGGGCGCTGCTTCCCGACACGTTGTGGAGCTTCGACGCGGCCGGTGGTCTGAGCGTCCCGGTGGCGTTCGGGCCGGACGGTCCGGTCACGCTCCGCTTCGACGACGACACCGTCCACGCTCTTGTGGGCGGGCAGGCCGGCTCGGGCAAGTCGACGCTGCTGCTCGACGTGGTGTACGGGCTGGCCGCCCGCTACGCCCCCGAGCAGCTGCGCTTCCACCTGCTCGACTTCAAGGAGGGCCTGGAGTTCGCCCAGTTCGCCCCCCGGGCCGACGACCCGTTCGTGCTGCCGCACGCGGACACCGTCGGGATGGACAGCGACCGGGAGTTCGGCGTCGCCGTGCTGCGCCATGTCCGCGCCCAGATGCAGCGCCGGGCCCTGGCCATGCGGGCCGTCGGCGCCCGGGACCTGCGCGGCCTGCGGGCCGCGCAGGGCGGCGCCGGCTGGCCGCGGATCCTGGTGGTGATCGACGAGTTCCAGGTGATGCTCACGCCGCTCGACGCGGTGTCGCGGGAGGCGGTCTCGCATCTGGAGGCGCTCGCCCGCCAGGGCCGCGCCTACGGCATCCACCTGCTGCTGGCCAGCCAGACGCTGTCGGGCATCGACGCCCTGGACGCCACCGCCGGCAAGCGCGGTTCGATCTTCGGTCAGTTCGCGTTGCGGATCGCGCTGCGCACCTCGATCTCGGAGTCCCGGGTGCTGCTGTCGACCACCAACGAGGCGGCGGGCGCGCTCGCGGGCGTGGGGGAGGCCATCGTCAACCGGCGTAACGGCCACCCGGCCGGCAACGAATTCGTCCGGGTGGCCTACCCCACCCCGGCAGTGCTCACGTCGCTGCGCGCGAGCCTCGCGGGGGCGGGGGCGGGGGCGCCCGGCGCGCCGGGTCGACCCGGGCCACGGGTCTTCGTCGGCCACGCACCGGCGATCCTGGACGACAACCAGCTCTACCGGTCGCTCGCGGGCACGCCCGTCCCGGTGGAGCGCGCCGAGCGTGCCGGCGCCGCCGACGCCGCGGCCCTCGAGGGCAGCCCCGACGGCAGTGGCGCGACCGGCGGTGCCGACAGCGGAGACGGCGCGGACGCCGCCGGGACGGCCGAGCCGCTGGCCCTGGTGGGGGTCCCCCTCGACCTGCATCCGGCTGCCGTGGGAGTGCGGCTGTCCCCGCTGCCGGGACGCAACCTCGCGGTGCTCGGCCCGTTGCGCCGGGAGGCGACCGGGGTGCTGCAGGCGGCCGTGGTGAGCGTCGCGGGCCAGGACGCGCCGGGCGGCGTACGGGTCGACATCGTCGCGGTCACCGCCGAGACCACGCAGGCGGCGGAGGTGCTCGCCGGCCGGGTTCGTGCCGTCGGGCAGTCCGCCCGGGTCCATCCGCCGGCGGCGCTGCGCCGGGTGCTGCGGGAGGTCAGCGACGAGGTACGGGACCGGGAGGAGACCGCGCTGGCCGGCGCGGCCGGCGGCCCCTGGCCCGGCGACCGGTCCTACGAGAGGTTCGCCCGGCCGGTGCGGCTGCTCGTCCTGTTCGCTGCCGACGCCGGGCGGGCCGTCCTGGAGGCCAAGGAGCCTCCCGCCCGCCGTTCGGGCCTGGACGACCTGCGTTTCGTCACCCGTCGGGGCCCTGGCCAGCGGGTGCACCTGCTCGGCTGGTGGCGCGGCCCGGGCCGGCTGCTCGACGACCTCGGCCCCATGCACCGCGACGACGTGGGGGCGTGGGTCGCGGTCGGCGTGCCTGCGAGCGACCTGTTCAGTCTCGCGGGCAACCGGTCGGTCACCGCGGGGACGGGCCCGAACCGGGCGGTTCTGTTCGACCGGAACGGGTATGCGGAGGCCCGCACGATCGTCCCGTTCTCGCCGCTGCCGGCCCAGGCCGAGCCGTCGGCGGCGGTGGCGGGTGACCCGCGGCACGATCAGGAGTCGTGGAGGAGGCTACCGGGGTGACCGGGCCGGCTGGACGCGTCGACGACACTGGACGAGCCGACGGCAACGGCGCCGGCGCCCCTCCCGTGCCGCCGGCCACCGGCCACCGGGGCAACGACCGGGCCGGTGACCGGCGCGCCCGCAACCCACGAAACGAGGATCATGGTTGACGTGCCCGACCAGCCGGGTGGCTTCCTCGCCGTACCGGAGGCCGACCCGCGGCGCCGGGTCGACCTCCACCACAAGCCCGTCCTGGAGCCCGCCCTGCGTGATCCCGACCTCGACGACCCGCTGATCGCGGCCGTGCGCTACCGGGCGTTGCTCGCCGAACTCAACCAGGCCAGAAACAAGGTGGAGGACCGGATGTCCGCCGGCCGGCAGCGGCGTGTCGCGCTCGCGCAGGCGCACCGGGAGTCGGCGGAGGCGATCCGCGCCAAGGTCGACGAGGTGTGGCGGACGGTGGCCGAACCGCTCGCGCACCACGGGATCAGCAGCCTTGACCAGCTCCGGCCGCCTCCGGTGGAGCGGGCCGACGACGTGCCCGCCGTCGCCGCAGCCGATCACGATTTTTCTGATCGTTACCTGTCCGACCATGACGTACCTGGCCATGACATGTCCGGCCACGATGTAGCCGGCCACGATGGGTCCGGCCGCACGTCCGACCGTGACATACCCGTCGTCACCGGGCCTGGCCGTGGGCACGGGCCCGGTGGCCGGCCGATCGCCCGGGCCCAGCACCGCCGCGGTGAGCCGGGCCGGGCGCGCACGGCCGGCGGCGCCGCGCCGCAGCGGCGGGCACGTACCAGACAGGTGGTCAGGGCGGCCTCCGCCGGTGCGGCGGTTCCGTTCGAGCCGTCCGAGGCRCCGGGGCGTGCCCACGAGCTGTGCCTGATCGCGATGGGGCACGCAGCCGAGCTGCGGGCGGTCACCCGGTCCGGTTCGTCGGCCTCGGCCGCGATCGTCATCGGCCTGGGTTGCCTGCTGGTGGCTGGTGGGGTGACCGTGTTGCGGGTGTTGTTCGGGGTTGCGGCGCTGCCGTCCCTCACCGGTGCCGCCATGCTCACCGCCGTCGGTGTGGCGGTGGCGACCGACGCGGCTCGGGTGGAGGTTGCCCGTGCGGCGCTGCTCGGGGCCGGTACGGCCGGTGCCGCGGTGCTGGCGACCATACGGGTGGCGTCGCTGGACCCGACCGACGTGATCGCCTCGCTGGTGGCGCTGGTGCTGGCGCTGCGGTTCGGGCTCGGTGTCGGCGCGCCGCGACATCCGCAGCGGAAGTGACCCGGCCGCCGGCCGTCCGGGGCGCTGTCCCTGGGGCATGCACGTCCCCGGAGGTACAAGCCCGCAGGGGCCTTCGAGGGCGCAGCCCCGCAGGGGCTTTCGGGGGCGCAGGCCTCGTGGGGGGCCTCCGGGGACATGGCTCCACAGGTGGGATACAAGAGCGGACGTGACAGAAGAAGGGCAGGACCTCCGTGACGAGCACCATCGCCGACGTCAAGTCCCAGCTTGGTGAGGCGTTCCGGCGTACCGACGAGGTCACCGGTCAGTTGGACGGTGCGCTGACCATGATCGAAGAAGCGCAGGCGATCGTCCTGGCCGCGACCGACGGCAGCGCGCACCGCGCCGTGGAGCAGTTGACCAGCGCGCTGGTGGAGACCCGGGAGCGCATCCAGGACTCGCTGGCGGCGCTCGGGTCGGCGGTGCAGGAGGTCCGCGACTACAGCGACAGCCTGTAGATCGCTCGTCCGGGCCGACCGGCTTCTTCCGTGTGGGCCGCGGACGGTTCTCCAGGGGCCGGCCATGTCCGGGGCAGCCGCCGGCCGACCGCCCCGGAGGTGCACCGGACGTGCCGCGGGCAGCCGTCGGTGATCTCTGTTCGCGTCGGCCGGTACTCACCGCAGGACCGCCGCGGGCCGGCCCGGGCTGTCGCGGCCCGGTCGGGATCAAACGGACATATCTGGATCGGCTGCGCGTGAATGCCGACAAGGGGTATATTCTCCGTGAGCGGGTGCCCGCTGTCGGTCGCCAGCGTGTCGTAGGTGCGGGTCTGGGTAGCAAGTCCGCATGTTCCCTGCAACCCGATGCATCTTTTAGCGGGCCTCACTAAAGTCCGAATCATCCAGAGAGGCCGAGGGTGAAGCGATCATGCTCTCATCGCGCGGTCGGAGGTCCGCGGGGACGTTAGTGCGTAGGCGTTCACCGGTCTGACGGCCATCCGGTGCCACTGCCATGTGCGACCAGAGGGTCGTGGGCGGCGCGGGAACGATCTTTCCGTACTGCCGAGGTCCCCGCCGTGGATCACTAAGGAGGCCCCACCACCGTGCCGGCTACCCCCATCCTGAACCTGCCGCTGGTGCTGCTGTCCAACCGCGGCCCGGTGAGCTTCGACCGTGACGTGTCCGGACGCACCGTCAACCGCGGGGCGGGCGGGCTGGTGTCAGCCCTCTCCGGCCTCGCCGAGCATCTTGACGACGCCGTCTGGGTGTGCGGGGCGTCCACCGAGGAGGACGCTGCTGTCGCCAGCGAAGCGCAGGGCGGCTCGATCCTCGTGCAGACGTCTCCATACCCCCACGTCGTCGAGGACGAACCCGACGGCCCCTCGATCCGGGTCCGGCTGGTCACCACCGACCCGGCCGCCTACGCGGACTTCTACAGCGTCTGGTCGAACCCGATCCTGTGGTTCGTCCAGCACGGGCTCTACGGCCGGGCGCTGTCACCCGTCATCACCCTGGTCGAGCACGACGCGTTCGAGAACGGCTACGCGGCGGTCAACCGCGTGTACGCGGACGCGGTCGTCGACGAGGTTCGCGCCCGCGGCGGCAAGGCGCTGGTCCTGTTGCAGGACTATCACTTCTACCTGGTGGCCGAGCGGGTCCGCGAGCTGTGCCCGGACGTCGTGCTCACCCATTTCATCCATATCCCGTGGCCGGGGCCGGACGAGTGGCGGATCCTGCCGGCCGGTATCCGAGAACGGCTGCTGCGCGGCCTGCTCGGCAGCGACGTCGTCGGCTTCCACACCCGGCGCTACGCCCGCCACTTCGTCCTGTGCGCCCAGGACCTGCTCGGCCTGGACGTCGACCTGGACAACCTGCTGGTCTTCGTCGACGACCGGGTCGTGCGGGCCCGCTACTACCCGATCTCGGTGGACACCGCCGCCCTGGAGGCGACGCTGAGCACCGAGGATGTCGCCGGGCACGTCGCCATGCTGCGGTACACCTTCCTGGACGGGGAGCGGCAGCTGATCCTGCGGGTGGACCGCACCGACCCGAGCAAGAACGTCGTGCGGGGCTTCCTGGCCTTCGGCGCACTGCTCGACCAGCATCCGGAGCTCGTCGGCAAGGTCAGCTTCCTCGCCCTGCTCCAGCCCAGCCGCACCGACGTGCCCGAGTACGCCGACTACATCGCGCTGATCGGCGCGGTGGTGGCAGAGATCAACGCCCGGCACACCAAGGACGGCCGGCAGCCCATCGACCTGCGGATGGCGGAGGATTTCCCGCTCGCGGTGGCCGCCTACTCGATCTGCGACGTGATCCTGGTCAACGCGCTGGCGGACGGCATGAACCTCGTGACCAAGGAGGTCGCGGTGGTCAACCGGCGTGGTGGCGTGCTGGCCCTGTCGGAGAACGCCGGAGCCCACGAGGAGCTGGGGGAATATGCGGTCACCCTGCATCCCTTCGACGTCCAGCAGATGGCGGACGCCCTGTACGAGGCTCTGACCATGCCRCTGGAGGAGCGGCAGCGGCGGCTGGCCGCGGCGGCCGAACAGGTACGCACGCACGACGTGGGACGTTGGCTGAGCGACCAGCTCGACGACCTCGCCCAGCTCGCCGGCTACCTTTGAAGACCTGCCCGAGCTTTGACAATCTGACCAGGGGCCTGAGCAGAAGACGGCCTGGGTCCTATTGGTCTTACTGTGGGTAACCGGCAGGATTCTGCCGTGGCTTACCGGTAGTCTCGGGCGGTGACAGCAGCCACCACCCAGGTTGGCTGATCGTTGATGGGCTGAGGAGCGGACGTGGCGAGTTCCAGCGGTCATCACAAGGCGAACGTGGGTTCGTGGACCGCGGTTTTTCTGATCATTGCGGCGTTCACGGTCGGTGTCTTCGCTCTCGTCCTGCACTCGGTACCGCTGTGGATCGTGACCGGCGTGGCCCTGGTCGTCGGCCTGATCACCGCTGTCGCCTCCCAGATCATGGAACAGGCGTACTGACGCTCCCCTCCTGTACCGCGGTTGCGGGAAATACCCGAAAGACATGATCAGTACCGCCCTGCCCGACCGGGCAGGGCACGTCGCCACGCACGACGGTTGACGCCCGCGGCGCACAGGCCGTTGTCCGCGGCACGCAGCGCGGCACGAGGTGCCGTCCTTCGTCGTTGCCGTGGCCTCGTACGTTGCCGCGGCAGCCGTCACCATCCGGCCATATCCGTGTTCCGCGCCGGGCCGCACCGGGCCAGGACCGGCCGGGGTAGCTGCCAGCCACCAGCGGGTCAGGGGCCCAGGGACCCCAGGGGCTTCAGTGGCTGCTGGAGCCAGCCAGCGAGCGTGGGGTGACGAACGAGACCAGCCGCGTCGTACTCGGCCCCAGCTCCGCCCAGCGGCCCACCGCCAGGTCCTCGACGGCCAGCGCCGCGGTGGGGAAGGTGGGCAGGCGCGAGCGCTCGCCGACCGGGAGCAGACCGGTGGCGAGAGCGTGGATACCCGGGTTGTGGCCGACCAGCAGGACGGTGGGGACGCCGTCGTCGAGCTCCCGGAGGCGGTCGAGCAGGTCCGACACGTCGGCGAGGTAGAGCCGATCCTCGGTCAGTACCGGGACGGCCGCCGGCAGCGCTCCGGCGATCTGCTCGACGGTTTCACGGGTCCGGCGGGCCGAGGAGCACAGCACCAGGTCGGGTGCGAGCTGGTCGGCTGCCAGATGCTCGGCGATGAGCCGGCAGGAGGCCCGGCCGCGCGGCGACAGCGGGCGATCGGCGTCCGGCATGCTGCCGTCGGCCCAGTCGGACTTGCCGTGGCGCAGCAGCAACAGGCGACGCGGCGGCCTCACCGCGCGGCCCGTGGGGGGAGACCCGTGGAGGGAGGGAGATTGGCAGACACCCGGACGCCGCGACCGGGCGCGGGACGAGGCGACACGCAACTCCTCCTCGGACGGCGACGACACGCAGCCTGCCCATCTCGGACCGGGGCGTCAATGGTTCTTTTCTACGCCCGCCGCGGGGCGCCCGCCGCATCCGGCGGCATCTCACCCGCATGGGAAGCCTCACGCACCCGGACGAGGGAAGCCTCGCCTGCCGGTGCCGTGCCGACCGTTGCCGATCATCGGTGCCCCGGCCATGGCGCCGGGCGAGGCACCCGCTCACATCGACAGCTCACATCGACGGCGGTGCCTCACCCGAGGTGATGAAAGATGTCCTACGGTGGAGCTAAAAACCAACCGAAAGGATCAGCTGGTTGCGTACGTGGAAAGCAGCAGACGGTCGGCAAAGGCAAGGGCTTCGTCCGCGCTGAGCCGGCCGCGGGGAACCACGGAATTGCGTTCGTCCGAGGTAAGCCCACCCCACACGCCGTGTTCCTCCTGGCGGAATAAGGCGGTCGCGAGACAGGCCCGCCGCACGGAGCAGCCGGCACATACTTTCCGCGCCCGGGTTTCCGCCGCGGCCCGGGCCTTGGTGTTACGTCCGTCCGGCGGAAAGAACGCGTCGGGATCCCCGTCCCGGCAGGCGGCTTCCTGCCGCCAGTAGGTGGGCCAGCCAGCACCGTAGGGCTGCGGCGGAAGGTCTCGTCCGGGCAGGACCGGTACGCCGGCGCTCATGAGATTCCGCCGATTCTGCCTCTATCGGGGCACAATCCRAGCCGATGGTGGTAGGCGGCAGTGCTACCTGTGGGCAGCAGCCGCAGGTGACTCAGCATGATGTCTCCTGGGGACGTCGCTTGCGGCGGACATGACAATGCGCGGCAACGAGTGGATGTGTTGGAAGGCACATCGACTCCTCTGCTCACGCGGAACCACAACCTCGGGGAGGGACGGACTCAGGGTTGTCCGGCATGAATTGCGCACGCCTGGACACCCTCTTCGTCGGAAACGAACCCGTCTCGTCTCGTTAACCGAGGAACGTAGACGGCTCTCGACGGGATAGCAAGGGTTCCGGAACGCTCGCGTCCGCAGCGCGCCCAACACACCCGGTTCTGGCCCTGTCGATCGGCGTTCCGTTGTCAAATCGCAGCGTTGTGTATATGTACTACCACTCGTAGTAGATGCCCGGTGCTACCAAACCGGGCATCCCGGGTCCCCGCCCGCCCCCGGGGAATCGGGGACGGTGTTCCTGACGATCGCAAGGGTGAGCAGAATCACAGCTATGATCGCCGGCAGCGCGTGGCGCAGAGTCTACGGTCAGAGCGCCCAAGGTGATGCGATCATGCTTCCCGTCCGGCTGGAAGCTACAGGTCCTCCGGTCTTCAGACCCGTCCGATGCGATAGTCGCCCGACCAGATCTCCTGGTACTGGACATTGGTGCCGGGCCGACGCGAAACGATCATCTGTCCGTTTCCGGCGTAGATGGCGTCGTGGTAGGCCTCCCCCTCGGCGTCGAGAAAGAAGATCACGTCTCCTGGCCGGGCGTCGGCGCGGCTGACCGGTTGCAACGCGGCGAACTGGTCGTAGGTGGTACGGGGGACCGAGGCGCCGACCTGGGTGTACACGTACTTGATCAGACCAGAGCAGTCGAAGTCGTTCGGCCCAGCGGCGCCGTAGCGGTACGGTTTGCCGATCTGCTGTTGGGCGACCGCGAACGCCGCCGCCGCGACCGAGGTGGACGCCCCGACCGGAGCCACTGTCAGCGCCGCCGTTGACGCCACCGCCGTTTGTGCCACCGCCGGAGTTGTCAGCAGCGCTGGCACCGGCTGGGCTGAGGCCGGGGCGGACACCGCCGGCGCGGCTGACGCGCCGAAGAGTGCACCCCAGGTCCGCGGGCCGACCACGGCGTCGATGGTCAGGCCGACGCCGGACTGGAAGGTGCGGACGCCGCGTGCGGTCCGCGGGCCGAACCTCCCGTCGGCGAAGATCCCAAGCCGGATCTGCAGCCGCGCCACCGGGTCGCCCTGGCTGCCCAGCCGCAACGACCTGCCGGGGAACTCCTGCCTGCCAGCGGAGGACTCCCATCCGCCGTCGGAGGATTCCCACTCGTTACCGGATGATTCCCACTCGTTACCTGACGATTCCTGCCTGTCGCCCGTGGATTCCTTTCTGCTGTTGGACGACTCCCGCCGGTTGCCGGTGGACCTCTGCCTGTCGCCAGTGGCCCTCTTCCTGGTGCTGCTGGGCTTCTGCCTGCCGCTGGCGGACTCCTGCCCGTCCGTCCAGGTCGTTGCGGATCCCTGCCCCGTCGTCAGGGCGCCCAGGGCCGCGTCGGTCGCGGCGGGCGCACCGCCGGCCGACGCGATGGCCGCCCCGGCCGGATGAGGCGTCAGGGCCACCGCGACGGCGACGGCACAGGAAACCGCGGTGATCGTGGGTGAGACCGTACGGCTCGAGATGGACATGCCATCACCCCTCTGCCGCCGTTCCGGGCAGATGGGCCCCGGCCCCGTCCGCGCGTGTGGCCGACACGGGGATGCGGACGGGCTCCGGCGGTCATCCCCGTTACTCACCGTGATAGTGAGCACCCTTACGCTAAGAGATCGGCCAAGACCTTTCAGTGAAGTTAGTTACTGAAGGTGATGATCTTTGCTGCTGTGAGTGATCGTTGGGAGGCCGTTGCGCTCCCACGCGCGGAAGCCACCGACGACGTCGGTGGCGTGGCGCAGGCCCAGATCCTGCAGGGACGCCGCCGCGAGGCTGGAGGTGTACCCCTCCGAGCAGATGATGATGACCTTGATGTCGTCGCCGGTGGCCTGCGGGAGACGCGCGTCACTGGTGGGGTCCAGCCGCCACTCCAGGACGTTACGTTCGATGATCAGCGCGCCGGGGATGCCGCCCTCGGCGCCGCGCTGGGCCGCGGGCCGGATGTCGACCAGCAGTGCCCCGTCCGCCACCGCCGCCGCGGCCGTAGGCGGGTCGAGACGCTCCAGGCGGGCGCGTGCCCGGGCAAGCATCGCGTCGATCCGGCTGCCGCTCACGGCCGCCCTCCGCCCACGGCAAGCGCCCCCGCCGCGTCCCCAGCGGCGGCACCACCGAGCGCGTTCTCGAGCAGGAAGCCCTCGACCGCCTGCTCGGCGGCGTCCGGTGCATACCGCATCGGCAGTTCCGGGGGAGAGTAGGCGTGGATGGTCGCGGCCGGGATAGTCCCCGAATTCCCCACCTTGTGAATGTGGTTCCGATCGAATGTGAGCGACGCCCCCCGTTCATGCTGCCGCCAGTCACGGGGCCGCCAGTCCGCGTCGCAGGCGATCTCCGTGACGGGCCCCTGGATGACGGTCAGCGCGCCGAACGCGCCGCCATGGTCGTGCGCGCGGGTGTACTGGTCCGGGCACCAGCTGATCAGCCACACCTCGACCGATCCGGACAGCACGAGCCGGGTGTACCAGCGGTTGACCGGGTCGTGGCGCAGGATCGCCGTCCATATCCCGGTCGCGGCACCGAGGGAGCGGGTCAGCGCGGCCAGCACATGCGGTTCCACCGTTTCGTTTTCGTCTCGCAGCAGGGAATCGGGCACCAGGGCGGTGCCCGCGAGTAGTGGGTGGATGAGTGGCATGCTCGACTCCCTGTCGGTACGGGCGGAAAGCGATACGGATGGCGAGCGGTACGGGTGGAAAAACAGCGTGATTACATTTTTTTCGCGTTGCCGGTGGACCCGCGGGACGGCTGGCCCGCGGGCCGTGACACGCACCTCGGCGTTCCTGCCGTCACCGCCGACCGGCGTTCCCGGCGCAACCGCCGCCCCCGAGAAAAATCGGCTGGTTGACGACCAGGCGCACACGGCAAATCGGAGAACGCGCCAGGATCCGGATGAGCGGTCGGAACGGGAGAATTCAGACRGGCCGGTGACGTACCGGCGTGACCGGACGGCTTGGGATGACGCGACCGGAACCGGTGCCGTGGCGCCGGTCCGCGGTTGTCAGCGCATCCCGTGCGGGCCACACCCACTGGTACACGCCGCGCTGGCCACAAGCGCGTGATCGATCACGCGATCGCTGTGCAGCAGAATGCGGCGGGATGTCATGCTCGGCACTGTACAACCGACCCGCCACCACAATCCTCGTTTATTCTTGTTCACCCGTTCTGACGCCCCGCCCAGGCCATCCCGCACCGTTCCCGGCAGCATCCTTTCGATCATCCGTCCGACGCTGTCCCACCAGCCGCGAGACATCTCAGAACCCGAAACTCCCGATGCCCCGCACCCTGCCGGCCACGGGCCCGCGAACCGTCATCGCGGACGGGCCGCCGGGCGGGATGGGACGGTTCGCAGCGATCCGTCCGGAAAGCCGCCCCTCGCCGGGGAAAACGGCCGGGTACCTTCCACACATGGAGCAGCGGATCAGTCTGATCACACTGGGTGTCGGGGACGTGGGGCGTGCCCGGGCGTTCTACGAGCGGCTGGGCTGGCAGGGCCAGGAGCTCGAGGAGACCGTCTTCTTCCAGGCCGGCGGYGCCGTGCTGGTGCTCTGGGGACGCGACAAGCTGGCCCGCGACTGCGGTATCGCCGAGGACGCCGAGGGGAGTACCGGTGGGCAGACAGGCGGGTTCAGCGGTGTCGCGCTCGCGCACAACGTCCGCTCCAGAGCGGAGGTCGACGGCATCATCGCGGCGGCGCAACGGGCGGGTGCCACGATCACCCGCCCCGCGGCCGAGACGTTCTACGGCGGCTACGCGGGGGTTTTCACCGACCTCGACGGCCACGTGTGGGAGATCGCCCATAATCCCGGTTTCTCGTTCGCCGAGGACGGCTCGCTCATCCTCCCGGACTTCGGCAGCCCGTAGCCCGTGTCCGCGAACGGGCCGCCCGACGGCTCCCGTCCGCCGGGGCTGTCGCCGTTGGCGGCGCGTGTCCGGCATCCCCGGTATGCTCGGCACAGGTCATGAGCGTCAGCGTCAAGCCCCGGCTCGCTGGCCGGCAACCCTCCTCCGCGGTGGGGTGCCCCGGGTGAGGACCAGGCCGTAGCCGCGGTGGCTGCGGTAAGCGCGGATCCGCCCCCGGGTCCGGTGGACCCCGAGGAGTGCCGTGACCGCCCCTGCCACCATCCAGACCCCCGTCCGCCCGCGGCCGGCGGTGCCGTTTCCGGCCGGGGCCGTGGACGGCGTTGCCGCCGGCGCCCACCCACAGCCAGCGGGGGTGGACGGGCCGCTGCTGCCGGTCGTCGGCGCGGATCTGCGGGTTCCGCTCGTCCAGGGCGGGCAGGCGCGGTACGCCAACCTCGACTACGCCGCGTCCGCCCCGTGCCTGTCCGCCGTGGCGGCCAGAGTGGACGAGATCCTGCCGTTCTACGCCAGCGTCCACCGCGGCGCCGGATACGCCTCCCAGGTGACCACCGCGCTGTACGAGTCGGCGCGCGGGACGGTCGGCGCCTTCGTCGGCGCGCGGCCCGAGGACGTCGTGGTGTTCACCCGCAACACCACCGACGCGCTCAACCTGCTCGCCCGCTGCCTGCCCGGGCCGGCGGCCACCAGTCACCCGGACGACAGCCCGGGCCGCGGGGCGGCCGCCGGCCACGTGGACGGCACCGCGGGCGCGGGCGCCGCCGGCCATCCGGACGACACCGGCCAGGCGGGGGACCCCGGCCGCGGTGACGTGCTGTTCCTCGACGTCGAACACCACGCGAACCTGCTGCCCTGGCGTGCCGTCCGGCATCGCTGCCTGCCGGCCGCGGACACCGTCGACGCGACCCTCGACCGCCTCCGGCGGGCGCTGGCGCACCGGCCGGCCTGCCTCGTCGCCGTGACGGGCGCGTCGAACGTGACCGGCGAGGTCGTCCCCGTCGCCGAGATCGCCGAGATCGCGCACGTCCACGGCGCGCGGATCGTCGTGGACGCCGCGCAGCTGGCGCCGCACCGCCGCATCGACATGGCCGCCTGGGACGTCGACTATGTCGCGCTGTCCGCTCACAAGCTCTACGCGCCCTACGGCGCCGGGGCGCTGATCGGCCGCGCGGACTGGCTCGACGCCGCGCCGCCGTACCTCGCCGGTGGCGGTGCCGTAGCCGGGGTGACCGCCACCGCCACCACCTGGAAGACCGCCCCGCAGCGGCACGAGGCGGGCTCCCCCAACTCGCTCGGTGCGGCCGCCCTGGCCGCGGCCTGCCAGGTGCTGGCCGCGCTCGCGCCGGGCACCCTCGAACGTCACGAGGACGCGCTACGTGACCAGCTTGTCGCGGGGCTGTCCGGGCTGCCGGGCGTGGAGATCCCGCGGATCTGGGCGGACGCCCCCGACCGGCTCGGCGTGGTCACCTTCACCGTGCCCGGCCACAGCGCCGCGCGGACGGCCGCCTACCTGTCCGCCGAGCACGGCATCGGCGTGCGCGACGGCCGTTTCTGCGCCCATCCGCTGCTCGCCCGGCTGGACCTGCCAGGCTCGGCGCTGCGGGCAAGCGTCGGTGTCGGCACCTGCTCCGACGACATCGACCGGCTCGTCACGGCGTTGCGCACCTACCTGCGCGACGGCCCGAGCTGGACCTACCGGGAAGGGCCGGACGGCTGCGCCCCCGCGCYCGACACCCGCCGGCTGCCCGGCTGGTTCGCCCCCGACGCCGTCACCCCGCCCGTCCTGCCCACCCTGGCCGGCGTCTGCACCAACTGACCGGCCGCTGACCGGTCACTGCCAACAGCTGGGACCGCCGGCCGTCGGTATCCGGGAAGCCTGGTCGTCCCGGCCGGCCGGTGACCGTTCCGGGCCGGTGACCCGTCCCGGCAGGGTGGGTCCGTCCTGCGTTGTGGAGCAGGGCTCAGTCAGCCGTCCCCGTCCAGGCCAACGTGTGTCTGTGTCCTCCTCAGGAGGTTCGCGGGGCGTTGCCGTTGCCGGTGCCGCGGCTGGCGGTCGCGGTGAAGACGCGGGCGAGGTACTCGGTGCGCAGCACGCCGCGGCCGTCGGCGCCGATGTAGCCGACGTCCTTGGTCAGGTAACCCTCGGGGTAGCTGTAGCCCGCGGAGGTGATCTCGCCGTTACGGCTCCACCACGCCTTGCGCTGAGTGTGGCAGCGGTCACATTCGTGGATGACATGGTAGGCGCGGGCCTGTTTGTCCCAGACCGCGCTGTGGGGTTCCCAGCGGTGTCCCATGGTGCGGCACTCGATGAAACTGGCGGGCAGCTCGTGCGCCCAGGTCTCGATGTTGCGGCGGGGGGTGTGTTCGGCCATGGGATGGGCTGCTACCTCCGGAATCGCCTGTGTGGACGGGGCGGCGGGCCTGGACGTCGCAGGCTRCCATGCAGGTCAGATAGCACAGGCCAGGTGTTGATGTCGARCACACGGATCGTTCCGCCATCTTCCGAATCAACCTGACTGTGCGGCTCTTCCTGACTGCGGACGGGAGTCAACCAGCAGGATTCATTATCGGCCTGTCGCACGAAGCGCACACATATCATGAGCGCAGGGTGACCGCCGCTACAGACCGGCCAGACCGGCCAGAGCGACCGACCGTGCCCAGCGGACCGCGGGCCGGCCCTGCCCACGGCGTCAGCGCGCCGGCGCTGGCGGTCGTGACCCGGCCACCGTGGCCGGCACCTGCTACAGGCCGACCCTGCCCGAGGGGTTGTCGCGGTCGAACAGGCGGCCGGCGCGTACATAACTGTCCAGGGACGCCGACGACCGCCAGCGTCCCTGCCGCATGATCGCCCGGTCGGGCACGCCGGCACGGGCGGCGGCCGTGGCAAACCCGGACCGCAGGGAGTGCCCGCCGAAGTCGTCCGGGGACAGGCCCGCCGCGGCGGCCCGGCGCTGGACGATGCGGGCGACCGAGCTCGGGTGCAGCCGGCCCGCGCCCACCCCGCCATGGCGGTTGATCGAACGGAAGGCGGGCCCGTCGGTGAGGCCCGCGGCCTGACGCCAGGCGATCCAGGAGCGGACCGGGCAGGTCGGCCGGTAGGAGCCGAAGGTGAGGCCGACCAGCGCCCCGGCGCGTTCCTGGTCGGTCTTGGACCTGCGGATGGTCAGCACCACACCGTCCGGGGTCTCGGCGATGTCGGCGACGTCCAGCGCGACGAGCTCGCCGCGGCGCAGGCAGCCGGCGAAACCGACCAGCAGCAGCGCCCGGTCGCGCAGGTCGGCGAGCCGGGAGTCGTCCAGTTCGGCGAGCACCTGGGTGAGCAGACCGGTCTCCAGCGCGTTCTTGCGCTTCACGGCGGTGCCGTGGACACGGCGGATACCGTCCCAGACGGTCGCGACCTCGGGTGAGGTGGCCGGATTGGGATGACGGCCGAGCTGGTGGGCCACGGAGATGGCGGCCAGCCTGCGGCGGATGGTGGTCGGTTTGTAGCCGGCGTCGGCCAGCGCCGTCAGGTAGCCGGCCACGGTTGCCGGCAGCGCTGGCAGCGCCACCAGGTGCGGGGAGCGCTCGGCGCACCAGGCGGCGAAGTGCCGCAGGTCTGTTTCGTAGGCACGCCACGTCGAGGCGGCCCTGGCCGCCCGGGCATAGTCGGCCACTCGCTCGACCAGGTCGGACGACAGCACCGTGTAATCGCCATCTCGACGAATCGCAACTTCTGTCCCGTCGCCGCCCACTTCCCAGCCCTTCTCTCCCGCGCCTCCCTGGCGCGCGAGAAGTGAAGCTTATCGCGCGCCAGCCCGCCTATAGTTTCGTATCTATAGTTTCGTTTCTATACGAAACGAAAAATCAAAACGATACTAAACAGTGAAGGATGCGCCTGGCAGAGCCGCACACCCGCCCCGGACCGAGCAGGGCGACCACCGCAAAGAAAAAGGGCGTAGGTCGCTTCCGTCGCCCCGACAGCGCTTTCCACCTACGCCTCGCCCGGCTGTAGGTGGTTTCCGCCGTGCCGATGACGGCTTCCACCTACGGCTGCGGTGCCCGGGCAGCCCCTCGAGAACGGCCGCCTGTACCACGGGTTCCGTTGACGGACGTGCGGCGGTGTTCGACCAGGCCTGCGCAGCACATACCCTGACGCTGATGATCGTGTTCCAGGCGAGCGCCATCAACGACGTCGACACCCCTACTGACCGGCTGCTCAGAGCGGGCCGGACTGGATGTGGTGGCGACGCCAAGGAGGCCCGGGGCTCGGGTCCGCGTCACCGGCCGCCAAGTAGCTTTCCGTGATTTCAGCGAGTCGCTGATCGATTTTGGGTTGCCGCTGACCCCGTCCTGGGACAGCCTCTGTGCATGGTCGAGGTGGAGGTGCTGACAGCGCACGACTGGCCCAGGTGGCGCGAGCTGAGGCTGGCCGCGCTTGCCGCGGTGCCCTACGCCTTCGGGGCCAGACTCGCGGACTGGCAGGGTGATGGCGACAGGGAGGAGCGATGGCGTGCCCGGCTGAGCATCCCGGGCTCGTGCAATTTCCATGCCGTACTCGATGGGAAGCCGGCCGGGATAGTCAGCGGCGTCCCGAGCCCGCGGAACGGCGTCGTAGAGCTGATCTCCCTGTGGGTCAGCGAGGAGGCGTGGGGGCAAGGCGTAGGGGATCGTCTGGTCCGGGCGGTTGAGCAGTGGGCTGTGCAGGGGCGGGCGGAAGTCTTGCAGCTCGCGGTCTCGCCCGGCAACAAGTATGCGATCGCGTTGTACCGGCGCCATGGTTTTGCGGACACAGGGCAATTCGGTGACGTGCTGCCCGGTGGGGGCAGAGAACACATCATGGCGAAGAGACTCCCCCCGGCTGAACTAGACGAGTAAGAGCATGTCTCGTGTGGCCGTTCCGGGTACATATCTGGTCATGGATGTGATGGAGAACAGCCTCGCTCTGCGGCTGGTCCCGGACGATCTATGGGAACGGGTGGAACCCCTGCTCCCCCGCTTCGAGACGCGCCGGCAGGGCGGCGGGACCGCGCCGATCGAGGATCGGGCTGGTCGGCGGGTCGTGGAAGCGGCTGGTGTTTCGGACCGGCCCGCACGGCGGCACGGTTGACAAGAACGCCCACACCGTATTCGTGCTGACCCGGTTCCACCATCATCTCAAGCGCCGCGACATCTACGCCGAGGCCGACGGCGATCCGCTGTGAGCGGCCCGAGATCCAGGCACTACCGGCCGGCTGCTCAGACTGAGCCGGACCGGATTTGGCGACGCCAGGGAGGCAAGTCCAGATTGGGATACCGCGGCGCGACGCCGGCCAGCGTGTCCGCGGTCCAGTACGGATGACCGGGCGGCGGGAAGCCGAACAGTTCGAGCTGCCGGGGGCTGGCCCGTTCGACGAAGCAATACCAGGCGGGGTCGTGACCGCGCGCCGCCCAGCCTCGGCGTTGTCCCCATTCCGCACCCGCGCGGCGGTAGCTGAGGTGCGTGGTGTAGCGAGCGCACCCAGGACRGGTCATGCCGGTGCCGCGATGGAAGGTGCCCGTTTCGAAGGCGACGACGGTCCCCGCGGGACCGGCTGCCGAGACCTCTCGTTCGTAGAGGTGTGGAGATCCGGGCGCGACGAAATCGCCGGCGTCATCGGAGGCGTCCGTGATCCGTAGCGGGAGCCAGTTCGGTTTGGCCGCRGGCTCCGCGGTCTGGGCTTTGGAGAGCAGGTGCGGCGGCCCCAGGTCTTCGGGCACATCGGCCAGAAAGACGAGCATCTCCAGCTGCCGGTACTCGGCTGCCGCGCTGGGCACGACCACGATGTGGTTGAGGTAGTCGCGATGCAGAGCCTGGTCGTAGTCGGCCGCTCCCTGGTACTTCGCCCACGCCTCGGCCGAGTAGATGCGCAGATCGTCCCCGCCCAGAAGCACCTCGGACAGGCGGATCAGGCGATCGTGCGCCACCAGGAGGCTGACCTCCGTACTGGCGAACGGGAACTCGTCGATTCCGGCGAACTCGTCACCGAGATAGCGGTCCCGTCGTGAAAGTCCCKCGCGGACGGAAACATCAGACCCAGTTCGGCAACCGCCGGGCACAGCACCTCCCTGGATAGATAGCCAGGCAGGATGACGAACCCGTGCCGCCGCCACTCCTCAGCGGCCCTTCCAAGATCCATTATGGCAGTATCACCATGCGCCAACCGCCACTCAACCCATTTCTTGCCCTCAGCGCCTCGGAGCGGAGGGCAAGCAGCTCCCTGGTAGCTGACCTGCGCAGACGATGCACCGAGACGCATGTGAGGCATTGGATGTTGCCGCAAAGCGGCTATGTGTCGATATCTCTATGCGAAGAGGGACGGCTCACGGGCGCTGTTCCCCATCATGCCGGGCGGCGCTCCTCACCCACCTGTCGATTCGCGTCCTCGGGCGGGACTGTTTCAAGATCGGTGTTTCCGGCCCGACACGCCGGGCCCTCGGGGTCCGGCGGGATGGGCACTGTGAGTGATGACATCGGGTGATATGACCCCTCGCAAGCAAGATCGTGAATCGGGGCGGCAGCTGTCGCCGGAGCAGGCCGCTGCGGCGGCTTTGGTCGCGGACGCGAAGGCGCGTGGGCTGGC